>JAZSLI010000008.1:0-31135 GCA_045535295.1 Acutalibacteraceae bacterium | reverse complement strand
ATGGAGAGGTTTTTTGTTTTGCCCTTTGATTGCCGCCTATCCCCCGAAGGGGATAGGACGGACTTTGTTATTCTAAGAACTCGGTTACCTTTTCACCATAGGTGCAGTTAGTAACTGTAACGGTATTGTTAACGCCCAGATTCCAAACCGATCCGATTTCGGAATTGAAATTATCCACACCGCTATACGAGAAACTACACTTATCAATCACCAAAGTGTTGTTTTCAGAGATGCTTGTACCATCGTTCTGTAATGCAACACAGGCAGAAGTATACGACGCATTAGTGGTGTAATTGCAAATTAACTCACTGTTTGTGATTTTGATATTGTTGTTATCGCCCCAGCACTGTACGGCAATAGCGCCCTCAAGAGTACAGTTGTCGATAACAAGATTCAGATTCTTTACGCTTGCGGGCATAGTTACAGCATAAGCCCAGTCAGTGTTTGCCATCGTGATGGTGCAATTTTCAAGGGTGATGGTAGCACCTGCATAATCGCCGTTAGCAATCTTGAAGCCTGCAGCATAGGTGATATAATCGCCAGCCTTGGTCATCTCAATGTCAGTATTGTAGATGGTAACGTTTTTACCTGCAGTAACCTCGATACCGTAAGCTTCGGTAGTGGTGATCTTGTGACCGTTAGCATTGATAACAACGTCGTTGGTGATTGCGTCGGTGAGATCGATTTTGTCAAGGCTAACATCCTGAGTCAGTTCAACTGCCTTACCATTGGCGATAGCATCTGTCAGTTCTGTGGCGTTGGAAACGTCATAACCCTTTACCGTCCAAGTACCGTCACCATTGTCAACAGCTTGGTATCCATTAGCAACGTAAGCTGAAGGATCAGCATCGAAGGTACCGCCGGTGATCACAACGGGGCTGTACGTTGAAACGGAGAAGTTCGTAAAGTTACCGCCCGTGATTTCGCAGTATGCGTAACCGTTGGTCATGTTGATTTTTCCGTCAAAGTTACCGCCGTTCACATAGAGTTCTCCCCTAATGCTCGGATCTGTATAACTACCGTCTGCGGCAAGAACATTAGGAGCCTTAAAGGTACCGCCGTTGATGGTAACCTTTCCTCCGGAGTTATAAACGAAAACACCGTAGGTCGAGCCAACATAAGTACCGCCATTGATGATCAGATTGTGACCGTTGGAGGTTGCAACTGCGGTAGCAGCCCAAGGTGCGGAAGGATCACTCAAATTCACGTGATTAACGTTCAGGTTATTCAATGTCGTTGTTCCATTTACACCGTAAGCATATACGCCTGCACCGTCAGTAGCAACGAGATCAATGTTGGAGAGAGTAAGCGTTCCGCCCTGGTTCAACATATTCATTACCCATGCCGAATCAGCAGTGATATTCATATTACTCAAAGCAAGCGTCTCGCCATTGTCAACCGTAACGGTAAAGCCCCAGTTTGCTTCGTCATCAAGAATGTAGGTTCCACCGTTTAACTCATTTACAGTTTCAGCATCAATAATAAACTCGGTCTTACGATTAGTATTCCACGGAACGGTAATAGTGCCATCCGCATTCAGAGTGCCATTGACCTGGATTTTGCCTCCATTGGCAAGTGCCGCTGCAAGATCTTCTACGGAAGTAACAGTAAAGTCTGGATGCCAAGCACCCTTGTCATACTGATCGTCGAAGCTGTCGATCTCAGAGGTAAGCTGAGTTGCGAGGAGCTGGATAGAGAAATCAGAACCGATAGCAAGATTCTGATACTTGTTACCGGCAGACTCCTGCATCTTGAGTGCAAGAGTAATAGTGTCCTTATCGCCAGCCTTCAAGTTACCGGAAGCGGTAGTGCTGATGTTAGCGAGAACATCGGTCAAGGTGCCGAGCTTGTTAGCATCGGTAAGCGCAGCACGGTCAGTAACCTGTACAGCAGGATCAACGTAGTAAACGTCAATTACATCTGCGAGTTCAGAAACTTCACCGTTGGCAATGATATTCAGTTGATATTTGAGAGCAAGAGTGCCTTCGTTGGCAATCTTAATGTGGCGAACTTCGGTATAGCCGGGCTCCCAAAGTTCAGATTTGAAGATAGCGCCAGCAGAAGCATCCTTCCAATCGGTGCTATCATCAGCAGGAATAGCCTTTGTTCCGTCAGCCCACTCCATTGTTACATCGAGTGTACCGGACTTAATGATGTTACCCGAAGAGGTAACGGAATCTGTAAACCAAGCGAATGTACTACCGATCAGCATCGACACGCACATCAGCAAGGACAGAGCGCTCAGAAGCAGAGCGCGTTTAGTAGATTTTTGCTTTGTCATTTTTAATGACCTCCTATGAATTTTCAAAAATGGGTTTCGCGAGTGAAACTCATAGGTAATATGACAAGTTCGGGCGAATGACGGGTTCGCCGTCCCTTTTGCCTTGGGGTTTAAGCCCTCGGCAAGCAGAAAATATAACGCAGAGTTTATACCCTCTGCTTGCCGCCTAACTCCCCGAAAGGAGTTAGGACGGACTTTGTTATCCTAAAAGGATATAATTTTTAAGATTTAGGGTTCTGCAAAGGTGTGAACGGTAGTAATACCTGTTGCAAGGAGAACACCGTTAGCATCATACTGGTTAACCTGAAGAGTTACCCAACCGGATGCATAGTTGTCGCTTCTGCCAGAATAGATTGTAAGTTCTCCGTTGTTCATAGCATAGCCAAGATCGTTAGCTGTGTCGTTAACAATGTTTGCAGATGTGATAAGATCGAAAACCTTACCGTCAAGACTGGATGCAATGGTTTCTTTGCCAAGATTCCAGGTCATACCTGCCTTGTTAGCAATTTTATTACCGTTTGCATCGTATGCTGTGAGCTGAGAGTTAAGGTAAACTACATAGTGGTCAACACCATCAATGGGAGTAACATAGTAACCATCGGTGCCAGCCGTAGGAGCACTCATAGTAAGTCTGGTAGAAGGATATGTATCATTATATCTGCTTACCTCGGTGCCATTGAGTACGTAGGTAGCGTGAGAGCACATTGCCATAACCTTGTAGCAGGTCGCTGTGCCAGTGGTATACATATCACCGGTGTATCCAGAGTTAGCATCCATATTAATGCTAAGCATATAGTCTGCGCCTTCATAACCGTGACCTAACATACCGCCGATTGCGTTACCAGTAGTGCATACGAGAGTTGCATCGGACTTGGTATTAACGAAGTTTACGGTGTAATCAGCACCAGCGCTATCGCCGGCGTTAGCCGTACCATAATTATAGAAGGAACCCATATTGTACTGGCCTTCGATATAACCGTGGAGGGTCACGTTTTCAAAGGTGGTTTCGCCGGAATTGTAGATATTCTTAACAAGTGCGCTACCGTCGGTTACATTAACATTAGCAGTAAGATTGGAAATCTTGATATCCTGTACTACGCCGGATTTGCCAACGCTCTGGAAAAGAGCAGTTGTAAGGTTGTTCATAGTTACGCCGTTACCATCGAAGCTACCGTTAAGTTTGATTTTACCAACGCCAGTCATATCGAGAGTTTCAACGCCGTCTGCAACCTTAAAGTAGGTATACTCATCATAATCAGAAATGCTCAAAAGCTGAGATGCCTCGTTAATGAGGTAAGGAGCATCTGCCGTACCCTTACCGCCTACAAAAGCAGTACCTGCAGCGTAGTCATACTGATTATCAAAGCTATCGTTCTCGTAGGTAAGCTGAGTTGCATAAACGACAATCGAAATACCCTCAGCGGTCAAGCCCTGATATTCGTTGCCTGCTTCTTCCTTCATATGACCGGAAAGAACGATGGCCTCGGATTTTGCACCTGCTACAAGATCACCCTTGAGGTCAGCAAGAGCAGTAGTAGTTGTGCCAACAGTTACAGTCCATTCAATAGCCTCAAGAAGTTTAGCATTACCGTTGATGCCGTTGATAACGATTTCATACTTGAGGGCAAGATTGCCTTTGTTTACAACGTAAACGGGCTCGGTCTTATAAGTACAACCAGGCTCCCAAAGAATGGCATCCTGATCGCGGTTGTCTGCGGTAACGAACTTGATGACTTGACCAGCCATAGAGTTGTCGTTAGCATCAACCAAATCAACATCTAAAGTACCGGACTGAATGGTATTTCCGGCACTCATAACAGAGTCGGTAAACCAAGCGAACGTACTACCGATCAGCATAGATACACACATCAAAAGAGACAGTGCGCTGAGCAGTAAAGCACGCTTGGTGCTTTTAGTTTTTGTCATATTACCTATGACCTCCTTAGATTTATCGTCGGCGCAAGCGCGAACCGCACTCCGTCAGCGCCGATGATCGGAGGCAGTTACAGGAGAGAGTCCGCCTCCACAAAGCATTGTGCAATATGCCCAAATAGAGCGAGAGTGTACCCCCCCCCCGATGTGCAAATTGCTATTTGTTCAATTTTCATAAAGGCTTCCTCCTTCCGTTTTGGTTTTGGCTTTTATGTAATCCGGTCTCTTATAAAGCCAATCAATTCAAGACCTTCTTGTGATTTCGGATTAGTTGTTTCCCTCAACAGTCTTGAAAGCAGCCCAAGCCGCATCTGCAGCAGCGGTGCCTTCAGGAACGACATTCTCAGTCTGAACAGCTTCAGCTTTAACGGTGATATCGAAGTTTCCGCCGAAAGCAACAGCTTCTTCACGAGTCAAAGAGGTGGGAATCTTAACATTGTTGAAAACGTTAATGACATCACCGGGTTCCACGATATCCTTGTAATACATTACGTAAACAAAATTCTCGGGAATGGTGGTAGCGCCGTTCATGTTGTTCCAAATATGGTTCCAATCGGCAGCAACAAAGCCGTCAAATACGTCTGCAACGTTGAAGTCCGCACCAAGAGCTGCGATCCAAGCCTGTGCATCGGAGATAGTCACGGTAACACGGACATACTGATCGTAATGACCGGTGTTCTCAACGCGAGCTTCCTTCTTCAGGGTGTCGCCGGGAAGAATGTCGGTGTACTCATAGCCATCCTGATCCTTCTCACCGTCGGGAGTATTTTCCCATACGTCAACAGAGAAGATCTCATCGGGAGTATCATCATCGGAATCAGCGATCATAAATTTGTTGGTTACTTCATCCTGTGCGCTGAACCAAGCGAGAGTACCCATAGAGATAATTGCGATTAAGCAAATAGCCAAAGCAGAGACAAACACCTTTTTCTTGGTAAGTTTCATTTCTTTTTCCTCCTTTCTTCGAGAATTTATTTCAAACTCGTGCCTGTCGGAATTCCTTTACAGGCACGAATCGGAAACCGTTAGTTTTCGCTCTTATCTTCCTTTTTTACAGAAGAGAGCTGAGACATTTCTCCGGAAGAGAAATGGGTTTCGGCTTTGAGGCGTTCAATTTCTGCCTTCAACCGTTCGTTTTCCTCGGTGGTAGCATCAATCTCGGTCTTCACGGCCGCAACCTCTTCGTCTTCATCCTCTTTTTTCTTCTTGCCGACCATATCAGGCAGGAAAACAGCGAGAATTAAGATAATACCAACGCCGATAGTGATATACATACCGGGAGGGTTCTGCACAAAGTCAGACACATAGCCGAGCTTCGGGATTGCAAATTTAGGTACGCCGATTACATTATTGAAATGCACGGGACTCTGATCTTCAATTTCGTTAGCATCGCCCTTGGTATAGAATCGCTGATTTTCAGCATCTACACGAACAACGCGGTGAGTACCAACAACGAGATCTTCATTGACTATAAAGGTAATCACGTCGCCTTCCTTAATGGTGGCAGGGTCAACGTCCTTTACATAAATCAGGTCGCCAACCATATATTCCGGCTCCATAGAGGGCGAAATGACGTTATAGCACTGAAATCCAAGTAAACGTGAGCCCATCAAGAAGACGGCGCACAAAACGATCAGCACGACCAGTGCCGTGGATACGATATTCCATATTTTCTTTAATGTATTACTCATAGCATTAACTCTCCTTCATTGCCTTTCAGCAATCAAAAAGCACAACGATGTATGTAACAAGTCACAACGCAAGAAGTAATATTGTTATGCTCTTTGATTGCCGCCCACACCCGAAAAGAGTGTGGGTAGCGTTAAAATGTCCGAAGACAAGGACAAACGTGATTTAATCTTGTCTGTACTTGACAAATGGAATCAGCGACAGCCAAAGCCTGCGTTTCTGCCGTTTCCAATAGCGGCGCTCACCGCCGGTTGTTCTTCCTATTTCACTATTTAAGTATCTAAGTTCCGAGGAAAAGTCGTTGATGAAGATACACAAGCCAACGAGCAATCCAAACAAAATAATAGCGGCAACGATGCCTACGAGTATCCACAACTCAGTATCAGGGTTATTTGCTTCGGGCATCGCTATCTCCTATTTCTTTGGTGGCGGGGGTGGGTATGCTACGGTCTTTTTCGGAATTGTTGATACTGAGAATGGCGCAAATCAAAAAACCGATTATACCGCCGACAACAACTCCTAATAAAAATTTCAACATCGGGACATCAACTACTTTCTTTGGGTCAAAGGGTTCTTACTCTGTTTCTGCACCCGGCGCAGTGTCGGATGCGGTATCATCGGATGTGGCGGCAGCGGTTTCAACGCCTACAGCCACGGGTTGTTGACCTTCAAGCTGTGCCTTGAGGGCTTTGAGTTCCTCAAGCATCTTGGCATTTTCTGCTTTCTCTGCTTCGATCTTATCCTTTTCAGCCTGCATTTCTTCCATCTGTTCTTTCTTATATCTGCGGAACAGGTTGAAGAATTTAATGCCTTCATACAGGATAATCAGCATAAAGGGCGTAAAGATGCAGACGAAATAGCCGGGGGTGGTCTTTAAGAAATTAAAGAAGGTTCCAAGACCGGCAATATGGCTCTGGTACTGACCGAGCACGTAAGGATAGGTAACGATGGTTTCATCATCGGTATCGGTAGTAGTACCGTAGGTGATAAAGCCCGGATTACCCTCTGCATCGGTTGTCAGCTTGCGGATCTTATGGGTGATGGTTTCACCGAAACTGTCGGTATCCTGTGACATAAAGGTGATAATATCGCCCTCTTTGAGAGTAGAGGGGTCAACCTCTTTTACAAGGATCAAGGAGCCTGCATTAAAGTCGGTGGCTGCCATTGAATCCGAATTGACTATGTACATCTTAAACCCGAAGAGATCGCGGTCGTTTCTATTAAATGTAGTAACCGAGATGACCGTAAAAATCATCATAGATACTGCAAGCAATACAATTAACCAGACAATAGTGGTTTTGATTATGTTAAATACTTTTTTCACTGCACTTAACACTCCTTTTCTCTAAAATACTGTTTTACCGAACCGTAAATCAGGCGGAACACGTGCTCCGCTGTATCATCGTTGTCCGATACTGCGCCGTCAAAAACTTTGACAGCAAAATCAAGCATTACGTTGAGAATATGATTTAAGAGCATCCACACATTTGCTTCATCTCGGAACGCATCCTTAAATTTCTCTACAAGAGGCTTGTATCGACGATTATGACTTTCCGCTGAATACTGTTTAAAATACGGAGAGTAGTAATACCGAATAAACGTAAGACACTTATCCTTGTTACCAAGCATGAATTTCCATACTGAAGTAAAGAACACCCAGCAACGCATTTCGTAATCCATTTCCTGCATATACATTACAGGAATGTGCTGCATCGCTTTGTTTACCAGTTCTTCATCCAAGCTCTCAAAGGTTTTGGCAAACATATCCTCCTTGTCCTCAAAATGACGGTAAATGTATGCCTGATTGATGGAGGTTTCTTCGCCTATTGATTTTGTAGTAGCTTTGTCGAGTCCGTCTCTTGCAATGACATGGATAGTTCCGTCAATAAGCTTCAGACGGGTATCATCCTGTTTCATTTCTGATTTTCTCCTTCCTTGCCTTAAACGTTTGCTACAACTTTCGGCAAAAATATGCAAACGCCGAGCGTTTGCGCTGGGGTAACAGACAGAAATAAAACGGACGGAAACATAAGGATCGACAACAATACGTGGGTTTTAACCCTGCCTGCTGAATAACGGCAATTGGCAACATAATGGGTATTATGTTGCACTTGTTCATTAAAAAACCGATGCTACGTGAACATCGGCATCACATAATGGGTATTATGTTGTATAAAACAATGAAAAATCGGTTTTTAAACAAGCGAAAAGCTCTGCTACAACAAAATAAAGGCATAACAAAGAAGACCTTTTGAAAAAATTGAACAAAAGGTCTTGTTTGCCATGCCCAAAATCCGTTATAATTATGTAAATCTCATTTTTTATCGAAAATCACTTGCTTTTTCTACCAAACTGTGCTATAATTCTTCGTACTAATAAAGTAACGAAGTATGCTTGTTCGGCTATTCGTACAACATAATACCCATTATGTGATATTCAAACCGCTGCTCTGTGTGGCGGTTTTCTTTTTTATATGATTAAACGCATATTCTCCATACGGCGCTGATGCTCTGCGCCGGTGGTGATGATATAAATACGAGTTGTGTTTATATTGGAGTGCCCGAGGATATCCGCCAGCTTTGCAATATCCTTTTCAATACCGTAAAAGGTCCGTGCGAATAGATGTCTGAGGTTATGCGGGAACACCTTTTCCGGCGAAACACCGGCCTGCTCACACAGTTCCTTCATTTGCCGCCATATATTACTGCGGTCAAGCGGTTTGCCGTTTTTGGTTACAAACAGTATTCCGGTAGTAATTCCTTGTTCCACTGCATACCGAAGCAGCTTCTTTTGCAAAGCCTTGACAATAAATATTTTTCTTGTCTTACCCTTACAGGAAACAACCGCCTCACCTCGCCTGACAGCCTCCACTGTAATACTCTGCAGCTCACTGACACGAATGCCTGTCCCGCAGATCGTCTGCACCACAAGGGACAGACGTTCGTTTTTCTTTTGCTCAGCAGTTCGGACAAGCGCCGTGTATTCTGCTTTGCTAAGTTCCTTTTCTTCGGAGCAATAGGCTTCCTTTTGCACCTTGAACTGTTTAACACACAGATCGTTCCAGCCGACAAATCTCAAAAAAGCATTGAGTGCTGCAAGCATAGAGTTTGCACTGCGAATAGCGTAGTTCTGTTCTAACATTCCTTTATAGTCCAGGACTAATGTTTTATCCAGTGCGTGTACGGCGGCGTACTCGGCAAAGCATCGGATATCCCGCATATACTTATCAATGGTTGCCGGTGCCTTTTCGTTCTCCAACAAATATTTCTCAAATGATTTTATTGTTTGATTGGTAATAATTCTTTTTTTCATACCAAAACCTCCGTTTCTCTTCTTTTATTTTACTATTAGTTTGCGTCAAAGCGATTAACTTAAACCTTTGACAAAAAAACGGAGTTTGGGCATATTCAATTTTTCAGAGCATTTTGAGATTTACTTTTTAATTTACACCTACCTTTTTATAATTCTATTTATTCTTTCTGTAAGAATGAATAAAGCATCAGCTATCCACATAACCGATGCTTTAAGTTTAGTCATATTTATTTTCTATGATTTTCATTATAATTCTTATTATTTCAAGAATTTGATTTGCTTCTTCCGCAGTACACCGTTTTATCAGTTTTGAAAAAACATCAGCATAATCTGTCTTGCCGTCCTCTTTTTCCAAACACAGAATAGCATCCGCAGAAGTATGTAATGCCTGCGTTAGCCTTACTATTATATCTGCACTTGCGGTCGTTTTTCCGTTTTCAATCTTGCTGATATATGGAACAGAAACATCTATCATTTCTGCCAACTGCTCTTGCGTTATTTTGTTGACTTTTCGGATGCGCCGTATTCGCTTTCCAATTTCTTTGATTTTTTTGCTACTCACTGTACTTGCCTCCTTTGGCAAGCACACACAATACCACATCTTTTTCGATATATCCAGCAAAAAGTCAAAAAATAAAAATCCATGTGCCTGAGTTTGGCACATGGAATCTATTCCTCATATGTTAAAATGCAAAAACCAACAGTATTGTTGATAACAATACTGTTGGTTTTGCTTCATCCTACTCGGTTTGCATAAACTCCGTTAAGGACATCACGAAAATGCTTCACGCACTTTTTTTATCTCACAAAATAATCAACTGCACCAACCAAGCTTTTGCTTCTTGTTGCGGAAATGTTATTGATAAATATTATATCGGAAGCGCCTGTATCGGCCTGAAAGCCAACTAACCCTCTTGGGTCTACCTTTGAAATATATCTATAATCAATAACATAAACATTTTGATAATGCGCAATGAGAAAAGGAACAAAGGCATTACCGTAGGATTCCTTAACAACAATGCAAGCACTGTTATCGGTTAAATGGGGATTAGTTATTACCGAAAGCGGATTATCCCCTCTTATAAATGTGCTGTAAACATTTCCGGCCGGGGTGCCTGTCATATCAGAAATAACCTTTTGCGAGAACCAACCGCCATCACTTAATATACTGATAGAATTAGTAATAGGCGATTCATAGGCTATAACAGTATCAGGATTGGCGGCTAAATTCGGGTGCTTTCCGCTCGAATTATAAAAGCTTCCCAAAAATGGTGTAAATTCGTGACGAATATAATCGCTAAGAGTTGTTGGCTCTGCACCCTTTGCTTTCATAAACTCTTGGTACGCATAGTATGCGCCCAACGAGGTCCAATGATGGTCGGTTCTGAAATAAATATATTCATCCTTATGCTTTTTAAGGGTCTTGTAAACATCTACCTTGCGGGCAGGACCTATAATTCCCGAATAAATATAGTTAATGGCTGCCCTTTGGTCAGAGGTGTTAACCGAGGCTAAAACCTTTTTAGGTATTGTTATTTCCATACTTGTTGGCACAACAATATCATAAACCGCTGCTTTGCCATTCATAAGATATCCCGCTCTTGTTATTGCGGCAGAATACATATCCGCCCTATCTTGAATAAAGCTATAATATTCATAGGCAGTATCGCCATTTATGAGCAAGGCGCCTATTGTTTCGGTTGGCAGCTCTTGCGGCTGTTGAGGTTTTTCCTCTTGCGCAGGTGGTGTCTCTTGCTCGTTATTTCCATTTTGCTCGGGAATTTTATCACCCTTTTCAACGTTTCCGTGAACTATAACATCGCTTTTACCGAAAAGGGTTGAAAAATCGGTGTTTAGTTTTGTGAAAAACTCTCTTGCGGGAAAGGTATCAGAATACCAATTATCAATACCAACAAAATATTCTCCCGAAAAAAGAGTCGAAAATGTGAATTTAGGAAATTCAGTTAGCTTTCTATTTTCAACCTGCGAAAATTGAGGTCTCAGTGGAATTATAAAAGAAATAACCGCAGCAACAAACAGAACGATAAAGAATATCCTTACCGCCCAAATGTTTGCAATTCTTATTTTACGCATATTGTTATATAGCTCAGCGTCGGTTATTTGCTTTTGTGTAACTTCCTTTTGCTTCATTACTTCCCCTAAAATCTAAAATATAAAAATGGATTATAGCTGCTTCCTATAAGCGACATTACCGAAAGCACCAATAAAACTATCGGCAATAAAATACTAATAACTGCGTATCCTGCAAATGCTCCGCTTGAGCTTATTGCTCTTGCCTTTAATCTTTCATAAAGATTTTTAATAAGCGGTGTGCTGCAAACTGCAATAAATAAAAGAATAAGTGCATTGTTTTTAATAATTGCTAAGCTTTCAAAATCAGCAAAGCTATTTCCGTTAAGGCAAAACATACCCTTTATAACTGTTATAATATCCGAAAGGTTTTCAAATTTAAAGAGTATCCAACCAAAAAAGACAACCACTATTAAATATATATGCGAAATAATAGGCACCTTTTTAAGCAATTTTGATAAGAACAATTTTTCAAGAGCAATAAAGCAAAAGAAATAAAGCCCCCATAAAACAAAATTCCAAGAAGCACCGTGCCAAAAGCCTGTTAATGCCCAAACAATTAAAAGATTTAATATTGTTCTTGCTATTCCCTTTCTGCTACCGCCAAGCGGGATATAAACATAATCCTTAAAAAAACTTCCGAGAGATATATGCCATCTGCGCCAAAATTCACTAACCGAGCGAGAAATATAAGGGTAATCAAAGTTCTCGGTATAATGAATTCCTATCATTTTACCCATTCCAACCGCCATATCAGAATATGCCGAAAAATCAAGATAAATTTGCAAGGAAAAGCTAAGAACACCAATTATAAGCGCCAGTCCGCTTCTCTCACTTAAAACCGCAGTATCGGCACCGTCCTCAACCAGTAGCTTTGCAACAAGTGAAGCACATGTGTTAGCAAGTAAAGCCTTTTTAAAGAGGCCTATTGTGAATCGGTTTATACCCTCAAAAATATCGACATAGGAAGCTCTCCTATCCTCTAACTCGGCACAAACATCGCTATAACGAACAATAGGTCCTGCTATACACTGATGGAACATACTGACATATAAAAGCAAGGTTTTAAAGCTCTTTTGAGCAGGAACAACACCTCTATAAACATCAACACAATAGGAGATAAGCTGGAAGGTATAAAAAGAAATTCCTATTGGCAATGCAATTTCGGGAATATTTTTGGGAAATTGCGTTAAAAGATTAATATTTTTAAGGAAAAAGGTTGTGTATTTAAAAATGCCCAAAAGCAAAAGGTCTATACCAACAACGCTTATAAGAAAAAATCTTTTCTTCTTAAAAACGCCCTCACTTTGCTCTATTTTAATTACCAAAAAATAATCTATTAAAGCCATTGAAACCATTAAAAGTATGTATAACGGTTCACCCCAAGCATAAAAAATCAACGAAAAAACCAACATAACGGTGTTTTTCGCCTTAATGTTTGGGACAATAAAATAAAATATTAAATTTAAGGGTAAAAAACAAAAAACGAAAAGCAAATTAGAAAAAACCAAAATTTAACCCTCATTAATAAAAATAGTAATTATAATTTTAAACAAAAAAGCCAAACTGTCAAGATATATTCACGCTTTTTTAAAAATTATTTTAATTTAAAAACTGTGAGACAGCCATTATGCTCTCCCACAGTTAAAATTACACAATTTTGCCTTTTAAAAGCACCGTTTTAACATTAAAGTTTTGATCGGTTATAACAAGGTCGGCATCCTTACCCTTTTCACAGCTTCCCTTTTTATCCCAAATGCCCAAAAGCCTTGCCGGGCTTGCCGTATTTGTTTATTATCTCCATAACTTTCCCCTCGTTCTTAGGCTCAGGGAAAATTCTATTTTCAGGTAAAACATTTAGTTCTTCATCAACTACGGAATAGAATATTCTATCCATACCTGCTCTAAACGAGAGTGCATCACTTTCATCAATATATTCGCTTTCATTTTTAAGATATTCATCCATATTGATAAACACACAGTTTTTAAGCGAAATTCTATATTTATTAACAAGATGCGCCATTCTGAAATAAGGGCCAAGAGGACCGTATGGAACAACCATAACAGTAGGCTCACCCTTGCGGTTATTTTCAGCTATTGTTTCTAAAACCTCAATAGCAACCTTCCAATAAATATCAACTTCCGCCCCTGAAACATCAAGTTTAATGCTGCTTCCTTCGCCTAACTTTTCGGGGGGGTATTAAATTGTAATCCTTCATCACTTTTCCTCTTTCTTTATCTAAACTTTGATCCGCCTTCGCCTTGCCTTTGGAAAACCAAAAGGTAATCAACTATATATTTATTGTTATTCCAATCGGTTGTTTCATCATTAGATACAAAAGTAATGATTTAATTGGTAGTAACAATTTAGATATTGCTATAAAAGTAGTGTTTGAATTAAACTTGTCAAAACCATATTATTATGATATAATAAAAGCAGCGCACAAAAATCGAATATTATTCTTTTTGCAGAAAGTGATATTTGTATTTTAGGAGGAAGTTTTTATGTCTGATAACATTGGAGGAAAAATTAAAACACTATCACGAGTAACTTGTTGGATAGGTATTATTGCATCTATTATTATTGGTTTTATTTTAATGGCGAAAAATGATGAGTTTATTTTAATAGGTGTTTTGATTATGATACTTGGTTGTCTAGCCTCTTGGATAGGTTCATTTATGCCTTATGGTTTTGGTGAGTTAATTGAAAATTCACAAACAATTATCGAACTTTTAGAGCAAGAAATAAAGAACGAAAATACACCCAACAATATACCTATGAGTGAGGTTTTAAAACCTGTTCAATTAACTGAACATAACGTTAATTATGATGATAATGTGAAAGACGCTATCATTAAAAAGATGATTGAAGGAAAAACTAATACATCAGAAAATGAAGTAAAGATAAAATATCAATGTCCAAAATGCAATAACAAATTTACATTTAATGTTAAAAATATTACAGATTTTAATAAAACTCAAAAATGCTTAATTTGTGGAAATCCTATAAATCTTGATATGTAAACACATGGGACTGTTCTTTGTCTTTTATAAGACAGGGGACGGTTCTCTGTCTTTGCGGCATAGAAAAAGACGGCATTAGCCGTCTTTTTTACACTGCGTTCCATCGTGTTTTATTTCGTAATTATCCTTTAAAATCAAATCGCTTATAAACACAAACTCATACCCCTCGTCTTTAAGGCATTTTAAAATGTTTGGTAGTGAGGCAGGCGTTTTTTAACACTGCTTAATTAATCTAATATAAAATTCAACCGCTTTATTTACAGTTTCAACCCTTATTCTCTCATTATGTCCGTGAATAGTTGCTCTTTCCTCACTTGTTAAATCCATTGCGGAAAATCTATAAACCTTATCCGAGATTCTGCCATAATGGCGGCTATCTGAACAAGCAACCATTAAATAAGGTGAAACAAGGCTTCCCTTCCAAGTAGAAGCAACAGCGGTTGCCACCTTATCCCAACCTGCACAGTCTGTAATAGAAATACGACTCGGATTCATTCCGTGAATAGCGGAAATTTTAATCTCATTGTTAGCAACAGTTTTTCTTATGTATTGAAGGCCACTCTCCATTGTGTCCATAGGATTAAGTCTTATATTTGAAACCATTGTGGCCTCTGGGGGTATAACATTGGTAGCCTTTCCACCCGTCATCTGTGTAAAAGCAACCGTTGTTCTCATAAGGGCATTGAGTTCACCGCCGCTCTTTTTGCATATAATATCAAGCACACCCTTAAAGAGCCATAAGTTAGCAAAAATCATTCGGTAAACAAAGGTTGAATGTCTACCCAAGGTATCAAACATTTCGGCAACCGGCTTTGTTAAATGAGCCTTAAATGGATTATTTTCAACCTTGCAGCAAGCGTCCGCCAAAACACCAACAGGAGTGTGTGGCTTTGGTGCCGAGGCGTGTCCGCCTTGGGATTTTGCCTTATATTCAACATCCATCATTCCCTTTTCGGCAATACCTATAAGTCCACAGCTACCCTTAACGCCGGGAAAAACATTTTCAACAACTGCTCCGCCCTCATCAAGAACTAAGGCAGGCGTAATCCTGTTTTGCTCAAAATAATCAACAATATTGACTGCGCCCTTGCCATTAACCTCTTCTCCACCCGAAAAGGCAAAATATATGTCATTTTTGGGCACAAATCCATCTTTTATTAAAGTTTCGGCAGAATACAAAACTCCGTTAACGGTAGCCTTTGTATCAAGTGTTCCTCTGCCCCAAATAACACCGTTTTCCATAACTGCATCAAAGGGTGGCTTTTCCCAAGCCTCTTCAAGCACGGGAACAACATCAAAATGCGCCATAAGAATGGTTGGGTCAAGCGAGGATTCACCCTTCCATCTAAAAAGCAAGGCTCTGTCATCAAGTTCCTTATATTCACAAGCCTCAAAAACGTTCGGATAAAGCTTTGGGAGCAAGGCTATTAATTTTTCAAACTCCTTTTCATCCTCTAACGAAGAATCCCTATATGAAACCGTTTTGCATTTTATAAGCTCTCTCAGGTTCTCTACTGCCTTATTTCCATCGAAGCAAACATCTTCTTCAATAACCCTTGTAGTAGTCTTAGGCTTAAAGTTTAATGTTCTTATAATTACAACTGCCAAAATAACAACAATTATTGCCAACAACAAAAGTAGAATGTATCCCATATTAAAGCATTCCTTTTTTATACATAATTCTTGCAACTAACAAGGTGAATAACACACCAACCGGCACCATAATTCCAACCGTTCCAGCATTAAGAGCAGGAACAAAGATAAAGAGAATAAGCATAAGAAGCATTGGTGCAATAGCAAGTTTTAGGTTTTTAGAAACAAAGACAACTCCAAGTCCACCAAAAAGTGCGGGTAATATCATATCAAAGGCAGGAGTTAAAACAGGATTTTCAAGCACGGGTGCTATAAAGCCTATCATAACAACTCCAAGAAGTATTATTATTGTTGTAACAATAGAGGAAACCGCAATAGCAATGGTTGATATAATCTCGCCCTCCTCATCGGTTGCCTTAACATTAGCTCGCTCCATTGCATCTATTGCACAAGGAAGCTTTAAGTTTGAAATGTTGCCTGTAACAAACGAAAGATAAGTTCCGCCAGCTCCAAGCATTGGAACATAAGTGAAAATTTCAACAATACCAACCGCCCAATACATAGGAACAGTTGCAATAATACCCTTGGCTAAGCCTTCCCACTCGGGAACAGCACCAAAAATTATTGAAACTATAATAGGAAAAGCAAAAAACAACAAGCAAAGTGCAATTCCCCAAATTCTACCGTCACGGTGAACTGATTCAAGATATGTCATATTCTTTTTACTCATAGCTACTTCCTCCCTTATCCTAACCAATTAGTAATTGGTATTGCCGATGCCATTCCGAAAATAAGACTCAAAGGTAAAGCATAATCGGTGAGCCATAGTATCTTGAACTTTTTAGATAACAAGCCGCAAATAGCCATAACAACAGCCGAAACCAGCATAACAAGAACGGGAATTAAGCCCGAAGTATCACCTTTGAAAACATTTGTGACATCGCAGAACACATATCCCAAAAAGGCAGAAATCATACCAATAAACATAGCATTATTAAGTATTTCTCCCCATTTTTTATCTTTAAGACCGATTTTACTGATTCCTCCTTGAATTTTCTTTGTTACAAAGGGAACAAAAATAAGTCCCGCAGCAATACCCACCGTCATAACCCAAAGCACAGTTATAAAAACATTCGCATCGGTAATTTGGCTTCCTGATGGAAGTCCCAAAGCGGTGAGCGCATTATTTGCCGCAACCGTTTCGTATGTAATAGAGCCTATTATTGAAAGCCTAAGCCAAGGCAACGCAATTCCAAGACTTTTTGAAAGTGCCAAAACACCAACAAGTATCGCAATAGCGGGGGCTATGGTAAAAACAGCCGCCGAGGTAATGGTCTTTTTAAGGGTTTTGCCTGAAATACCAAGCTGACCCGCTCTTTTTAAGGCCCTCACCAAAAAATAGACCGACTGCGCCAAAACAGCAAGAATGATAATTCCAACCATTATAAACAAAATCGGACTGTTAACACTAAATTCCATTGTTGCAACTCCTTTTTGTTACGTTTTTAACCATTTTAACATATTATGTTTTTTTGTGCAATAAAAGAAAATAGTATTTGGCAAAATAAAAAAGGTGCTTTTGCACCTTTTTATCTCTCTTTGCCTATAAAGAATACTGCAAGTGTTCCCGGCCCTGCGTGAGCAGCTATTACGGGATCTATCATATTATAAACAACATTTTTAACACCATAACGTTTTTTAATCTCAGATTCAATATATTTAGCATCCTGTTCACAGTCTCCATGAACAATAAATATATCCTGATTCTCAATATCAATTCCCTTTTGTGCCAAGGAATCAATAAGCTGTTCAATGGTTGCCTTTCTGCCTCTTACCTTGCCGGTTACATACAATTTACCGTCATCCGCCGTATGAAGCATTGGCTTGATTCCTATAAGCGAGCCCAAAACTGCGCTTGCACCCGAGAGTCTACCCCCTCTTTTAAGGAAAAACAAATCATCAATCGTGAAAATATGGCAAATAGAAAGCTTGTTTTGCTCTGCCCATTCAGCCACCTCTTCAATGGTTTTTCCCTGCTTTTTAAGGCTAACCGCATAATGAACAAGCATGCCCTCTCCCAAAGAGGCACAAAGTGAATCAACAACTATTATTTTTCTTTCGGGAAACATTTCCTTATAATCCTCGCAGGCAAGCTTTATGTTTTGATATGTTCCCGATAATCCCGAAGAGAAGGCAATTACAAGAGCATCTTCGCCTGCTTCTAAAACAGGAATTATAACCCTATCACATTCTTCACGGGAAACAAGGCTTGTTGTAATCATTGCCTTTTCTCTTAATAAGCGATACGTTTCGCTATAATCGGTTTTTTTGTCCTTTACATAACTGTCAAATTCTTTTTTGCCTATTCTGTATTTAAGTGAAATAATTTCAACATCATAATCCTCGATTTGCCTGTCAGTAAGGTTTGCACAGGAATCGGTTATAATTTTATAACTCATAACAGTAACTCCTTTGTTTTTTTGCTTTTGCTATTATATACCCAAAATAACCCTTTTACACTCTAAGAAGACTTTTATCCCTTCTACAATAAAAAAATTCACAGTAGAGTTATTTTTAAAAGCTCTACCGTGAATAGAATTGTCAGTTTTTATGCGGTTTAATCAACTTTTCGAAAGCATTTGTCAGGGGTTTATATAACAAAACCGTTAAAATGAAATTACCCACACAATGAGTAATATCAAAGCCTATTCCTGAAACAATATTTGCAATTCCCATCTCTATTCCGCCTATTATAAAATATGGAATCGAGCATAGTGTGCCAAACAAAAGTCCGAAAACTGCCGAAATTAAAGCATAAACTAATGCGCTGTTAATACCCTTTAAAATTAATATAACAAGGCAAAGAATAGCCCAAACATAAAGATAATTAATAACCCACATTGATAATCCATAGGTTAAAATTTCACAAGCCACAAATATATAAACCGAGATAAACGCTTTTGCCCCAAATTTGCGAGTTATCAAAATAATAAGTAACGAAACTAATTCAATGTTAGGTAGAATCGCCATTATAACCTGTGTAACATACATTAAAGCCCCTAATAGACTTAATAATATTACCTCAAATAATTTAGCTCGGTGTATATGTAATTTCAAATTCGTCACCATTAGCAATAGGTAGTTCATTCATACCTTTTTCGGTCATTTGACCTTTTTTAGTTATGCACCACCAAGCGCTATCCTCATTATAATCAGCTCTAACTCCATCAAAATAGATAAAATAACCTGCATCAAAATCCTGTTTTGATATAAGTTTCTTTTCGAACAAAGCCTCTCCCAAAAATTCCGCATTAGTTTCAATAGGGATTTCTTTTTTGCTATCATCCTCATAAACAACTGTTACAGTGATTTGCTTAGCTTCGGTATTAGTTTCAGGGCGGTTTATTATCAATAACACTCCAAAAACAATAATTATCACCGCCAAAGCTACGCTAAGACCTATTATTAACTTCTTGTTTTTCATAAAAAAACTCCTTTTGTATTGTTGTCATGGCAACGCCAATACAAAAGGAGAAGTATGAATAAATAGAATACCACAATACAAGGCTTCCACGCAACATACACCGTCAATTACTCGTGACACATTTGTACTGACACTGACGGCGAGTATTCCGACTTATTATGCAAGAAAATGGGGCTTTTTCTTCGGTTCTTCGCCTTCCCACAAAATGCAGTGACATATAAAGAACCTTAACATAAATCACGGCGACGAGTTCGCAGAGGATTTGCACCTCTATTCCGGTTTGAATTTTTGTTTAAAACAAAAATACCGCCAGCTTTTGCTATGCGGTATCATTATATCAGCTACAAACTATATTGTCAAGAATCATACAAAATAGATAAGTCTTCCCATTCGGCAAGCTTTTTTTCAAGCTCTTGCTCTAACTGCTTACTCTTTTCGCTAAGCTCGGAGAGCAAGATATAATCGCTCATATTTTGAGGCTTAGAAAGCTCTTCTTGAATGTTAGAAAGCTCTTTTTCTATTGCCTCAATATTTTCCTCTACCTTTTTTATTGCACGCTCCCTTTTCGCCTTCTCCTTTGCGGGTGTTATGTAAACCTTTTTCTCTTTTTTAGGCTTTATTTCAAAAGACTCCTCGGATATAGTTTCTTTATGCTTTTTCAAATACTCTTCATATCCAAAATGAAAAAGCTGAGTTCTTCCTTTGCAAAAATCCAAAACCTTTGTGGCAATTTTTTTAATGAAATAGCGGTCATGCGAAACGAAAATCACAGTTCCCTCATAACTGCTCAGCATTTCCTCTAAGGCTTCTTTGCCAAGAATATCCATATGGTTAGTCGGCTCATCTAAAATTAAGAAATTGGGCTTTTGTTTAAAGATTTTACATAAAGCCAGTCTTACTCTCTCACCGCCCGATAAAACCTTAACTGCTTTAAAAACATCATCGCCGCTAAACATAAAGGCTCCCAAATCACAGCGAGCCTCAAACTCACTAATGCTCGGAAAATTGCTCATATAATCATCTAAGACCGTTTTGTCGCTTACATACTCAGCCATTTGCTGATCAAAATATCCGATTTTAGCCCGAGTAGCAAATTTATATTGGCCTGAAAGTGCTTTTACATAGCCCATAAGTGTTCTTATAAAGGTTGATTTTCCAAGCCCGTTTCCGCCAACAATACCAATTTTATCGCCCAACTCAACCTTAATGCTTATTGTTGACAAGGGCCTATCATACCCAACCGCCAGCTCATTTACTTCGAGCATATTTTTAACGCCCAAATCCTCTGGTGTGAAATTCGCCTTAAAAACCCTGTTATCATAATGTTCAGGCGCTTCTAAAACATCCAATTTTTCTATTTGTTTAAGCTTAGACTGCGCCATTGCAGCCTTAGTTGCCTTATATCTAAATCGATCAACTAAGCCTTCGAGCCGCTCAATTTCCTTTTGCTGTGCAATAAAATCCTTTTGTTGCTGCTGCCGCAAAACTCGTTTAGCTTCAACAAAATGGGTATAATTTCCATTATATTTATAGGTTTTACCGTGTTCTATTTCATAAACAGTTTCGGCAACATTATCTAAAAACATTCTATCGTGTGAAACTATAACAAATGATTTTTTATATGCTTTTAAATAGTCTTCAAGCCATTCAACCGCATACATATCAAGATGGTTGGTTGGCTCATCAAGAAGCAAAACATCAGGCTTTGAAAGAAGTAGCTTTAAAAACGCAATTTTAGTTCTTTGTCCGCCCGAAAAATCGGATAAAGGTTTGTTTTTATCCTCTTGTGAGAATCCAAAATGCTTAATTGCCGATTCGTATTCTCTCTCATAATAAAAGCCGCCCAAATTTGTAAAAGTATCTAAAAGATTTGTGTAATTTTTAATGTTTTGCTCGGTTTGATTTTGCTCCATCTTGGCTTGGGCTATATTAAGCCTTTTTTTAAGTGAAAGAATTTCACTATAAGCACCCCTGATTTCTTCAAGCATTGTAACCGAATCATCAAGAAAGGTTATTTGGGAAAGCATACTGATTTTAGGATTACCCGAAACCGCAATAAAGCTATCCGCTTCACTTTCATTTTTTGAAATATCTATTTGTCCTGCAATAAGTCTTAAAAGTGTGGTCTTGCCGCAACCGTTTCGCCCAACAACTGCAATTCGGCTTTTATCGTTAATTTCAAAATTAACACTTGAAAGAATCGTTTGAGCCGAAAGCTCTACCCTTGCGTTTTGTATCTTAATTTGCAAAAGCTCTCCCCCTTTCAAAAAATTTTTGGGCGAACTCAAAAGTCCGCCCTTTAAGCTTTAAGAAATTTTAGCCTTTTTGTAAAGATAATCTAATGTCTTTTCCTTAACAGCTAATAACTCAAAATAATACTCACCGTAATATTCAAGTAAATCATCCTTTTTTACTTGAGAATTATTAATTTGTTTGAGAGAATCAGCAATTATTTTATCAACATCCTTCTCAGTAACTTCAAGGCCTGCATCATCTAAAATTGCATATAAAATCATTTGCTGTTTCATAGCGGGCTGAACCTGCTCCTTTAAAGCAGATTTTCTAAACTCCTCTTCGGTTTGACCGATATACTGCAAATAAACTGCCAGCGTTTCACCCGTTTGCTCAGAAATTTGCTTGCTTATATCATCAATGCACTGCTCTAATAGGAATTCTTTATCCTTTTTAGGATACTCGCTAACCTTTGAATTTTCAAAAACAGTATCTAAAATATATTCTTTAACCGCTCTTTTGGTGGCATCGGCCTCATAGGCTTTGAGACTCTTAAAGCCCAGCTCCTCACAAAAAGCCTCAGGCTTTAAGGGGGTATCGGTCACAACATAATTAACCTTAACCGTAAACACAACTGCTTTGCCCGCAAGCTCGGTATTTCCGTAATTTGAGGGGAAGGTTAGGTTAAGATCAACCGTGCTGCCAATGCTAACACCAATAAGTCCGCTCTCAAATCCATCTATAAATGAGCCTGAACCGATTTCAAGGTCATATCCCTTAGCGGTTCCGCCTTGGAAAGCAACACCGTTAAGCTTGCCCTCATAATCTATATTCGCAACATCACCGTTTGCAATAACACCTTCTGTTATCTTTTCATAAAAGCCATTATTTGTTATATCACCGGTAACAACATCACCATAATAGCCTTCAAATTTATCAGAATCAGTATCAACTGCTATATCCTTATATTTGCCAAGCTTAACATACTTGCCTAAATCAATATCGTTATAAAGCACTCTGTCTTTCTTCTCACCGCAACCTGCTAAAAGAGTTACAACCATCAAACTCACTAACACTAAACTAATTATTTTTTTCATATATCTTCATCCTCCCCGCTACCAAGCTCACCCTTGGAAGCTGCTTTTAAATATGCATTTATAAAACCGTCCAAATCGCCATCCATAACAGCGTTAATATTGCCCGACTCAAAGCCTGTTCTATGATCCTTTGCTAAGGTATATGGCATAAAGACATAAGACCTTATTTGCGAGCCCCAAGCGATTTCCTTTTGGATTCCCTTTATATCCTCTATTTTTTCAAGATGCTCTCTTTCCTTTATTTCGAGAAGCTTAGATTTGAGCATTCTAAGTGCCTGGTCTTTATTTTGGAATTGGCTTCTCTCGTTTTGGCAAGCAACAACAATTCCGGTTGGAATATGTGTAAGTCGCACTGCTGATGAGGTTTTGTTGATGTGCTGACCACCCGCTCCTGACGACCTAAAAACATCCATCTTGATATCTTCATCTCTAATTTCAATTTGGGTATCATTATCTATCTCAGGCATAACCTCCAAGGAAGCAAAAGAGGTGTGTCTTCTTCCCGAAGCATCAAAAGGGGAAACACGAACCAACCTATGAACTCCTGATTCGCTCTTTAAATAGCCATATGCGTTTTCACCCTCTATAACCAAGGTTGCACTTTTAAGACCTGCTTCGTCCCCTTCAAGAAAATCAGGCATCTGAACCTTAAACCCATGCCGCTCGGTCCACCTTGTATACATTCTGACAAGCATTGAAACCCAGTCCATAGCTTCTGTTCCGCCTGCACCCGCATGGAAGGTTAAAATCGCATTATTCTTATCGTATTCTCCCGTTAAGAGAGTTTGAAGTCTAAGAGCCGCAATTTCGTTTTCAAGAAGTGATATAGATTCCTCTATTTCAGAAACAACAGATAAATCCTCTTCTTGTTCACCCATCTCTATAAAAACTATCAAATCCTCAAAGGTGGAACAAATTCTATCGTATGTTTCAACCGTGTTTTTGAGCTTGCCCGTTTTTTGAAGAATTTTTTGAGAAGCCTCCATATCATCCCAAAAACCGGGTGCCGAAGCCTTTGTTTCAAGCTCTTCAATTTCTCTTTTGAGCTTATCATATCCAAGAGCATCCTTTAAATCCCTGATTTCATCTTGGTTGCCGAGGAGCCTTTGATTCAATTGTTCAAATTCAAGCATAGTAGCTTATCTCCTTTTTAATGTAAATGCACACCAATTATCACGATAAACCTCAGTTTCAATTTTAAATCCGTTAAGGTCTACCGCCTTTAAAACATCCTCTTTTCTAATATCTATAATTCCCGATATAATAAGTCTTGCCTGTTCGGTCATAAATTTGCTAACATCGGGCAATAGTCTTATTATAACATCTGCAACAATATTAGCGCAAACTATATCATATTTATCCTTAACCTTATCTGCCAAATCGCCAACAATAAATTCCACTTTATCGGAAATTTTGTTAATAATGGCGTTTTCTTTCGCAGTTTTTACCGACTGAGCATCAATATCAACACCAAAAGCACTCTCGGCCCCCAAAAGCACCGAGGCAATTGCCAAAATTCCGCTTCCGCAACCAATATCAAGAACTTTTTTATTCGGGGTTACAATTTTATCTAATATTTCGAGACAAAGTGAGGTTGTAGCGTGTGTTCCCGTTCCAAAGGCGGCACCGGGGTCTATACTTAAAACCGTTCTGCCTTGTTCGTTTTGATATTCTTCCCAGCTTGGAACAACCGCTAATCTTTGACCGATTTCAATAGTATGGAAAAACTTTTTCCAATTTTCATTCCAATCATTATCGTTAACACCTTGCGAGCCAACCTCAAAGGGTATGCCCTCGGCTCTAAACCGCTCTTTTAAAAACTCCAAGCTCTCAGCCGCATTATCACATTCTGATATATAAATATGAATAACCGAATTTTCACGATTTTTGCTTATTAGCTCCTCGTCTATTAAATCAATGTGCGCAATATCCCAAGCTGCCTCTTCCAAATCGGAATAATCCTCAATATAAATTCCGTAAGGAACGGTCATATTAGCGATAGCCGAAGCAGTATCAGTATACCTTGTTGGCACCTTGACTGTGATTTCAGTCCAATCCATAAAAATCTCCTAACCTAATAATTATATCATAATTTTGCGAAAAAATCTATCAATTCCTGTTTTAAGGCAAAAACTGTTCCCTGAACCATTCCATTTCTGCCGCCGCCTCTAACATTAAAGTTAGCCTTAAATAGAACAAAGAATTCGTCCAGCTTGTGAGGCTCACCACAAAAAGCAAAGAAAAAACCATCTTCGCAAGGGGTTGCAACTGCTCTTATACCGCCCAGCTTTTTATATAACAAATCAGCTAAAAATTGTAGCTCCTTCATATCTAAATCATCTTCAAAGTAAATAGACTTAATGCTATCACTTTTAAAGCCTTCTGCTATTTGGGCAAGCCTTTGCCTTTTAAAGCCCGCCATTTCAAATTTTAGTTTCGCATTTTGCTCGGTTAGTTTTTTAACCCCAATAGCTGCTTCATTTTGCTTAACACATAATAAATTTGAGATTTCTGAAATGTTTTGATGTTTACGCGAATAGTCCATAAGCGCCCTTTTTCCGCACTTGATTTCTATTCGCACGCCGCCTCTTAATTTTTCAACGCCCAAAAGCTTTATAATGCCTATCTCGCCCGATTTTTTAACATGAGGAGCGCAGCAGGCACAAATATCTGTATCCTCAATTTCAACAATTCTAACGCTACCCAAAAGCTCCTTTTTGCTTCTGTAATCAAGCGTTTTGAGCTTTGCTTCATCAGGATAATAGGTGTAAAATGCTTTATTTTCAAAAACCGCCTTGTTTGCAAGTTCTTCAATTTTTGAAATTTGCTCGGCATTTAAGGGCTTATCAAAATCCAAGGTTACTATATCTTGTCCCAAATGAAATCCAACATTTTCGCAACCGTAAAGCGAATGGGCAACACCCGAAACTATATGCTCTCCCGAATGTTGCTGCATAAAATCAAATCTTCGCTCCCATTCTATAACACCACAAACTGTTTGGCCAACCGTTAATGGAGCGTCTGTTATATGTATAATTTCGTCTTGGTTTATTTGAACATCAAGAACCTTGACATTCTCTATACTACCTTGGTCACTGCCTTGTCCACCAGCTTCGGGGAAAAATGCAGTTTTATCGAGCAAAATCTCATAATATTCCTCGTTCTTTTTGCAAGAAACAACGGTAGCGCAAAATTCCTTTATATAGGAATCTATATCGTATAGCTTTTCGGTCAACTCAATTTCTCCTTAACTATATATGCCGCCTTGTAGATATCGCCGCCACCCATAGTAATAACAATATCCTCGTCCTTTGCGGTTTCAATAATTTTATCAGCTATATTAGAAAAACCATCAACAACAACTGCATCGGCGAGTTTTTCTGCTAAATCCTCTGATTTTATTCCATAAATATTTTTTTCTCTTGAACCCATTATCGGTGTTAGAATCACCTTGTCCGCAATTGAAAGAGCTTCAATAAATTCTTCCTTCAAAAGCGCAGTACGAGAAAATGTAAAAGGTTGGAAAACCGCAATAACTCGGTTATAATTAAGCTGCTTTGCCGCATTTAAGGTTGCTTTTATCTCGGTTGGATGGTGAGCATAGTCATCTGCTAAGGTGAATCCGTTAAATTTACCTATAAACTCAAATCTTCTTCCCGCGCCTGTAAATTGCTCTAATGCGATTTTAATATCGTTTGGCAAAATTCCTTGCTCATAGCAAACCGCAAAGGCCGCAAGTGAATTAAGAACATTGTGCTTTCCCGGAGCTTTTAGCTCAATAGAGGTTAGTCTTTCACCTTTTGACATAACATCATAAGAAAAGCCAAAGCTTGCTTCTTTGATGTTTTCAGGATAAAAGTCGTTGCCTTGCTTAAAACCAAAGGTGACTATCTTGGCATCTATATTTTGAGCAGCCTTCCGACAAAGAGCATCATCACCGTTTATATAAGCTTTGCTTGACATTTTAACAAAATTATGAAAAGATAGAACTAATCTATCCATTGTTTTGAAATAATCAAGATGGTCGTTATCTATATTCAAAAGCACCGCAACATCGGGGCTCATTTGCAAAAAGGTATCAACAAACTCACAGGCCTCGCAAACCATCGTTTCACTTTTGCCTGCAATTCCGTTTGAATTTATCATAGGAAGTCTGCCACCGATAACCGCAGTAGGCTCCATCTTGTTTAAAAGTAAAATTTGTGTTATCATAGATGTAACGGTTGTTTTTCCATGCGTACCGCAAACACCGATAACATTATCATAATATCTTGTTAAGGCGCCTAAGAGATGGCTTCGCTCCATTGTTTGAATTCCGTTACTTTTTGCGGCAACAATTTCAGGATTATCCTGTGAAATGGCGGCCGAATAAACAACAAGCTCGGCACCCTCAACATTTCGCGAATTATGCCCCATAAAAACCTTAATTCCTAAATTTTTAATTCTCTTTAAAGGGTCACTTTCATTATTATCAGAACCGGTAAGTATATATCCCTTGCTATGCAAAATCTCGGCCAAGGGACACATTCCGCTCCCACCGATTCCTATCATATGAACACGCTTTACATTAGCGATAATTTTATCTTCTTCACGAAGCTGTTTCATAAAAGCCACTCCTAAAAGACTATATTATTATCTTATTATACTATTATATTACTTTTTAAGCAAAAAATAAACACTTTTTTGTAAAGGTTTGAAAAATATGATTAAAATTCCCAAAAATATTGAATATATTCTCAAAACCCTAATCTTTAACGGATATGAAGCGTATATTGTTGGCGGTTGCGTTAGAGACTCCCTTTTAGGGAAAACGCCTGAGGATTACGATATTACAACCTCAGCAACACCCGATGAGATTATCTCTATTTTTGAAAAAACCGTTCCAACTGGTATAAAGCACGGAACCGTCACCGTAATTATTAACGATGCTTCCATTGAGGTCACAACATTTAGATGTGACGGTGAATATAAGGATTCTCGCCACCCTGAAAAAATCGAGTTTGTAAAAAACCTCAAAACCGACCTTTCTCGCCGTGATTTCACAATTAATGCTATGGCATATAACGCTTCTACGGGACTTATCGATTGCTTTGGCGGTTTAGAAGACCTAAAAAACGGCATTTTACGAACAGTAGGTAACCCTGAAAAGAGATTTGGCGAGGATGCGCTTAGAATTTTGCGGCTTTTTAGATTTGCTAGCACCCTTAATTTTAAAATAGAGCAAACTACCCTAAATGCCGCTTTAACATTATCGCATTGCCTTGAAAATATAAGTGCCGAAAGAATTGCAACCGAGCTTCAAAAAGCTATAAAGGGCGAACAAATTGAGATTTTTGCCGAATTAATAAATGGCAAAGCGTTAAGCTTTTTAGATTTTAAGCACTGTCCCGATTTTGAAATTATAAAAAAATGTCAACAAAACAAAACTCTTGCCTTTTTCTCGTTTTTTTATCTTTCAGGTTGTGATACGAATAAAATTTGCTCTGTTCTTAAACTTTCAAATAAGTATAAAACCTATTTTTTATCACTGCTTTCCCTAATAAAAATGCCTATTCCTAAAAGTAAAGCGGAGATAAAGCAACGACTTTGCCTTTGCAATGAAAAGACATTTAACGATTATTTACTTTTTATAAATTCCCTTGGAAACAAAACCGATGAGCTTTATAAATTAAAAAGCGAAATTTTAGAGAACAATGAACCTTATTTAATATCTCAGCTTGCTATTAATGGAGATGACCTTAAAGCCTTAGGCTTTAAAGGAAAAAAAATCGGAGAAAATTTAAACATTCTCAAAAATCATATTATTGCAAATCCGCTTTGTAACAATAAAAGTGATTTATTACAAATTGTGAAAAATCTTTAACCCTTTAAATATCAGTGCCATAAACTGTATTATACAGCTTTGGTGCTGATTTTTTAAAAGGTATGGTGATTATAATGAAAAAAATCACTATAATAGGTGGCGATAACCGCCTTAAAATAGTTAAAAACAGGTTATGTGACTTAGGCTATTCGGTTGATACCATAGGTCTTTTTGAAAATGATAACGGAGATTTCAAAAGCTCACAAATTATCATTCTCCCCGTTCCAACAACCAAGGACTCTAAAACCGTTTTTACCCCTTTAACCCATAGAGTAATAAATCTTGAAGAAATAGCGGCAAACACAACTAATGATCAGTTAATTTTATGTTGTAACTATTTATTCCAAAACAAAAATTCGGTTGATTATGGCGCATTTGACAGCTATGCTTTGCTAAATGCAGTGCCAACTGCCGAAGGCGCAATAAAAATCGCAATAGAGAACACCGATTTCACCCTTTGGAATTCAAAAATTTTGGTGATAGGTTTCGGAAGAGTTGGAAAAATACTCGCCCAAAGATTAAAGGCAATGGGTAGCATAGTAACCGTTAGTGCAAGAAAGCCTTCTCATTTTGCCGAGCTTTCGGCTCTCGGGTTTGATTACATAAACACCGAGAGTTTAAACGCTTCCCCGCTTAATTATGACATAATTATCAACACAGTTGATGTTAAGGTTATATCAGATAATTCGCTTAAAACCTGTGTCGCTCAGTTATTGCTTGATTTGTCCTCATTAGGTGGTTTCGATTTAGAAAAAGCAAGAGAATATGGAAAAACAGCTATTAAAGCCCCCGGTCTTCCGGGTAAGATTGCTCCTTTAACAGCCGCCGATATTTTAAGTAACACCATTACACATATAATAAATTCTTATAATTAGGTGAAATATATGGAAAATATAACCTTAGGCTATGCTTTTTGCGGTTCCTTTTGCACAATAAAGGATTCGCTTAAAGCCTTGAAAAAGTTAGCAGAATATAATATAAAAATTAAACCTATAATGTCTGAAATAGTTTATACAACCGATACCCGTTTTGGGAAAGCAAACGAGCTTATAGAAGAAGTTGAAAGTATATGTAATGATAAAATCATTCACACTATTCCGGCCGCCGAGCCTATCGGACCTAAAAATCTTTTAGATGCTATAATAGTTTCTCCCTGCACCGGAAACACCATGGCTAAAATTGCTTTGGGAATAACCGATACATCGGTCACAATGGCTGTAAAGGCTCATTTAAGAAATAATAAACCGGTAATTTTAGCACCCGCAACAAACGATGCTTTGGGTGCAAGTTCTAAAAACATCGGTCTTTTGCATAACACAAAAAATATATTTTTTGTACCTTATCGTCAGGATGACCCCCATTCAAAAAATAATTCCTTAGTTTGTGATTTTTCCCTTATTCCCCACACAATTGAAAAAGCACTAAACAAGCAACAGCTTCAACCCGTTGTTTTGGCTCCAAAAGAATAAAAGAGTCGGTAGCGACACACAAAATAAGTGTGTCACTACCGACCTTTGTAATTTTAATTAAAGCTTTGAGAAACCGTGGCAATTAATAAGAGCATCAATTTTTTGTCCACTTTTGCACATAGGACACTCATTAGGTGCATAACTTTGATAATCAAGTAAATCCTTAGGGTTGAAAACCGAATGAACAGGATAGCCACCACATTCATCAACAGTCGCAAAAATAGAGGAAACTCCTGCAACCTCGCCACCATAATAGCGAATAGCATCAATAGCGGCCTCAACTGTTTTTCCGGTTGAAACCGAAACCGCTAAAATTAGAACATGCTTTCCGGCTATCATAGGAACTATATTATCCCTGAATAATAACTGACTTGTATTAGTAGATTCCGGTGTAACCACATAAATAGTTTTATGCGCATTCATATTTATAAAATCAGCTTTTGTAAGTGCATTCGCAAGACAGGTTCCGATTACCTCGGTACCATCAAGACAAAGAATAGTGTCAACAACAGTACTGTGATAATAATAGGAACGAAGCTCCTCCGCAACTGCTTTTGCCTCAGAAAGACGAGATTTTTGTGCAACCACATCGATATAATAATTACTATGAGCATGGCTGGTTGCAAAATGTCCCCTCGCAACACGCAAATAAAGGTTTTTCTTCTTTGTTTCATATTTAAAAGTATTGTTGGTTGGCATCTTTTTTCCTCCCTAATTGATTTCTAAAAATATTTTACACTAAAAAATATACAATTACAAGAAATTTTTATAAAGGCAACAAAAAAAGCAACCAAATTGGTTGCTTTAAAAACAGTATTGTCTCACACCCTGAAAACTGAACAAGTATGAAGAAGAGGATGAAAAATAGGTCAAGCCCGCGGTCTATTAGTACAGCCTAGCACACGTGTCGCCACGCTTACACCTGCTGCCTATCAACCCGGTAGTCTTCCGGGGACCTTACTAGCTTATGCTATGGGAAATCTAATCTTGAGGTTGGCTTCACGCTTAGATGCTTTCAGCGTTTATCCAATCCGCACGTAGCTGCCCAGCTATGCCCTTGGCAGAACA
>JAZSLI010000039.1:0-15663 GCA_045535295.1 Acutalibacteraceae bacterium | reverse complement strand
TTTCTACAATAACCAACGCATACAACTTAAAACAAAACTGACTCCGCTCGAAAAACGAAGTCAGTATATTGCTTAAAATTTAATTTTCACTACCATAGAGCACTTTTTTGTGCTGTCCGCACAAATTGGGGCAGTTCAATTAACTTCTCTACTTTGTCTTTTTGGGATTTTTTCAATTATCAAAACGATATTGTTTGCGGTATGATTGATGGATTTTTGAAGGGATTTTTTATAATATATATTGAATGGGAAAGTTAGCCAAAGCATTTAAACTCGAATCAGATTTTGAAACAAGTATTTTTTGCTTTGCTTTGTTAAAATACTCGTAAATCCGTTAGTGTGTGAATGAGCTAAAAGACATCTAAAAACCGCCCTTTAAGGCTGGTTCGTTTGGCTAAGCAAAATGAAAAAGAGCCGCCATGGGCAGCTCTTTCTCATTTTAAAGGGGTTTGAGGAGAAATTTCTCTTTCGAGAAATTATACCAAAACGGGTGCGGCTCCCTTTTTGATACAACAATATAATAATATAAAAATTTTTCGTTTTTATATATTTTTTGTGAACAATATTTTAATTTTAAAATCGGAATATAGATTGTTTTTTTGTCAATAATAAATTTGACGAAAGGAATGGTAATTTTGAAATATTCAGAGTCATATAAAGCTAAAAAGGCCCGTGGCGGACTTTATATTGTTATTGCGCTTTGTCTTTTAATTATAGGCGGAGCGGCTTGGTTTGCGGTTTCTAAATATTCAGATAAGGAAAATTCCGAGCAACCTTTACCCAAAAATGAATATAATGAGGAAGAAGCACCGTATAATGATGGTGAGGATAATATGCCGATGATTCCCGATGAATCGCAAATTCCAACACCTGATATGCCATCAGAAACTACAAATGAATCGGTTGAAAATGTCCCTTTTGAGCAGGAAACTCCCAAAAACAGCTTTGCATTACCGGTTAATGGCGAGGTTATAAAGGAACACAGCGAGGAAGCGCTGCAATATTCTAAAACCTTTGGCGATATGAGACTGCATTACGGTATTGATATTGCCTGCCAAAAGGGAACAACCGTTACAGCTTGCTCTAACGGAAAGGTTATTTCGATTGAGGCAAGTTCCTCCTATGGCAAAACAATTGTGATAGAGCATAACGGTATAACGGTTAAATATTGCGCACTTGATTCTATTAAGGTAAAGCAAGGAGACACAGTAAAGCTTGGCGATGCAATAGGAGTTAGCACAACTGTGCCCTGCGAGTGCTTAGATGAGGCTCATATTCATTTAGAAGTATTAAAGGATGGTAAGCAAATAAATCCGTTAAAGGCTTTTGGTTTAGAATAAATTCCTGCCCTCGAAAGCTTTTCGTTTAGGGGCAAAAAACCGATGTGGTGAATTTTCACCTCATCGGTTTTTAAATTTTAAAAGCCTAAAATTTTAGTGCCGGCTAAAACTAATTTTTCTTTTCTCGATTTGCCATCCTCGGCGGTGGCACCAACAGCAGAAACATAAATTTTAATCTTTGGTTCTGTGCCCGACGGTCTAACAATTAATGAACTTCCGTTTTCGAGGAAATAGCAAAGAACATTTGATTTCGGCAAGGTTAGGACTGTTTTATCTCCACTTGTAGTATCAATAGATACCGATTCGCCGTAATCGTTAATTTTAATAACTCTTTGGCCCTCAATTTCCTTTAAGGGATTTTGCCTTAAATTGTTCATAATCTCTTTTATTTTATTCATACCGCTTTGACCCTCGCAGGTAAAGCTCTTTTGAACGGTGCAATAATAACCGTATTTCTCGTAAATTTGATTAAGAACATCGCCTAATGTAAGCCCCAAACCTTTATAGTATGCGGTCATTTCGCAAATGAGCATTGATGCCACAACAGCGTCCTTATCTCTTGCGTAATCGCCTGCTAAATAGCCATAGCTTTCCTCAAATCCTAAAATATAACGCTCGGCCTCGCCTTTATCTGCAAGTATGGTTATTTGCTCACCGATAAATTTAAATCCGGTGAGAACATCAATAAGAGTGCAACCGTAATCCTCGGCAATTTTTCTGCAAAGCTCGGTTGAAACAATTGTTTTAACCGCAACGGGATTTGAAGGCAATGTTCCGTTTGCCTTTTTGCGAGAGAGAATATAGTTAAGCAATAGCACACCAACATCGTTTCCGCTGAAAAGTTTATATTCGGAATCAATTTTTACTGCTATTCCAACACGGTCACTATCGGGGTCGGTTGCGAGTAAAATATCGGGGTTGGTTTTCTCGGCTAATTTAAGAGCACACTCGAAGGCCTGATTTATTTCGGGGTTTGGATAGGGGGCGGTGGGGAAGTTGCCATCGGGCATTTCTTGCTCGGGCACAACAAAAACATTTTTTGCGCCAATTCTATCAAGTATTGCTCTGACCGGCTTGTTGCCTGCTCCATTTAAGGGAGTGTAAACAACCCTTAAATCAGAAAGGTCTGCATTGGGCTCAATTCGCTGGGCTTCAACACAGTCGAGATATTTAGTTATCAAATCCTGAGAGATATATTCGATATTTCCGTTTTTAACAGCTAAATCAAAATCGGTGGTTTTGACACCGTCAAAAATATCTACCTGTTGCATAATTGATAAAACAAAGTCTGCCGCTTCGGGACCTAATTGGCTACCATCGGGAGCATAGGCCTTATAACCATTATATTTGGCTGGGTTATGACTTGCAGTTATAACAACACCTGCATCACACTTTAATTCTCTAACCGCAAAGGAGAGCATAGGTGTTGGTTGAAGCTCGCTGTAAATATAAACCTTGATTCCGTTGGCGGCAAAAATTGACGCCGCAGTTTTTGCAAATTCGGTTGACTTGATTCGGCTATCGTAAGCAATTGCAATTTTACCGTTTTTTGTAATCGAATTTACATAGGCGGCAAGACCCTGAGAGGCTTGGGCAACAGTATAAACGTTCATACGGTTGGTACCCGCACCGATAACTCCTCTTAGTCCCGCAGTTCCAAACTCTAAATTTTTATAAAAGGCATCGGTAATGAGCTCGTCATTACCTTCCATATTTTTAAGTTCCTCAATTAAATCACTATCCTTGGTTGCTTTTTCGCACCAAAGCTTGTAAAGATTATATACCATAATTACCTCCAAAAATAAGGATATTTCTACCATAATGATAAAGGTTTTTGACATATTTGTCAATAATTAAAGCATAAAAAGTTCATAATTACCAAAAATTAAAATACCTCTTGACTTTTAAAATACTATAAGTTAAAATTATTATATATTGTATATAAATACTGTATTGAGGTATAAAATATAATTAATTTTGTCGAAAATTACGAAAAGCTGACCGATGATGAGTTAATTTCTCATATTAACAACGGTGAATATGAATATATGCAGGTGATAATTGAGCGTTATTATCCTGTCATTTTATATTATGCCCGAAAATATGCTCCCGATGATTTGCGAGAGGATGCAGTTCAAGAAGGGAATTTGGCTCTTTTCTCGGCGGTTAAAAACTATAATTTAAAGAAAGCTTCTTTTTCAACCTTTGCTTCTCTTTGTGTTAAAAGAGCGGTCATTGCGGTTTTGAGAGGGAAAAATAGGAAAAAAGATATTCCGGACGAGCTTATGTCCTCCATAGAGGAATTAGAGCTGATAGATGCAAATACCCCTGAAAAAATTTTAATTGACCGTGAAAATCTTAGAACACTAACCGATAGTATTAAAGTTGAGCTTTCAAGCCTTGAATATAAAATATTGCAGTTGCATCTTTCAGGCAACAATTATTCTCAAATTGCTTTAAAGCTTGAAATTTCCGAAAAATCGGTGGATAATGCACTTTCTCGTGTGAGAAAAAAGTTAAAGAGTAAATAGCGGCTTTTTAGCCGTTAATATATGCCCATGTAGCTTAAAAAGCAGAGCGTTTGAAATAAAGGTGTCGGTGCGAGACCGTCCGGGGCTAAAAAAATTACATCCAAGAGAGGTAAAAGAGATGTTTGAAGACAAGACCTTAGTTTGCAAAGATTGCGGAGAGGAATTCGTTTTCACAGCAAGAGAACAAGAATTTTATGAATCCAAAGGCTTTGTAAACGAGCCATTGCGTTGTAAACCTTGCCGTGATAAGCGCAAGAACGCTGGCAGAGCACCAAGAGAGATGCACGAAGCTGTTTGCGCAGCTTGTGGCGGAGTGGCAACAGTGCCATTTGTTCCCCGTGATGATCGTCCTGTTTATTGCAGTGAATGCTTTGCAAAAATGAAGGAAGAGGAAAACACAGAGGCTGCAGAATAATTTTGAGTCTCGAAACCCGCTCTAAAGAAGCTATTTCTTTTGAGCGGATTTTTTTATTATATTAATATTATTCATATTTTCGTAATAATATTATTGTATTATTATGTTACGAACATAATAAGCGAGGGATTTTTATGTCAAACAAAATACTTATTGTTGATGATGATGAAAATATATGCGAATTGTTGAGATTATATCTTGAAAAGGATGGCTTTGAAACTGTTGTTGCCAATGATGGTGCCAAAGCAGTTGAATACGCTCTAAAATATTCGCCTAATCTAATTTTACTTGATATTATGCTGCCACAGCTTGATGGTTGGCAGGTTTGCAGGGAAATTCGCAAAACAAGTGAGGTTCCCATTATTATGCTAACCGCCAAGGGAGAAACCTTTGATAAAATTTTAGGATTAGAGCTTGGTGCTGACGATTATGTTACAAAGCCCTTTGATACAAAAGAAGTTGTTGCAAGAATTAAGGCGGTGCTTAGGCGAAGTAATGATAACGATAAGCAAAATCAAATATGTGAGGTTTGTTACGATAAGCTTAAAATAAATCTAACCAACTATGAGCTTGTTGTTGATGGTGCTCGTGTTGATACTCCGCCTAAGGAGTTAGAATTAATTTATCATTTGGCAAGTAATCCTAATAGGGTTTACACTCGTGACCAGTTGCTTGATGAGGTTTGGGGCTTTGATTATTACGGTGATTCAAGAACAGTTGATGTTCATGTTAAAAGGCTTCGTGAAAAATTGGAAAATGTTTCGAGCGAATGGTGCCTTAAAACTGTTTGGGGCGTTGGTTATAAATTTGAAATAACAAAAATTTAAGTGTGATTTTATGAGGTTAAAGCTTTTTAAAAAATATTTTTTAACCACATCGGCAATCATTGTTTTTTCACTTTCTATAATGATGGTTATTTTGTCCTTTATGCTTAGCAATCATATTGCAAAAACAAAGCAAGAAACGCTTGCAGGAATATGTAGTGAGGTTAAGGATTATGTTTTGAATCTTCCGGCGGAAAGCGAAAATGATGTGGAAAGTCTTTATGGCGTAACGGTTGCATTAGCTAATGTATCCGAAGCCGATGTTTTTCTTGCAAACAGCAAGGATGAGGTTGTTTTTTGTAGCTGCGAGGAATTTAAAAAAGAAAAAAGCTGTATGCACTTAGGGGTTAATTTAAAAGCAAAAGAGGTTAGAAGGTATTTAGATGTTACCAATCGCCTTCCACTTAGCACCCTTGATATTTACACTAATCCTCATTATGTGCATATTTCTACTGTTAAGGATGCGAGCGGTGAAAAATATGCAACTGTTTTTGCAACTGCTCCTATTTCAACAGTTGATACATTGTTATCAACTGTGAGGCGGTTGTTCACCTTTTCGGCAATATTTCCTATAATACTTATGTTTTTCGCAATTTATGCCATAACTTACCGAATGACTAAACCGTTAAGGCTTATGTCTGAGGCGGCAAAGGCAATGGCAAAGGGAGATTTCTCAAAGCGAATTCCAGTTACAAGTGATGATGAAATTGGCGAGCTTGCAGTTTCCTTTAATATGATGACCAATTCGCTTTCGCAATTAGAGAGTATGAGAAAAAGCTTTGTTGCAAATGTTTCGCATGAGTTTAGAACTCCGATGACAACGATTGGCGGGTTTATTGACGGTATACTTGACGGAACTATTGAGGGCGAAAAGCAAAAATATTATCTCGAAATTGTTTCCAATGAGGTTAAAAGACTCTCACGGCTTGTTGAGGCAATGCTTGGTATGGCAAAGCTTGAATCGGGTGAAATGCAGATTAAACCCGAGCACTTTAATTTAAGAGAAATGATATACACTATTGTTATAGGTCAAGAGCAACGGATTGAAAAGCAAGGGCTTAATATTATTGGACTTGACGAGTTGGAGGATATATCTATTACTGCCGACCGAGATTTAATCTATCAAGCGGTTTATAATTTGGTTGATAATGCTGTAAAGTTTACGCAGCCGGATGGAAAAATCACTTTTAGCCTAAAATCCGAAAACAGCAAAGCAATATTAACTGTTTCAAACACAGGAAAGGGCATACCACAAAAGGATTTAAGCTATGTGTTTGATAGATTTTATAAGGTTGATAAATCCCGTTCTTCGAGCAAGAGTAGTACGGGGTTGGGGCTTTACATTGTTAAAACTATAATAAAGGCACATTCGGGAAGTGTTTTTGTTTCAAGCAAAGAAGATAAATATACAGCCTTTAAGGTTGTTTTGCCTATAAAAAAATAAAAGGAGCATTCTAATGAACGAATTTTTTGAGGAAAACCAAAATAAAGAAAATGAGCAAGAAAGCATAAGTGCTGAGCCTGAAGAAAATACTGGGGAACAATATAACTCGGTTTATAATCCAATAAATTTTTCGCCTGTTGAGCCTGTGCCAGATACAAAACCTGCAAACAAGGGCTTAAAGATTTTCGCCTTGGTGGTTGCGGTGGCATTAGTGCTTACTGCGGCATGCTCGGCAGGATATTTTTGGGGCAGAAGCGGAAGTAAAACACTTTATAAGCAACCGGCTGAAATGGATTTGGCATCAAGACCTGAAAATACCGACGAAATGACTGCGGCACAGGTTTACGATAGCGTTAATCAATCAATAGTTGGTATTGTTATATATGATATTGCTGGCCAGGGAAGCCAAGCGAGCGGTATAATATATTCAAATGATGGTTATATAATAACAAATGATCATATTTATTCCGAAATACCTTCGGCAAAATTTAAGGTTTACACGCATGATGGTAAAGAATATGATGCTAAATTTGTTGCAGGGGATAGTATAAGCGATTTAGCGGTTTTGAAAATTGATGGGGTTAAGGATTTAACACCTGCAAAATTTGGAAACTCAGATGAACTTTATCACGGACAAAATGTTGTTGCGGTTGGCAGACCTACCGATGCAACCTCACCTTCAAGCATTACAACAGGTATAGTTTCAGCCGTTAGCAGAAGACTTAGAACCGCCTCTAATTACAGTGCAAGATTGATTCAAACCGACTGCGCTATTAATCCCGGAAGTTCGGGTGGAGCACTTGTTGATATGTACGGTCATGTGGTTGGCGTAACTTCTTCTAAGCTTGTGAGCACTGCTTATGATAATGTTGGTTATGCTATTCCTACAACTGTTACAAAGAGAATAGTTGAAGAGTTAATATCAGAGGGAAAGGTTGTTTCAAGAGCAAAGCTTGGCATAACATATACTATGATTGACACACTTGCTGCTGAGTTGAAAGGATATGACCATATAGGACTTTATATTGCCACAGTTGCAGAGGATAGCGGTCTTTACGGAAAAGCGTTTGAGGGAGATATTATAACCCACATTAACGACATTCCCGTTACTAATGATACAGTTGTTCTTGATATTATTGAGAACAGTCGTGCAGGCGATAAAATTACTGTTACGATAGTTACAACTAATGGGCAAAACAAAACGGTTACTGCCCAGTTAAAAGCAAATTTAAGCGAATCGAGCTATAAAACCTCTTCGGAACTTATAGATGAGGGAAGCTCGGACGGTAAAGGTACATTTGATTTCCCTGAGGGAGAATAAAAAAGCGGTGGAAGATGATTCTTCCACCGTTACTTATTTTGTGCCAATTAACGTTATATATTTTATGTTGTTTTGCTTGATTACTATTTGCAAGGAGCTGTTACGGGGCATTATTACTATAAAATCATCGCCCGCTTCGCTTAAAAAACCGATTTTGCTTTCTAATCGGTTTTGGAAAAATAGCTCTACCTTTATGAGCTTGCCCTTTGCATTTTTTAAATATTCTCTTAAATTTAAAGAAGCAGATGCCTCTTTTTTAGGTAGGGCTGACGATATATTATCTTGGAGATATTTTTCATAAAATAAAAGGTCACTTTCGGTTTTAATATGCGGATGCGCCATATATTGCATAATAATCACCATATCTTTCTGAGAAACAAAATCTTTGATTTGGTAACAAATTTTCAGCGAAAATTTGTCTATACCCGTTGCAATGAATGTAGAACGCAATTAAATTTCTTGAAATTTAATTGTGCGAAAGCCGATAAAATCGGCTTGTCGGAACGCTTTTAGCGTTTCGACATTCTATAATCATTATATGAAATAAGGGGATTAGGGGATAAAAAAGAGCGGAAATCCGCTCTTTTTAAATTATTTTATTATGCCGCTTGTTGTTTCCTTTTGAATAACATCGTGGGCGCCGCCCTCAATAATACTGGTTGAGGAAACAAGTGTGAGCTTGGCTTTCTTTTGTAGCTCAGGGATGGTGAGTGCTCCGCAGTTACACATTGTTGATTTAACCTTGCTGAGTGAAAGATTAACATTATCTTTAAGTGAGCCTGCATATGGAACATAAGAATCAACACCCTCTTCGAAGGACAACTTCTTATCTCCACCAAGGTCATATCTTTGCCAGTTTCTTGCTCTGTTAGAACCTTCACCCCAATATTCTTTATAATAATTACCGCCTATTGCAATTTTGTTTGTTGGGCTTTCATCGAAACGGGCAAAATAGCGACCGAGCATCATAAAATCTGCGCCCATTGCGAGAGCAAGGGTAATGTGATGGTCATGAACAATGCCGCCATCCGAGCAAACGGGAATATAAACACCGGTTTTTTCAAAATATTCATCTCTCGCTTTGCAAACCTCGATAAGTGCGGTTGCTTGACCTCTACCGATGCCCTTGGTTTCACGGGTTATACAAATAGAACCGCCGCCGATACCAACCTTAATGAAATCGGCACCTGCCTCGGCTAAGAAGAGGAAACCGTCACGATCAACAACATTTCCTGCACCAACCTTAACCGAATCACCGTATTTTTCGCGGATAAACGCAATAGTTCTTGATTGCCATTCGCTAAAACCTTCTGATGAATCGATACAAAGCACATCTGCTCCGGCTGCCAAGAGGGCGGGAACACGCTCTTCATAGTCACGAGTGTTGATACCTGCACCAACAATATAGCGCTTATCCTTATCAAGCAGTTCGTTGGGGTTCTCTTTATGGGCGTCATAGTCCTTACGGAAAACGAAATATTTTAGGTTTTGGTTTTTATCTATAATAGGGAGAGAATTAAGCTTATTATCCCAAATAATATCGTTTGCTTGTTTGAGGGTTGTTTTTTCATCCGCAACAATAAGACTTTCAAAGGGTGTCATAAACTCTTTAACCTTTGTTTCGGGTGACATACGGCTCACTCTGTAATCACGACTTGTTACAATACCCAAAAGCTTACCGTTAGAGCTACCATCCGAGGTTACGGCAACGGTTGAATAACCGTTTTTAGCTTTAAGCTCTAAAATATCTGCCAAGGTGCTTTCAGGGGTTACATTTGAGCCACTTTCAACAAAGCCTGCCTTATAGGATTTAGCACGGGCTACCATTGCAGCCTCATCTTCAACCGATTGAGAACCATAGATAAATGAAACGCCTCCCTCACGTGCAAGGGCAACTGCCAAGCGGTCGCCTGATACCGACTGCATTATTGCCGAGGTCATAGGAATATTCATAGATATTGCAGGCTCTTCACCCTTTTTGAATTTAACAAGTGGGGTTTTAAGGCTAACATTTGCCGGCACACATTCCGAAGAGGAATAACCGGGAACGAGCAAATACTCGTTAAAGGTATGGGACATTTCACTAAAATAATATGCCATTTTTTCTACTCCCTTTTTAATTTATATTTTATTTATTATAAACATCTGATAAAAGAATGTCAACGATTTTTTAATTATTAAGATTTCTTAAAGCTTTTTTAAATAAAACTTAGTTAAAAAGCATTGATAATTAAATTTGTTGGTGGTATAATTAATGGAAATAAATGCTTGAAAGGTTATTTGTGATGGAAAAAGCTTTTAAAGTTTTAGTTACAATTTTATCGGTTTTTCTTGTTGTTTCGATAATCGCCTCGGCTATAATTATACCTATAACCAAGGGCGGTAAATTGGAAATCAATCTTTTTTCATCCGATAAAATAGTTGATAATATTAAAAATCTTGAAATGAATATGACCTCAATTATATATGTTAAAGACCAAGAGGGTAATTGGCAGGAATATCAACGCTTGCACGGTGATGAGAACAGAATTTGGGTTGATATTGAAAAAATGCCGAAATATCTCCAACAAGCCTTTATTGCTATTGAGGATGAAACCTTTTATGACCATTCGGGAATAAATTGGAGAAGAACGTTAGGCGCAGTTAGTAACTACTTGTTTGAGTTTGATGAAACTGAATTTGGCGGTTCAACCATAACTCAACAGCTTATCAAGAATATTACTGAGGATAAGGGCAAGAACGCAACCAGAAAGGCAAGAGAGATTTGCCGTGCGCTTATTATTGAACAAAAACTTAAAAAGAAACAAATTTTAGAGGCATATCTTAACACTATAGCCCTCGGAAACGGAATTTGCGGTGTTAAGGTTGCGGCCAACTATTACTTTAATAAAGAGGTTGAGGAGCTTTCTCTTGCTGAATCCGCAACACTTGCTGCTATTACCAAAAACCCATCAAAATATAATCCTATTACGGGCTTTGAGGAATGCCAAAAGAGAAGAAATACGGTTCTTTATAAAATGTATCAGCTGGGTATGATTGACTGGGAGGAATATGCAAAGGCATACGATACTGATATTGTACTTGATGATACAAGAGAGGACGATTTAGAGGCTGAGGTTAACAGCTATTTTGTTGATGCCTTAATTGAGCAGGTAATTGCTGATTTAGCTAAAAAATATGAGTGTAATGAGCAAACTGCCTCAACTATGCTTTATAATGGTGGATTTAAAATTTATTCCACCGTTGATATGCGAGTTCAAAACATAATGGAGCAAACATATATTAACAGTTCTAAATATTTTAACCTTAAAGGCAAGAACAGGAACGGCGAAACAGTTAATATTCAGTCTGCAATGACCGTAATGGATTATAGCGGTCATATTGTTGGAATTGTTGGTGGTGTGGGCGAAAAAACAGTGAATAGAGGACTTAACAGGGCAACCTCTGCTCCAAGACAGCCTGGTTCAACAATGAAGCCGATTGGCGTTTATGCTCTTGCTATTGAAAACGATTTAATTCACTATACCTCTCGGGTTGATGATAAACCTATTGAAAATTATTATCCTGATGGTAAGAAGGGTCCGCAGGAGTGGTACGGATATTACAAGGGTCCGATTACTGTTGATTATGCTATAAGAAAATCGGCTAATACCATTCCGGTTAAGCTTTTAAAGGATTTGGGTGTTGATAAATCCTATGATTTTTTGAAAAACAAATTAGGATTAAGTTATTTGGTTAAGCAGGATAAAAACCTTGCTTCGCTTGCTCTTGGCGGTTGTGTTTACGGAGTAACAACAACCGAGTCGGCAGCTGCCTATGCAATATTTGGGAATAACGGTGTTTACCATACTCCAACAACCTACTATAAGATAGAACGTGTCGGCGGCGAGGTTGTTTTGCAATATGACGAGAAGGGCGAACAGGTTATATCGCCGGCAACCGCAACGATTATGAACCATCTTTTGCAGGGAGTTGTTTCGGGTAGCGAAGGAACGGGAAGCGGTATTAGATGGTATAGTAATATGAAAGCCTATGCAAAAACGGGAACATCGAGCGAATCTAATGATTTATGGATGGTTGCCGGAACGCCTTATTATGTTGGCTCGGTTTGGTATGGCTTTGATATGCCTCAGCAGATATATAGCACATCGGGAGCCGCAAACATTTGGCGAGATGTTATGAAACAGGTTCACACAGGACTCGAAAAGAAGGACTTTGTTGACAGCGATACGGTTTATAAAAAAGGCTCGGGCTATTACAAGGTTGGTACAACTCCTGATAGCACAACATCTTCTTCGGGAACTCCTAAGGAAGAGGAAAAACCTACTACGCCGCCACCTGCAACACCGACTCCACCTGCAACTCCACCCGCTGATACGACAATACCAACAACTCCGCCTGCCGATAGCGGCTCTCAGGGAGGAAACGGTAGCTCTGGTGGTTCTGATAATTCAAGTGGTTCAGAAAATTCGGGCGGTCAAGGTGAGGGCTCACAATAAAATTTGTTTTACATTTTTTAGTCACCCATCGCTTTGATGGGTGATTTTTTGGGGTAAAAAAATAAAATGAAAAGCGAGCAAACAAGAGAAAACAAGAGAAAATAAAAGAAATAAAGAGCTTTCAAATTTTATATTAAAATTATCTTAAAAATGTATTGACAAAGGCTTTTCTATGTGGTATTATATTCAAGCTGACTGCGGAAAAGGTATATTTCCGCTAAAAAAATTATTATGGAGGATTTCTATTATGTCAACATTTATGGCAAAGCCTGCTGAAATTCAGCGCAAATGGTATATTGTTGATGCGGCTGGTAGACCCTTAGGTCGTACTGCTGCTAAGGTTGCTGATATTCTCAGAGGTAAAATTAAGCCTGAATTTACTCCTCATGTTGATTGCGGTGACCATGTTGTTGTTATCAACGCCAATAAGGCAGTTTTAACAGGCAAAAAGCTTGAGAAAAAGTATTATCGTCGCCATACAGGTTATATCGGCGGTCTTAAAGAGGTTCAATATGCAACCCTTATGAAGACTCGTCCTGAGCTTGCTATGGAGCTCGCAGTAAAAGGAATGGTTCCTGATACTACAATTGGCCGCAAGGCTCTCACCCGTCTTCACGTTTATAGCGGTACTGAGTACAAGCAGGTTGCTCAGAAACCCGAAAAGTTTGAATTCTAAGAAAGGAGTGCACTGTTATGTTTAATGAAAAACCTTATTTCTACGGAACAGGTAGAAGAAAGAGCTCTGTTGCCCGTGTTCGTGTTTATAACGGAACAGGTAAAATCACAATTAATGACAGAGATATTGACGATTACTTTGGCCTCGAAACTTTAAAGCTTATCGTTCGTCAGCCTCTTAATCTTACCGGCACTCTTGATAAATTTGATATTGTTTGCCGTGTTGCAGGTGGTGGCGTTACCGGTCAAGCCGGTGCTATTCGTCACGGTATTTCTCGTGCTCTTCTTCAATATGATGCAGAGCTTAGAGGCGAGCTCAAAAAGGCAGGCCTCTTAACTCGTGACCCAAGAATGAAGGAAAGAAAGAAATACGGTCTCAAAGGCGCTCGTCGTGCACCACAGTTCTCAAAGAGATAATCTGTATTATTTCAATGTTTACAAAAACCCCGAAACCATCACGGTTTTCGGGGTTTTACTTTTGCTCAAAAATCTGCTTTGGTGCAAACTTGGTGCAAGTTTTTAAACACCGCCTGTGAATGCAACAGTCAATACACCTGCGGTCAAATACAGTAAAATATCAATCACAAGAAACACTATAAACCAAATCCATTTCTTGCCTATGATTTTACGGTGTTCATTATTGCTTTTTTCAGAAAAGAAAAGCACCAATCCGACAACAACGGATATTAAACCAATTGGGTTTATAATCCAACCATAATTCAAAATATTGCCTAATGTAAAGAAAAATCTTAAATCAAAATATCTATTGATTGCAAAACACAATGATGATGCGATACAAAAGAAAGCAAATATACTTTGTAATACTATAGATGTTTTTAACCATTTGATTGTTCTCATGCAATCACCCCTTTAAGACATTCTTTCAATTTCCAAAAGTTCTTCTATAGAGTAAATTTTATCACACTTGTTGCACCGAAAAGCAGTCCTTACGAATTTTATATTTCCCATCATATAACCATCTCCGCCAGGTTGAGAGAAATCGTAATTTTTGGCTTCTTCCGATTTTGAATTAACAATGGTTTCCGTTTTTGTCTTTTCTAACATTTCGTTACAATGGGGGCAATAATGCTTTTTCATACAAAAAATCGGGTGAGACCATTCGCGCTTTACACCGTGCATTTTCATTTCGTCACCTCATAATAGTAGTCACTATATGTAAAATAATCTTTGACTTGTTCTTTGTAGTGGTCGCAACAATCAAATAGTGTGCGACTTCTGTTTTTTCGTTCTATCTCATTCTCTGTAACATGCCATAAATCACGGGGTTCTTTCGGTGCAAAGTCTGTTACGCAAAACAGTTCATTATCATAATTGCCTACAGGACAGAAATGGCCAAATCGACAAGAGATGCAGGACTTTATGTGCCACTTTTCAGGCAGATTCTTTGCGAGCAAAATTAGAGCTTCTTCGGTTGTTTCGGTTTGATAAGAAACGGGTGTACCTTGGATAGTTGTTGAAATGATGACGCTCATATTTTCATCATCTTTATTAATCACAGTGTGATTGATTTTTAATTTAATAATTCCGTTAGGGGTTTTAATTGGCAGAGAATATGTTTTATTTTCCATACAACCAACTCCAAACATTTTTTATTATTATATCATAGAAATGTGAAATTTTCAATGTATATGCAATCTTCTTGAGTCATGATGATTCTTAATAGAATCGTTATGACTCTTTTTCTTTATATAAGACTCTTTATTAATCATGATGATTATATAAGCATTATGAGTCTTTGTCTTAAACATAGAGTAATTAGGGTTATGAAGATTGTTAAAGGAATAAAGAATCCTTTTGATTGTTTTTAGAGTTATAAGAAGATTACTTGAAATAAAAAACAAATCTAAATATTGTTTACATGTTACTTTTAAATTTAAGAAGGAGGAATAAAAACAAATACACACATAAGTTAATCTATGAAGGTGGAATTACAAAAGAAACATTTGACCAAGTGTGGTCAAACCCGTATCACCGTTTTGAAGTGAATGGAAATGTCCAAGCGAAAAACGGCGGTACCGTCAATCTTAATCCGAGTGCTATGTAGGGTTGGTTGACTTGTCACCAATGTGGTGACCTTTGGTATGGTGGAAATTGCACCACTATACATTTGGCAAGGGGTGTCCCTTGTCTTCATCTGAACAACAAATAGCAGTATTTCTGTTGGCATTAACGGTTTGTGACAACAAACCGACAATGCCGACAGACAACATTTAAGAAAGGAGTGACAGGGAATGTCAAAAAAGCAACGTTCACTATTTATTCAGAGCCTGACTGCAATAGAAAATTGTTTTTCATACAGATATGATAAACATTCTTCTAAATGCCAAAGCGGTCAAGCAGAGCAAGGTTGGAGAGTGTGTAGCTTCTCTGCCAAGTCAAACCTACTTGACACGGCACACAACCTCTGCGAATACATCAAAGAGCATTACCCCGACATTGACAAGGTGCGACAGATTCGCCCGTCACACTGTCAAGAGTGGCTTGATAGCAAAGCAAAAGACGGGTGCTCATTTAACACCATTGAAGCCTACAAAAGCAATTTAATGAAATTGTCACGGGTTATCAATCATCATTTTGGGGTGCATACCAACTT
>JAZSLI010000010.1:0-10994 GCA_045535295.1 Acutalibacteraceae bacterium | reverse complement strand
CCAAAAGATATTTGAAGAAAGCAACCGCACTTATGGTGCTGACAAAATACATTACATACTTAAACAGCAGGGATATATAATAGGGCGTAACACGGTGGCAAGAATCATGCACGAAAACGATTTGTTCTCATCAAGGGGTGGCGCAAAGAAACTGTATGATCAAGCGCAAGATAGAAAATTAATCATATCCAACCAAAAGTTCGAAGTATCTCGTCCTAATCAAGTCTGGGCAGGAGATGTCACACAGTTCAACGTAAATGATAAAAAATTCTATATTTGCATAATTCTTGACCTATACTCGCGAAAAATCGTTGGATGTAAAGTGTCAACCTCTAACTCCACACACCTAACTAAGTGCACATTTAAACAGGCATATGAGAATAGGAAACCAACCGATTTATTATTTCATAGTGATCAAGGGGCCAACTACACTTCTAAAACCTACATGAAATACTTAAAAGAGTTGGGTGTTCAACAATCATTTTCAAGAGCAAGTATGCCATACGATAATTCAATCGTTGAAGCATTTTTTAAAACTTTAAAGGCAGAAAAATTATATCATATACAATTCCGCACAGAACTGGAATTCAGACAAGCTGTATGCGAATACACACTTCATTACAATGAGGTCCGGCCACATACTGTACTGCGGTATATGACACCATCTGCCTATGAAGCGGCCTATTATGAAAGGCTTGAAAAGCGTGCAAATAACGAATCGAACACAACAGGTTCATAAAATGAAAGAAAATATATTAAGCACCTTGAATTTTCAAGAGTTTTGGTTATACGTGTAGCATTAGATAAAATAAAAAATGCGGCTTTAAGCCGCATAAATACTAGTAATAAAAAAATAAATCACCCTTCAATCGAACACGTATAGTTCAGATTTGAGGGGTGATTCATTGTGGAGGCACCACCCAGAATCGAACTGGGGAATAAAGGTTTTGCAGACCTCTGCCTTACCGCTTGGCTATGGTGCCTTATTTTTTAAAAGATAATATAAGGACGCTTAAAACTTTATTTAAGCGTCCTTGTGGAGCGGATTACGAGGCTCGAACTCGCTACCTCCACCTTGGCAAGGTGGCGCTCTACCAGATGAGCTAAATCCGCAAAAGCGTGGTGCCTCCGGTCGGAATCGAACCAACGACACGAGGATTTTCAGTCCTCTGCTCTACCGACTGAGCTACAGAGGCAAATGGCGACCTGGATGGGGCTCGAACCCACGACCTCTAGCGTGACAGGCTAGCGTTCTAACCAACTGAACTACCAGGCCAAAATGGTGGGAACAACAGGGCTCGAACCTGTGACCCTCTGCTTGTAAGGCAGATGCTCTCCCAGCTGAGCTATGCTCCCACGATGCTGGCTTGCGCTGGCTTGCTAACGCAGTTTCACTCACCGGCGACGAACAATATATTATCATATATGAATATCTTTGTCAAGACATTTTTTTAATTTTTTTTAGTTTTTTCTCCCCGTTTTAATTGTATGCCGCTATCTTGTGTTTTGTGAACTATTTTTTTACAACATATATCCATCGCTCTGTTTTTTTCGAAGGCGATTTTTTTGTTTCGCCATCATAAACAGCCAAAATTTGAAAACCGCTCTTTTGCAGAATTTGGGCTATTTCCTCCTGTTTATATGCCCTTTCCTCAAAGCACTCGCTATACCTACCATAAAGGTCATTTTGCCTTGTGAAAAAATCGAGCGAAATTTGAGTTGTTAGCTTTTTCTCGTTAAAGCTATTTTGCCAAACAAGGTAAAGGTCATCCTCCTCGATAACAAAGGTGTTATTAGCCAATATTTCTTTATGCTTATAAGGTGTGTTAAGGTCAAAAATAAAAAGTGAATCCTTTTCAAGAAAAAGGGCGGTTCTTTCTATCGCTTTGGCAAATGCTCTTTTATTTGTTATGTGATTTAGGCTATCCAAGCAACAAATCGCACCGTCAACCGTACCATAAAGATCAAGCTGCTCTGCCCTTTGGCACAAATAAAGAATATCGTTTCCTCGCTCGGCGGTTTTTTGCCTTGCAACGCTTAGCATATCCTCCGACATATCAACCCCGATAACCTCTATTCCCTTTTCACACATCAAATTTGAAAATTCACCCGTTCCGCAGGCAAGGTCTAAAAGCAAGGTTGGTTTTTTACCCCACTTTTCAAAAAGGCTCAAAATAAAATCGCACTTTTTGTTATAATCAACATCCTTCATAAGAAGGTCATAAAAATATGCAAAATCACCGTAACTGGCCATATTTAAATCCTCGCATTTTTTATTACCTATTTATTTTATCACAAGCGAGGAACTTAGTCAATTTATGAAATATAAATTATTCTTGAATAAACCTTCAAAAAATGATACAATTTAGTTTGAAAAAGGAGTTGCTTTTATGGGAACAATAAAGCTGTTACACACTGCGGATATTCATATTGGTGCCGCCGAGAGCTTTTTAGGCTTTTCGGCCGATAAACGCCGCCTTGAAACACTGCTCACCTTCGAAAAAATTATCGACCTTGCTAAAGATGAAAAGGTTGATATAATAGCAATTTCAGGCGACCTTTTTGATTCTAACCAAATAGAAGACCGTTTTATAGATGCAGTTTTTGAAAAAATTGCAAAGGCAGCTCCCATAAAGGTTGTTTTTGCGGCAGGAAACCACGATCCCCTAACCGCCGATTCACCCTTTTTTTCAAAAGTTGTTCCCCAAAACCTTTATGTTCTCGAAACTTCTAACGGGTGCATTAGCTTTGAAGATATAGGCCTTAAAGTTTACGGTAGGTCGTTTGATGGCAGTTATCTTAAAGGCGAAGCGGAATTTGGAATCAAGGCTGATAATGATTATATTTGCCTTATGGTACAGCACGGCGAGCTTAAAAGTGACCTCAATTCCGATTACAACTCAATAACCCCCAATTTTATTAAAACCTCTATGATGGACTATATCGCCCTTGGCCACGTTCACAAGAGAAGTGATATAGCAAAGCTTGGCAACACCTATTTTGCCTACTCCGGTTGCCCTGAGGGACAAGGGTTTGACGAACTCGACCAAAAGGGAGTTTATATAGGTGAAATCGGTAAAGGTGTTTGCTCGCTCGAATTTAAAGCAATTTCTAAAAGACAGCATATACATTTAAAAATAAATATTGAGCAATGCGATTCAGCTTATGATATAAGCAGCCTGATTTTAACCGAATGCGAAAAAATGTGTAGCCAAGCTTTTAGAGAAAATCTTTATAAAATAGAATTAATAGGTGAGCTTTCCCCTGATTTTGAGCTTTCTATCCCCGAAATTTCAGCTAGACTTTGTGAGGAGCTTTATTTTGTTAAAATAAAGGATAGTACCGAGCTTGCAATAGACCTTGACCTTGTTGCAAAAGAGCCCTCACTAAAAGGAATATTTGTTAGAAAAATGCTTGAAAAACAGCAAGCCGCCGAGCCTGAGCAAAAGCATTTATATGAAAAAGCATTAAAATTAGGGCTTCGTGCTTTCACAAGGGAGGTAAAATACAGTGAAGATTAATTCCGTTCATATTGCCTCTTTTGGTAAGCTTAAAAATTTAACCCTTGATTTTTCGGATGGCTTTAATGTTATTTCAGGTCAAAACGAAAGAGGCAAAACCACCCTTATGACCTTTATTAAAATGATGTTTTACGGTAGCGAGCGAGGTGGCAGCTCGCTTGCTAAAAATATAAGGAAAAAATATCTGCCTTGGGACGGTTCCCGAATGGCTGGCAGCATAGACTTTGAACATAATTCCAAGCATTACCGATTAGAAAAGGAGTTTTTTGCCTCAAATTCAACCGATAAAACTATTCTTTGCGATTTAGATTACGGAACCAGAACCCCCGTTTCAAGCGATATAGGAACAAGCTTTTTTGGTCTTTCTCTTTCGGCTTTCGAGCGAAGTGTTTTTATTGGTCAATTCGGATATCCCGATAACGATGTTGCCACCGAGGGCGAGTTTGCCTCCAAGCTTTCTAATATAACCCTAACAGGTGACCAAAGCGTTTCGTTCGAATCGGTTAACGGAAGAATTTTAAAGGCTCGTCATCTAATCCTCTCAAAAACCGGTAAATCGGGAGAATATCCAAAAAACGCCGCCGAGCTTGAGCTTTTGATCAAGCGTTTAGAACAAAGCCAAGCACTTTTGAAGGGATATAGCGAACAAAAGGAAGAAATTGCCCGTTTAGAAAAAGAGATTTTAGAGTTAAGGCAAGAAGCCTCTTTGCTTAAACAAAAAATTGATGCCGAGCAGGATATTAAAAACACTGCGAAGCTTAAAAGAATGTTAGAGCTTAAAAATAAGCTTGATATACTTAACGAATCGCTCAAATTATCAAACGGCGAAATTTTAGATGAGTTATACCTTAAAAAGCTTGAATTTTACATTTCGGCATTTAATTTAGCTTCAAACAAAACAGCGCAGAAACAAAACGAAATCGAGCTTCTTAATAGAAGCATTGATGCCGCTATGGGACCTGACAATAATACCTCTGCCGATAATGTCAAGATATTAGAAAATGAAATTGCCGACTTAAAGCAAAGCGGAATAAATGAAAAAATTTCCGTATGCCAAAATAAAATATTAAAGCTTAAAGCGAATCAACAAAATAAAAGCATTGCCCTGCCCATTCTTTTAATAAGCAGCTTTATTGCCTTATTTATTGGCACCGCTTGTGCTTTTCTTAAATCTTTTACCGTTATGGCTATTACCTTTATAGTAAGTGCTTTTCTTTTAGGTTCTTGCCTTGCAGTGGCACTTTGGGCAAAATCCAAGTCCAATAAAACCTCTTTTGAGATACTGTTCCTTGAAAAAGAATTAGAAGGCTTAAAAGCGGAACAAGAAAAAAACGGAAAAGCCATATTTGAAAAATCCCTCAAATTAGAGGCAATAAAAAATGCTTTGAGCGGCAATAAGGAATCTCTTTCAAAGCAACAAGAATTGCTGCTCGAAACAAAAACTGAATTAGAAAAGTTAAATGAGGCCAAATTAGAGCAAGAAATAGCTCTTCGTGAGCATTTTAGTAAATACCGAGCTGTTTTTGGGGTTGAGGAAATCCTTTCACAAATAGATTTCATGACAAACAAGGTTTCCGAGCAAAAGAATATAACAACCGAGCTTAATTTTTTAATTAAGGATTTAAATAATATCTCCTTTGCCGAGGCCGAGCAAAAGCTTGCCCTCGCAAATCAAAATCAAAACGAGCAAAACGAGGATTTTGAAATTTTAAAACAACGCTACGAAAATACTTTAAACGAAATTTCAGAAAAAACATCTCAAATTGCCGCTCTTTCGGCACAAACTAAAATTGCCCTTCAATCTGCCGAAAATCCCGAAATTTTAAAAAGAAAAATTGAAATTTTATCTAAAACCGTCCAAAACCAAAAGGAATTTTGCGATATTGCAGATATTGCAAGCTCCGTTTTAACCGAAAGCTCTGCCGAGCTTCATAAAAGCTATGGCTCCGCTCTCGACCAAGAGGCACTTACAATCTTAAATTCTCTATCAAGTGGAGATTACACAAGGATTAATATTCTAAAATCCTTTGATATAACGGTTGAAAAACAAAATGTTTTTGGTGGCAAGGAAATTGATTATTTAAGTAGCGGAACAACCGACCAAATTTATCTTAGTCTTCGTCTCGCACTCTCTAAACTTATTTGTGCCGAAGGCGAACCGCTACCCATTTTGCTTGATGACTCGCTCGCTCAATACGATGATGAGCGTCTTAAAAAAGCAATAGCCTTTTTAAAGGACTATTCCAAAAACAATCAAGTTATAATCTTTACCTGTCACGAGCAAATAGCCGATTTAGCAAAACAATCAGGTGCTAACACAATTGCACTTTAATTAGCAAATACTTAAAAAAGTGGTGATAAAATGATAGAATTAATTGACAAGCTATCAGAAAAATGCATAGAAAATAACAGAATCGAACCCTCGCTTTATCTTGAACATAAGGTCAATCGAGGCTTGCGTGATTTAAACGGAAAAGGCGTTCTAACAGGACTCACTGAGGTTTCGGACATTATTTCAAAAAAGAATATTGACGGTGTTGATGTTTCCTGCGAGGGCGAGCTTTATTACAGAGGCTACGCTATTGAGGATATCGTAAACGGATTCACAAGCCAAAACCGCTTTGGCTTTGAAGAAGTTATTTATCTTTTACTTTTCGGCGAGCTGCCAAATAGCAAGGAGCTTGAAGAGTTTAAGGCTCTCCTTTTCTCTTATCGCCCGCTACCTAATAACTTCGTTCGTGATATCATTATGAAAGCTTCTTCAACCGATATGATGAACTCCTTGGCAAGAAGCGTTTTAACCCTTTATTCCTATGATTCGAAGCCCGATGATACAAGCATTCCCAATGTTTTAAAGCAATGCTTGCAGCTTATAGCCCGTTTCCCGCAGCTTGCGGTTTATGGCTATAACGCTTATAATTACGGAACTAAAAAAAGCAACAGCTTTTTTATCCACGAACCCAACCCCAACCTTTCAACCGCCGAAAATATTCTTTATATGCTGAGACTTGATGGTAAGTATACTCCCCTTGAAGCAAAGGTGCTCGATATGGCATTAGTGCTACACGCTGAGCACGGTGGAGGTAATAACTCAACCTTCACAACCCACGTTGTTTCATCCTCCGGAACAGATACCTATTCTGCAATAGCCGCCGCATTAGGCTCATTAAAGGGTCCAAAGCACGGTGGTGCAAACATAAAGGTTTCGGCTATGTTCGAGAATATAAAGGAAAATATCTCCGATTGGAATGATAAAGAAGAAATCTCGGCATACCTTGCAAAGATTTTGCATAAAGATGCCTTTGATAAGGCGGGACTCATTTATGGTATCGGACACGCCATTTATTCGGTTTCTGACCCCCGTGCAAAAATCTTTAAAGGATATGTTAAAAATCTTTCGGAAGAAAAAGGTCTTTCAAAGGAATATGGCCTTTATTCACTTATTGAAGAATTGGCACCCGAGGTTATCGCAAAGGAAAGAAAAATGTATAAAGGCGTTAGCGCAAATGTTGATTTTTATAGCGGCTTTGTTTATGATATGCTCAACCTTCCTCACGAGCTTTTCACCCCGATTTTCGCCATTGCAAGAATTGCCGGTTGGAGCGCTCATAGAATTGAAGAGCTTATAAATGCAGGAAAAATCATCCGCCCCGCTTATATGAATGTTCAACCGCATAGAAACTATGTTAAATTAGAGAATAGATAACAAAGAAAAATCTCAATTATCCTTTCGGGTAATTGAGATTTTTTGGGTGGTTTGAACTTAATGACACGAATGAAATGTGCCTGAAAACCGAGGATTTTCTTTATTTTCTCTTATTAATTTCTCTAACTAAACTACGGTTTGCATTCCAAACTGTAATTTCAAAATTTTCTCCTGAAATTATTACTCTTGACAACCGTTTCGAACCTGCTCCAAGTCTAGGCGGTATGTATTCAACAGTTTCAATTTCATCATACTCTATATATCCGTTTGTTTTGTTATGTCTTGAATTTATTCTTGTTTCAGCACCAAAATAATACAGTTTATCTTTTGCTAACACACATAATATTTTCCCAAAAAGAAATCTATTTAAAACTGCCAATAACATAAATGGTGAAAAGCAAGTGAACGCAATAACAATATTTATAAAATTATTGTGAAAGTTTTCAATATCAAAAAGATACACCATTGTATAAAACAATATACCGATTAATGCTCCTATAATCCAACCATCAAAGTATTGCTCTCTGATTTTTTTACCACCTATGTCTTTTGCAATCAAGTTTTTGTTGTTTCTTGGCATTCTCATCACCAACCTTTAGGTGCATTATATGCTTGTGTTAAACGAGGGATAAATTATCCTTCGGCTCCCTCTGACGAGGGAGCTGTCAGCGAAGCTGACTGAGGGAGAGAATTTTTAACAGCTAAATCTATGTATTCGCATACACCGTCAAAATTACGGTCTATATCTAAATTGCAAATTCTTAATACTGTTAAATTCATTCCCTCTAACGCTTTTGTACGAATATTATCTTTTTCTATTTGTTCGTCTGTATAATGACCGCCACCATCAAGCTCGACAATAATTCTTGCTTTTGCACAATAAAAATCCGTTATGTAATTTCCAATGGCTTTTTGTCTTTGAAACCTTATAGGATAATATCTCAAAAACTTATACCAAAGTTTTCGTTCCCAAGGTGTCATATTTTTTCTTAAAGTTTTTGCAAGAGGGATATTAGCTTTATTATAGTCTTTCATTTTCTCTCCCTCCGTCAAAACTAAAGTTTTGCCACCTCCCTCGTCAGAGGGAGGCTACTTTACAACAAGCGTTTTCTTATATTTAATATAACATTTTTTATTGTTATTTTCAAGTTATATATCAAAATAGAGTTATCCCGAAATCACGAGATAACTTTATTTTTGATGGTATGACAAAAATCATACTGAAACATTGAAAATCATACCAAAGAAAACGCAGTTAAAAACTTTGTTTTTAAGCAGTAAACTTGCCGAAAGTATGACGGTTATTCCTGCCGTGCCTTGTGAATTGAACAAAAACCGCGAGACAGGTCACAAAATGCGATATGGAATTGCTGTGAAAAATAAGTATAATTAAGTTAGAAGCTTCTAATTTAGACGAAAGGATAAATAATATGAATACAGTATTTTCAAACAATCTAAAAAAATTCAGACAGCAAAAAAATTATACTCAAGAACAAGTTGCAGAAATTTTAGGTGTGAGCACACATACAATTTCCAGATGGGAATGTAATACAACATTACCTGATGTTACCATTCTTCCTCAAATTGCGAAACTTTACTGTGTTACAATTGATGACTTTTTTAAAGAATCATCTATAGCATACAAAAATTATGCTCAAAGATTAGCTTCAATTTATGAAGAAACAAGAAAACCCGAAGATTTTATTTGTGCAGATGGTGAGTTTAAAAAACTTATTAAGAATGGGGAATGTTCAACAGAAGATTTATGGACATACGGAACATTACACCACTTTATGATGCAGTATTCTACAAATAAAGCCATTGAATTATTTGACGAAGTTATCGATATAGGTCAAAATGTAAGTGCAGATGTTTTTTGGAAAACTAAAATTCAAAAGATGCTTTTATACTCACAGATTGGGAAAAGTAAAGAAAACATTAACACGGCATTAGAGGATATAAGAAAAAATTCTAACAATGAAATAAATTGGAGATGCTTGATATCGGCTTATATTTTCGATAGAGATGTTGAAAAAGCTTATGAAAGTTTCAAGAAAGCTGTCGAAAAATTTCCCAATGATGCAATAATATATACTTTAGGTGGTGATATATGCAGTAAGTTGGGCAAAGATAATGAGGCTCTTACTTATTGGGATAAAGCACTAGAATTAGATTATACTTGTCTTGATGCTAAATATTCTAAGATAGACTACTATGCCAAAATTGGAAATAAAGACAAATGTCATAGTCTTTCGTTAGAGATAGTAGAAGAATTGAAAAAATCAGGACTTGATATTGAAGCAGAAGCAGAAGAAAAAAGGTTAAAAAATCTAATAAGCAATATTCAATAAAGAGTATCAAAAGGCAAGGGTCACCCTTGCCTTTTGTCCCTATTGTAGCACAACCATAGCATAAAAGTGGAAATAAATCAATGCGGAGCATTGTATATCATCAAGCCGACAGTTTTTTGATACACACCTACGGTGTGATGAGATACAACACGGCAACGCCGTGTTGATGATATACACGACTGCGTCGTGATGATATACCAAGCCTGTCGGCTTGGATAAAAAAACCCTCGTTCCGAAGAACGAGGATTTTTTGGTTGCGGAGGCCCGCAATATATAATGTTTACGATAAATGTCCCTATGAGGTCATTTTTAAGCCGTTTACAGCACTGAAGGCATCCTTTATCTTGACTTTAAAATCTGCATATGATAATATTAAATTAGAGAAAATCACTTGTATTTTTAATTAAAACACTATAACAATATTAAGGGGGAATACAATATGCCTACAATATCAATGTTTTATGGTATCCTAATCAGAATGTTTAGAGAAGCAAACGGTAAACATAACACACCGCATTTACACGCTTCTTATGCTGAACACATTGCATCTATTGATTTTGACGGTAAAGTTTTAGAAGGCTCTATGCCGAGAAAACAATTAAACCTTATAATTGCTTGGATAGAAATTCATCGTGACGAATTGGAAGCCAACTGGAAATTGCTGTGTGAAAATGAGCCGTTCTTCAAAATCGAGCCTTTAAGATAAAGGGGGATTACAGAATGAATGAAATTGTTAAGGGCGCTCCGCTCCCGCCGAGAGTAACTCAGGTTGAAGCAACCGACAATTTTGAGTTGTTGCTGCTTTTCAACAACGGCGAAAAAAAGAAATTTGATGCTAAATCGTTATTAGAAATACCCGTATATGCTCCATTGCGAAATATAGGCTTTTTTAAAACGGTTAAAGCAGACAATATGTGCGTTTTTTGGAATGATGATATAGACATTTGTCCGGATATGCTTTATATGCAGAGCGTTCCGGTTTAACATTAACGCTCAATATACAATAACCCACTGCAAAGGATAGCGCCTTCGTAGTGGGTTTTATTTTGTCTTGCTTTGCCCAAATAATAACCTATTTCGTGATAATCTAACAAAATAAAGTTGATAATTGCCTTTTGTGTTAGAATGTCACAAAAGGAGTGGGTGTTATGGCTATCAAAATTTTACTATCCCGGAAGCTTGGCGAGCTTCGGTGGACGCAAGCAGATTTAGCACGGAAAACAGGGATACGGCCCACAACAATTAATGAAATGTATCACGAAATATGTGAGAGAGTTAACCTCGAACACCTTGACCTTATTTGTGAGGCTTTAAATTGCGATTTGTCGGAAATTCTTATTCGTGTTCCTGATTCTATTCCTAAAACCGCAGACAGAAATCGTACCGGTAAAATTGATAAATAAAAAGTTACAAAAA
>JAZSLI010000034.1:0-2728 GCA_045535295.1 Acutalibacteraceae bacterium | reverse complement strand
AGTCATAAGCACCGACATTGGATAATAAATCATCGGCTTATCATAAATCGGCAAAAGCTGCTTTGAAGTAACCTTTGTGAGCGGATAAAGCCTTGTCCCCGAACCACCTGCTAAAATTATACCTTTCATAATTGTGCCTCCTGATTTTTGCTATATTAAACCGTTCTATACATCAAGTGAGCCGCTTTTCTTTTTAAAGAAATCACGAACGCCCATACATATGTACTTAAACCGATTTTTTCTATTTTCTAAAAAAATTAAATGAATTATAGGTCTTGCCGTAAGCATTGCCATAAAACGAATTTTATACTTTAAAGGGGAATATGAGCGAGTGAGTAAATATAAGCACTCTCTTGTTTGGTAATATTCTCGAAAAACGTTTCCTATACGAAGTTTTAAAAAGCCAACCTTTTTTTCTCCTGTGCCAAGACTATGCTCTAAAACAACCGCATCGGTCATACAGCAAAGCTTTCCTTTTTTAACCATTCGCCAACAAAAATCCCAATCTGCCATATCAAGAAAAACTCTTTCGTTCCAAAAATCGATTTCCTTAATATCTGCATATCTGCACACCATAGAAGATGTTATTATGCTTGACACTTTAAATGAATTTTCGGTGAGGGGTGTTTTCATTTTAGGAACTTCAACCGTATTATTGCTGGTGTTAAAAAATATAGGTCCCAAACAACCCACATTATACCCCTTTGCCAAAAGGCAGTCATATTCATTTATAAGCTTATCAATATGGCCCTGTTTTATATGAGAATCTTGATCAAAAAACAAAACAAAATCGTCATTTTCCCAAGCATTCGATTCTTTAAGCACCTTATTAAACGCTCTTGACAAGCCAAGATTTTCACCAAAAAAGATATATTCTATTTTATCTGTGTCGTCATACTTAAATAATTCGCTATTTTCTATAGGACTATTATCGCAAATATATACCTTATCTACTTGACTAACAATAGCCAAAATATTATCCCTGACTATCTTTGACGGATGATAAACTGTAACTATCGCTTTTTTCATTATGCTCTCCTAAATTTGGCGTGTTTATTATTAATAATATTGCGATTATCTGCGTTGCATCAAAACAGTACGGATTCCAAAAGCTAAAAAACAAATATATCAAATAAATAATAAAGCTGTTTTTTCCGGCTCTTTTCATTGGCATCAATGTGACCACATAATAAAGCGCCAACGCAAAAATTCCTATTTGTTTGTATATATATAGCGTTTGCATCTCAAAATACATATCGCCGTTATATTTTATTTGGCCAGCAGTCGCTTTAACCCAACAACCAAGACCATCGCCAAAAAGCGGATTCGCATCCAGTAATATTTTGATTTGATCTATTCTTACCGCATTCGAAACAGTAGATTTTTCTTGAATTTTTACTATAAAGTACGGTATAAGCACTATCAAACACACGATACCTGCGGCAATAACAATTTTCTTGCCGTATTTGTTGGTGCGAATAAATTTCATTGCATAAATGCCACCTTGCCATAAAGCAAAAGCCACCAACGCAAGCATAAAAGCAAAATTACCTGCAACCAGAACGCCTAAAAGAATTATAATGTTTTTTGCGGTAAATTTCTTATTGCTGATATAATCAACAAAGAAAGCTATTACAAGTAACGCATTACCCCTCACTTGAACCTTGGGAAGAAATCTGTTAAAAAAGTAAATGTCACCCATATCAAAGCTTCCTGTCCATTCACGAAAATGCACATAGCTTCCCTGATACGCAACCATAAGCCCAAAAAAGATAATAATTACACTTTTAATTATTGCGAGATAGATGAATATATCTTTTTTTATATCGAAATTGTCATCTTTAACCAGACAGGTTATAGGTATTATAACCAAAATAACACTAAACCGCACTATTCTGCTAAATGCTATTCCAAGAAAAAAAGAACGACAAATTAAAGCGGCAATTAAAATAAAATATATTGCTATCGGAATAATATATTTCTTTTCCTTAATTATTTTTAAATGGGGTAACTGAAATACAATATATAAGCCTAAAAAGGGTATTATCAATTTAGATAATCCAAAAAACGGAAACTGAAAAAAATATGCCCCTACCGCAATCGCCCAAAAAATGACCTGCATTTTACAAAAATACTGATTTTTGAATATCGTCAAGCTTTTTATACCCCCTCTAATAAGCGATGAAATAGAAAAATTTATTTTTTTCTCAAAACCGTTCTGTAAATTGTTTTTCTAATAAACGTAGGAACTAAGCAAACAATCATAAGTGCAGTAACAACATAACAAAGCTGCATAAAATTGCTGAAACCTATTTTATACATATAAACTCTAAAAGCAAGAGCGGTCTTAAAATATTTAAATCCGCCCCGTCGGCCATATAATCCACTATCAACCCTCATATAACAAAGCGCCTCTGTCACATTATATCCCTTTGCGCCTGACACAAGCATTGCCACCCACAAGCCGTAATCCTCGTGCAAATGAAGATTAGGGTAACCCCCAACATTCAAAACCGCGCTTTTTTTATACATAACGGTTGGATGATTAAACGGAGATCTTATTTTTGAATATTTTATTATTTCCTCGTGCGTTTCAGGCATACTTTTGTAAGAAACAATATTATTGGGGTTGCCTTCAAATTCTTTAATCGCACTGCCAACAATGTCGAGACTCTCATCCTCTAAAAATTTTTTAAGTTGAAGCTCGGCCCTGTTTTCACACATATAG
>JAZSLI010000058.1:0-2287 GCA_045535295.1 Acutalibacteraceae bacterium | reverse complement strand
TTTCTACAATAACCAACGCATACAACTTAAAACAAAACTGACTCCGCTCGAAAAACGAAGTCAGTATATTGCTTAAAATTTAATTTTCACTACCATAGAGCACTTTTTTGTGCTGTCCGCACAAATTGGGGCAGTTCAATTTGAGCTCCACTAATTGTTTCTTAAATTATTTTGCCATTGCAGCAACTTCAGCAGCAAAATCATCTACACGCTTTTCAATGCCTTCGCCCTTTTCAAAACGAACGAAAGAAGCGATTTTAATTTCAGCGCCAAGCTCTTTTGCAGTGTTAGCAACATACTTGCCAACATTGATGTCACCATCCATAACGAAAGCCTGCTCAACAAGGCAATTTTCCTTATAGAATTTGCCGATTTTACCATCAACAATTTTACCGAGAACTGACTCAGGCTTATTAGCCATTTTGGGATCTTCCTTCATCTGAGCGATGAGAATTTCCTTTTCCTTGGCAATAACCTCTGCAGGAACAGAAGCTTCATCTAAATAGCCGGGGTTCATAGCAGCAATTTGCATTGCAACATTTTTACCCATAGTAACGAAATCGGCGTTATCAGCATCAAGTGTGGTATCAAAATTAACTAAAACACCAATTTTACCACCTGCGTGAACGTAAGTTACAACCTTACCCTCACAACGAGCAAAACGACGAATTTTAATGTTTTCACGAATAGCAAGGAACAATTCTTGAACCTTAGCCTCAACGGTCATGCCATCCTTCTCGCATTTAAGAAGAGCATCAACATCAGCGGGATTTTGCTCTGCAACAACCTCAGCAACCTCTGCTGCCAATGCCTTAAAGCCATCACCATTAGCAACGAAATCGGTCTCACTATTAAGCTCAACAACAACGCCTACACCGTTCTTTGCATAGGCACAAACAGTACCCTCAGCAGCAATACGGTCAGCCTTCTTTGCCTGAGAAGCGAGTCCCTTTTCTCTTAAATAATCAATAGCGGCTTCCATATCACCGTTTGTTTCGGTAAGAGCCTTTTTACAGTCCATCATACCGCAACCGGTTTTTTCTCTTAAAGCCTGAACATCCTTAGCAGTAAAAGCCATATTCTTATCCTCCGAATTAATAATTAAGCCTCTTGGGTGGTTTCTTCGATTTCTTCCTGAGTAATTTCTTCTTCGCCATCTTCGGTAGCAGCAGTGCCCATTTCGGTGCCCTGTCTGCCCTCGATAACAGCATTAGCAATGGTTTCAGCAATTAACTTAACTGCACGGATAGCATCATCGTTACCCGGAATAACGGCATCGATTTCATCAGGGTCACAGTTGGTATCAACAATAGCAATAATCGGAATACCCAGCTTTTTAGCCTCTGCAACTGCGATTCTTTCTTTGCGGGGGTCAACAATAAATAAAGCAGAAGGAATCTTTTTCATTTCCTGAATTCCGCCTAGGAATTTTTCAAGCTTTTCGATTTCAAGGTTAAGCTTGATAACTTCCTTCTTGGGAAGAAGCTCGAAAGTACCGTCATCACGCATATTACGTAACTGGTTAAGACGAGCGATTCTTGTACGGATAGTTGTAAAGTTTGTGAGCATACCGCCAAGCCAACGAGCGTTAACATAAGGCATGCTGCAATGCTCAGCCTCTTCCTTAACGGAATCCTGAGCCTGTTTCTTTGTTCCAACAAAAAGAATATCGCCGCCTTCTGCTGCTATGTCACGAACAAACATATAAGCCTCGTTAAGCTTCTTAACGGTCTTTTGAAGGTCAATGATATAAATTCCGTTGCGCTCTGTGAAGATGTACTCTGCCATCTTGGGATTCCAGCGTCTTGTTTGATGTCCAAAATGAACGCCTGCTTCAAGAAGCTGTTTCATAGATACTACTGCCATTTTAATTTCCTCCTAAGGTTTTTCCTCCATCCCACTCAGTTTGCGGGAATCATCCGGTAGTAAAAGATGACACCTGCCCGTTTTTTCGGTGGAATGTGTGTTATATTTTCGCCACTTTTCCAGTAGCCAAAAAATTATATCACAAACAAGTCTTGTTTGCAAGCATTTTTTTACAAAAATTAGGAAAGCAGAGGAAACCCCTGCTTTTCGATTAATTTGCAAACTTCTTTACATATTTATAAACAACCTTACTTATGGCTGTTCCTGCGATAAGCGTTAACAATAATTCGATTAAGAAATTCACTGAAATAGCTGAAAGAAATACTACCATAAACGTCTTTCCTGCCAATACTGTTTCTCTATAAAGAAGTATATAGAAAGTCATAAACAATGCCGTGTTAAGCAAAGGAACTATTGCAGA
>JAZSLI010000002.1:0-22877 GCA_045535295.1 Acutalibacteraceae bacterium | reverse complement strand
TGCGTTTCAGGCATACTTTTGTAAGAAACAATATTATTGGGGTTGCCTTCAAATTCTTTAATCGCACTGCCAACAATGTCGAGACTCTCATCCTCTAAAAATTTTTTAAGTTGAAGCTCGGCCCTGTTTTCACACATATAGTCATCCGAATCCATTCGGGCAACTAAATCGTTTTTGCAATGCTTTAAGCCTTGATTCAACGCAAGAGCCAATCCATTATTTTGGTCAAGTCTTACCACATTTAAAACATCGGTATGCTTGTCCGCCATTTCGGTTATAACGCTGTCAAGCTCTTTAGTTAACGGACCGTCACAAACTAATACAAAATCATTTGTTTTAACAGTTTGATTAAACACGCTATTCATAGCTTCCCTTAAAAATTGGGGGTTTTCCTTGCTGTAAACTGACATTAACACGCTATAATTTTCCAAAAAAATATCTCCCAACTACTTATCGTTGTTCTTTTTAGATTTATCCAATAATTCCTTTGTTAGCTTCTCGTTTTCTTCTGCCTTTTCGAAGCCCTCGGTACTATTCTTGCTAAACATAATTCTAATGGTGGTTAAAATCAGCTTTAAATCGAGGAAAAATGAGTAATTTTCAATATAAAGCATATCCATACGGAGCTTATCGTAGGCGCTAGTGTTATATTTACCGTATATTTGAGCATAACCGGTCAGCCCGCCCTTTACTTTGAGTCTAAACTCAAATTCGGGGATTTGCTCGGTATATTCCTTAACGTGTTCAACCCTTTCAGGACGTGGGCCGACAATACTCATATCACCCTTTAATATGTTAATAATTTGAGGGAGCTCGTCCACCCTTAATGCCCTTATAACTTTACCAACCTTAGTAATTCTCGGGTCATCCCCCGTTGCCGGAATCGAAATCCCCTCTTTTTCGGCATCAACTATCATGCTGCGGAATTTGAGAATGGAAAAAATCTTGCCGCCTAAGGTTACTCTATCCTGCTTGAAAAATACAGGGCCGCCATCTTCAAGCTTAATTGCAACTGCAATTATAAGCATTATAGGCAAGGCGGGAATCATAGCAATAAGGCAAAGCACGACATCAAGCGCTCTTTTGAAAAATTTTTGGGTTAGTGAAAGGCCTGTTCCCTTAACCATAAAAATCGGAGTGTCAAACAAATTAACATCCCTTGCATTGCGCAAAATAACATCGGTGATTTTAGGAACAACATAGCACCTGATTTCATTCTTATAACAGAATTTAAGTATATCATTCCTGATTTGTGCCGGAACATCGTTAAGCACAACCGATTCAAAATTTAAAATTTCCTTGCAAATAGCATCATAGCCCTCTTCAACCGAAATAAGCTTTCTTATGCGGTACTTGTCTCTTCTTGAATCAAGCTTGATTTTAAGACCGACCGCACTGTCTGTTCCGAAAACCATAATCATTCTATGCGGCACATAAAGCAACCTATAAACAAACGAATAAAGGAAAATAAATCCGGTTGTAATTAAAATCTCGGCGGCTGTTAAAAACAATAACGGAAGAGGAGATATCATATAATTTTCAATTAAGCAAAGCTGAAAATATGTTATAAAGTTTGTAATCAGCGTTCCTATCCACTGAGCGAGCGCCAAATCAAGCCTTCTTAGGTCACCAAAACGGAAGCCATCCATATTCTTGAAAATAGCATAGCAAAAAACCGCATAAACACCCATTAAAACATATTTGCCTTTTCCGAGATAAAGTGGAAGAAAATCATCGTTATAGGCATTTTGCCAAACTAAATAATAAATTATTGCAAGAACTGCCACTTCTAAAATGCTCTCTATCACTCGAACCAGGGTTTTTGTGCTTTCTATTTTTGCCATTTTCCCTTTCATTTTTTCACGACCCTTAATAATTAAATATTATATAAATAAAAAAGCATAATATACCAATTTATAGTATTATAGCATATAGCTTACAATAAAACAAGTCTTTTGCCTAAACCCGCTCAAAATTTACCAAATATTAAAATTTCTCTTTACCTTATTTTCCCCTGTTTAAAATTCTTTTATTCCAATATCAACATCACCTAAAAACACAAAAAGGAGCTGTAAAAAAACTTAGTCATATCAAAAGCCCATAAAATCAGGAAAATTAGAAAAGCAAATAAAAACAGAAGGCATAAATGCCTTCCGTACGGTATTTATATATTGCTAAAAGAATAAATTTTTTCAACCCCTTATTTAATTATTTGAAAATTTTATACTTTTTAACCACCAAATAAAAGGGTATTCCAAAACCAACGCAAACAATAAGCTCGCTTGCACCTATTTGCAAAGCCGAAATAACATATCCCCAAACAGAAGCTGCATTATCCAAGAAAAAAATGGAAATTTCAAGACCAATAATAACCGCATTAACAAGCACCGGCATAAGCATTGATATAACAGGAATTTGCTTTAACTTAACATTTCTAAACGAATATGTAAGCAGCGCTGCTATTAGGGTTGCGGCTGTGCCGAAAATCATATCAATAACATTAAAGGAGCCAATATTTGCAATAAAACAGCCCAGCGTTACACCCCAAATTGCCGCAGGCGAAAAAACGGGCAAAACGCAAAGCACCTCAGAAAGTCTTAGCTGAATAGGTCCGTATGCCAAACCAAACACATTGCTAAGGTATGTAAGTCCCACATAAGCGGCGGCTATAAGTGCCCCCGTTATAATAAAATTAAGCCTGTTTCTAATTCTCATTTTGTTTCCTCTTTGAAAATTTTGCTATAATTATTATAGAATGTAGAAACGCTAAAAAACGTTTCGACAAGCCGATTTTCTCGGCTTTCGTGCAATTAGATTTCTTGAAATTTAATTGCACTCTACATTCATTGCAATGGGTACAGACAAATTTTCACTAAAAATTTGCTTCAAAATCAAAGATTTTGTGTCGAGAAAGTGTGATTACTCACTTTTTCGACTTTCTATAACCATTATAATATTCAACTGCCAAACGGTCGCACCTCTCATTTTCAGGGTGACCTGCGTGACCCTTTACCCAGTCTATTGTGACCTCATGAATTTGCAAGAGCTCTAAAAGGCGTTCCCATAAATCCGAATTAAGAGCAGGCTTTTTATCCGCCTTGCGCCATCCATTTTGGCGCCAAGAAACCGCCCAACCCTTTGTTATGGCATCTGCTACATATTTTGAATCGGTAACAAGTCTTACACTACAAGGCTCCTTTAAGGCAGAAAGTCCCATTATTGCAGCTGTTAGCTCCATTCGGTTATTGGTGGTTTCTCTTTCGCCTCCCGAAAGCTCCTTCTCGGCCGAGCCAAATCTCAAAACAACTCCCCAACCACCAGGCCCCGGGTTGCCCGAGCAAGCACCGTCTGTAAAAATTTCAACGAATTTTTTCATAGCTTAATACTTCCTATAACTTCCTATAACCTTGCCGAGCACCGTAGGATTTTTAGGATAAATCGGTTCAAAATCGGGGTTTTCGGGCATAAATATTATTTGATTGTTCTTTATAACGAGCTTTTTAACCGTTGCCTCATCTCCATCCATACCAACAACAATATCTCCGTTGCGGCAGGGTTTGTTCTTATCGGCAACGATAATATCTCCGTCAAGAATTCCCGCATCCCGCATACTTAATCCCACAACTTTAAGAGCAAAAAGACCTTCGGCATTTTTTGAAGGATATGGAATATAATCCTCAATTTCCTCAACCGCTAAAATCGGTTTACCTGCGGTTATTCTACCAACAAGTGGCACCATCGCTGAGGAAGCGGGTGCATTAAGCTTTATTGAACGGGAATTTTTGGGGTCTCTAAGGATATATCCATTTTCTTCAAGTGTGCTTAACACAGCGTGCACCGTTGAGGTGGATTTTATTCCCGTAGCGGCGCAAATTTCACGAACAGAAGGCGGAAATCCCTCTGCCATTTGCTTAACCAAAAAATTATAAACTGCGCTTTGTTTTTCACTAAGAGGTTTTTTTGACATATTAATCCTCCAAAAACGAACATTTATTCGTTTTTAGTATAGCATCATTTTGTCTTGCCTGCAACCTTTTTTGAAAAAATTTCTTTTATTCCGAGAATTAAAACAAGTCCGCCAAAGCATTTTGAAAGAATTTCGGTTTCTAAAAATGAAAGCAAAAACCATCCCACCGCAGTACCCAAAAGTCCAAATGCCGCAATTTTTAAGGTTATTTTCCATTTTATTTGCTTTTTTATTGTGTAGATTATAACCGCCAAAACTGCGCAAGGTATAAAGAAAATTAAATTTATGCCTTGTGCCGCAAGCTGTTCGGTGTCAGTAAAAAGAGTTAAATAAATAATAAGCACCGCTCCGCCGCCTAAACCCATTGCCCCTATAATTCCCGAAAAAAGCCCTGCTAAAAGGGCGGCAATATTCACCTTAAAAGCAGGCGAAGGCCTGCATAAATCATAAATCCGCCAAAGAGCTTTTTAAGCCAATAGGGTGATAACTTTTTTAACAAATATGTGCCTATAATCGCCCCTAAAATACCTGTTGGAACATAAGGCCAAGCGGCGCTTAGGTTTACATAATCTCTCATGAGATAAAGAACCGCACTCCCCACCGTTATAGGCAAGATAACTGCCACCGCATTGGCGTGCGCCTGCTTTTGAGAAAAGCCGATTTTTTTAAGAAGAGGCACCGCAAGCATACCGCCTCCCGCTCCTAAGAGACCGTTTACAACTCCGATCAAAAAGCCGCCTAAGCCTTGCATTAAATCGTCCTTTTTAAGCTTCATAAAACCCTCTCGATAGCCAAAGCGGTTAAACCCGAACCAGCCTTAAATGCTTTGGCTAATTTAATTCTTAGTTTATTATTAGCGTTAAATCGGCTTTTATCCTTGACATTTATTACTCTAAATTATAAAATATCCACATATCACTTGATAAGAGGTGCAAAAATGGGGCTTTTAGAGCTTTTTATTTTAGCTATTGGACTTTCGATGGATGCCTGCGCTGTTTCAATTTGCAAGGGCTTGGCAACAAAAAAGGTTTGCGCTCGACATATGCTTATAACAGGTATTTGGTTTGGTGGGTTTCAGGCGCTTATGCCGCTAATCGGCTTTCTTCTCGGCTCGGCTTTCGAGAAATATGTTACCGCCTTTGACCATTGGATAGCCTTTGTTTTATTAGGTGCAATAGGAATTAATATGATTAAAGAAGCGTTTGAGAAGGGAAAAAACGAGGCGGACTGTGATTTTGGCTTTAAGCGAATGCTCTTAATGGCTATTGCCACGAGCATTGATGCCTTGGCGGTTGGAATCACCTTTGCCCTACTGCCCGAGGTTAACATAATCGCCGCAGTTTTGTTTATAGGTATAATAACCTTTATTCTCTCGGCACTTGGAGTAAAGTTTGGCAATGTTGTTGGTGGGAAATATAAATCAAAGGCTGAATTTTTAGGTGGTGCCATACTTATTTTGTTAGGCATTAAAATTTTGCTTGAACATTTAGGAATACTTAATATATAAAATAAACGGGCGATTATTAATTATTAATCACCCGTTTTTATATCCGTACCAAAGGCACGCCAAAATTATTATTTATTCTTTATATTTTCTAAGTATTCTATTGTTTCTTTCGTTGGTTCGGCCATATCCTTGAATTTAAAATCAATACCCAAATTATCATATTTAATCGAGCAAAGCTTTTTAAAGGGCAAAAGCTCGATTTTTTCTATATTTGAATGTTTTTGTGCGATTTTTTTTAGTGCTTCTATGTTCTGCTCGTTATCGTTAAGCGATGGTACAATAACCTGACGAATAACAGTTGGTATGTTTTTCTTGCTTAAATAATCCAAAAATTCGAGCGGAGCGTTTATAGAGCAACCAACATACTTTTTATAATCCTCATCGGTTGTGTATTTTATATCAAGCAAAACCCTATCAGTTTGTTCGAGCAATTTCTTAACGCTATCGTTAAGTATGCTCCCCGATGTATCAAGACAGGTGTTTATCCCCTTTTGCTTACAAAGATAAAAAACCTCTCTTGCAAAATCGGCCTGTAAAAGTGGTTCGCCTCCCGAAAGAGTTATGCCTCCACTTTTTCCAAAATATTCCTTATATCTTTCGCAGCGTTGGGCTAACTGCTCGACGGTATATTCCCTTCCGCCCTCGTTTTGCCAGGTTTCAGGGTTATGGCAACAACCGCACCTTAAATTGCAACCCTGCATAAAGACAGTAAATCTAACCCCCGGACCGTCTACCGCTCCGAGGGTCTGTATAGAACTAACCTTTCCTTTTAAAACGAACTTAGTCATTTTAGAATTTCCTCTATCTTAAATTGCTTGGTGGAAGGTTCTGCTTATAACCTCTTTTTGCTGCTCTCTTGAAAGCTTATGAAAATTAACCGCATAGCCCGAAACTCTTATCGTAAGATTTGGGTAAGCATCAGGGTTATTGTAAGCCTCTATCAAAGTTTCTCGATTAAGAACATTAACATTTATATGATGCGCACCCTTTGAAAAGTAACCGTCCAAAATAGAAACAAGATTCTTCTCTCTTTGCTCCTTAGATGAGCCCAAGGCATCGGGTGTTATGGAAAAGGTGTTTGAAATACCGTCCCTACAATCATCATACGAAAGCTTGGTTATTGAGTTTAACGAAGCCAATGCTCCGTTTTCCTCACGGTTATGCATTGGGTTTGCGCCTGGAGCAAAAGCAGCTCCCGCCGCTCTGCCATCGGGGGTGGCACCCGTGTTTTTGCCATACATAACATTTGAGGTTATGGTAAGCACCGATAAGGTGTGAATTGCATTTCGGTAAGCGGGGGTTTTTCGCAGCTCGGTTATCATTTTATGGGTTATTTCCTTTGCTATCAGGTCAACCCTGTCATCATCATTGCCGAATTTATAAAACTCTCCCTCGGTATCAAAATCGGTTATAAAGCCGTTTTCATTCTTTATAGGCTTAACCTTGGCATATTTTATTGCGCTGAGCGAATCGGTAATAACCGAAAGTCCCGCAACACCAAACGCCATAAACCGCTCAACCGCAGTATCATGTAATGCCATTTGGGTTTTCTCATAAGCATACTTATCGTGCATAAAATGAATCATATTCATTGTGTTAACATAAAGCTTTGCTAACCATTCTATATAGATATCAAGGCGCTCTCTAACCTTGTCATAAGAAAGAATATCGCCCTCTAAAACAGGCATTTGAGGTCCTAAATGGATATTGCTTGTGGTATCATATCCACCATTTATGGCTATTAGTAACAGTTTTGCTAAATTGCACCTTGCTCCGAAAAACTGCATTTGCTTGCCAACCTTCATTGCCGAAACACAACAAGCAATAGCATAATCGTCCCCATAAATCGGGCGCATTAGGTCATCATTTTCATATTGAATTGAATCGGTGTCACAAGAAACCTTAGCGCAAAAGTTCTTAAAGCCCTCCGGCAACGAATTAGACCATAAAACCGTAAGATTAGGCTCAGGCGCAGAACCTAAGGTGTAAAGTGTGTTTAAAATTCTGAAGCTGCTTTTTGTAACGAGGGTTCTGCCATCCTCGCCCATTCCGCCTACCGCTTCGGTAATCCACATTGGGTCTCCGCCAAAAAGCTCGTTATATTCGGGGGTGCGCAAATGTCTCGCCATTCTAAGCTTAATAACAAAATCGTCAATCAATTCCTGTGCCGAGGTCTCATCTAAAAGCCCCGCCTTTATATCTCTTTCGATATAAATATCAAAGAATGTGCTAACCCTGCCTAACGACATAGCCGCTCCATTTTGCTCCTTTATTGCGGCAAGATATGCGAAATAGGTCCACTGAATTGCCTCTTTGGCATTTTGGGCGGGCTCGCTTATATCGTAGCCATAAAGGCTCGCCATTTGCTTCATTTTTTGAAGGAAGGAAATTTGCTTAAAAATTTCTTCGTTTAGCATAATTTCCTCAGCGACCTGTATCTTTTGGTCGAGCGCTTTTTTATCCTCTTGCTTTTTTCCAATTAAATAGTCTACTCCGTAAAGGGCAACCCTTCTGTAATCGCCGATTATTCGGCCTCTTCCGTAAGCATCGGGAAGACCAGTTAAAAGATGACTTCTTCTTGCAAGGCGCATTTCATCGGTATAAACCCTGAAAACGCCATCGTTATGGGTTGTTCTAAACTGAAATTCATCCTCTATTTTTTGGCTAAGGGTATATCCGTAAGCCTCACAGGCCTGCTTCGCCATTCTCATTCCGCCAAAAGGGAAAACTCCTCTTTTAAGGGGGGAATCGGTCTGCAAACCAACAATAATTTCGTTTTCTTTATCTAAATATCCGGGAGCATAGCTTGCCAGCGAGGAAACCGTTTCGGTATCAACATCAAGCACTCCACCCTTTTGCCTTTCGAGAGCGCAAAGAGCATTTAATTTTTCCATAAGCGCTTTTGTTCGGCTTGTTGCGGCCGCTAAAAAGGTATCATCTCCCTCAAAGGCGGTATAATTGCTTTGAATGAAGTTACGAACATTTATCTCGCTTTGCCATATTCCTTTTTTAAATCCGTTCCAATTTTTATGTTCCATTTTTTCTCCCAAGTAAAGTATTTTCCAATATTATTTTACCTTATTTCACCCTCTTTGTCAACGCTATATACCTGTATTTTTAACTCTCATTTACTTGATTTTTATTTTTTAACTTTTTAATTGCTATTCTTATCTTATTGTGATAAAATAGCTTTAATATAACAAAAAGAGGTAATTTTATGAAAACTATCGTATCAGTAATTGGAAAAGATGCTGTTGGCATTATTTCAAAGGTGAGCGCAGTATGCTCCGAATGTAATGTTAATATAGTTGATATTACACAGTCGGTTTTGCAGGATATGTTTGTTATGGTTATGCTAACCGAAAGCAAAGAGCTCAACTGCTCTTTTTCAGAGTTTAGTGATAAAATGAAGACCTTGGGCACCCAAAACGGACTTGATATTAGGGTTATGCACGAGGATGTTTTCAACCCAATGCATAGAATTTAGGAGATTCAAAAATGATTAACCTTAATGATATAATGGAAACCATTAATATGATTTCCGAAGAAAATCTTGATATTAGAACCGTTACTATGGGCATTTCCCTGCTTGACTGTGCCGATAGCGATGCCGAAAAGGCTTGCGAAAAGATTTATAATAAAATTATCCGTTTGGCAGGCAACCTTGTAAGCACAGTTGAGGATATTGAAAAGCAATTCGGTATCCCGATTATTAATAAAAGAATTTCGGTAACCCCGATTTCAATGGTAGCCGCCGCATCAGGTGGAAACCCTGTTATGTATGCAAAGGCGCTTCAAAGAGCTGCCGATGCAACGGGCGTTAACTTTATAGGCGGTTATTCAGCGTTGGTACATAAAGGCTTTTCAGCGGGTGACGAAGCGCTCATCCGTTCTATTCCCGAGGCCTTATCTGTAACAAATAATATTTGCTCCTCGGTTAACATCGGCTCAACCAAAGCGGGCCTTAATATGGATGCAGTAAAGCTAATGGGCGAGGTTATTCGCCAAACCGCCGAAATAACAGCCGATAGAGACTGTATCGGTTGCGCAAAGCTGGTTGTTTTCTGCAACGCAGTTGAGGATAATCCATTTATGGCGGGTGCTTTTCACGGTGTTGGCGAGCCCGACTGTGTTATTCACGTTGGTGTTTCGGGTCCCGGTGTTGTTCACGCCGCACTCAAAAAATGTCCCGATGGTGATTTGGGTCAGTTAGCAGAAATAATTAAACGAACCGCCTTTAAGATAACCCGAATGGGTCAGCTTGTTGGAACCGAGGCATCTAAGCGACTCGGCGTTCCCTTCGGAATTGTTGACCTCTCCCTTGCTCCCACCCCCGCTGTTGGAGACTCGGTTGCCCATATTTTAGAAGAAATGGGACTCGAAACCTGTGGAACGCATGGAACAACCGCCGCTCTTGCAATGCTCAACGATGCGGTTAAAAAGGGTGGCGTTATGGCATCCTCCTATGTTGGCGGACTTTCGGGAGCATTTATTCCTGTTTCTGAGGATGCCGGAATGATAGCCGCCGCAAAGAGCGGAGATTTAGAGCTTTCAAAGCTTGAAGCGATGACTGCGGTTTGCTCGGTTGGTCTTGATATGATAGCAATTCCGGGCGAAACACCCGCAGAAGTAATTTCTGCAATTATTGCTGATGAAGCCGCCATCGGAATGGTAAACTCAAAAACCACAGCGGTTAGAGTTATCCCCGCAATAAACAAAAAAGCGGGCGAAACCCTTGAATTTGGCGGACTTTTAGGCTCTGGGCCTATTATGAAGGTTAACCTTTCAAAAAGTCCTAAGAAATTTATTGATAGAGCGGGCCGAATCCCCGCCCCGATGCAAAGCCTTAAAAATTGATTTTTTGCTTTAATGCGCTGTCTTGCCAATAGGTGAGGTGGCGCTTTTCTATAAATAGTTAAGCGCCTTCGGCAAAAATATAAAAACTTTGATTTCTTTATTATGGCTTATATATGTATCAAAGGCAAATTTTGGGGAAATCTACCTTAAAACAGTTTTGTCTTGGAGGTAGATTATGAAAAAAAGAACAATAGTGAGAATTATAAGCTTTTTAAGCGCAGCCTGCCTTGCACTTGGCGGTTTTCTTTTGAAAAACGATGCTCAAAACCGTTATTTAAAGCTTCAAATAACCAACGGATATTCCAAAAGCCTAAACGATTTTCACTCCTGTATTGACAATATATCGCTGCTTTTAAACAAGGCACGCTACGCCACCGATGCCGAACAGATTAGCAGTATGGCGGCTAAGCTGCTAAGCGTTACTGAGCTTTCAAAATCAGCATTGTCTCAGCTTCCCCAAAACGGAGAATTGAGCGTTTTAAACCGTTTTCTTTCACAGGTTGGAAATTTTTCGCTTTCGGTTTCCAAAACCTTAATTTCTGGCAATCAAATAAGCAGGGATGATTATAACAGTCTTGAAACACTTGCCGAAACCGCCCAAAAAATCGCCGAGGTGGTATCGACTTCAAAAATAAACGCAAATAACATTAATCTTTGGGCATCCGAGCTTGAAAGAGACATTGGCCAAGCGGTTGAAGAGAGCGACCTTACTGCCTATCTCGACCAGCTCGAAGGCGAACTATCTGATTTTCCAACCCTTATTTATGATGGCCCCTTTTCCGACCATATTTATGAAAAAGAGCCCGAGCTTTTAAAAGGAAAAGCCTCCATAACCGAAAATGAAGCAAAGCAGAAAGCCGCAGAATTTTGTTCTCTTGAAGATAACGCTCTTTCGTTAGATGGCATAACCGACGGGTTTATTCCCTCGTATCGTTTTTCGGGAGATGGAATTAGCGTTAGCATAAGCATAAAGGGAGGCTACTGCGTTTATCTTAAACGGGAGCACTCGGTGGAAAGAAACCTTATTTCAATCGAAAAGGCTCGCCAAAAGGCAAACGAATTTTTAAGGGCAAAATCACTTTCCCTGCTTGCCGAAACATATTATTTTGAAAGTGATGGAATTTGCGTTATAAATTTTGCTTATCTTGATGGCGAAACCATTTGCTACACCGATCTCATTAAAGTAGGCATTTCAATGGATACAGGTCAAGTTGTTTTGTTTGAGGCGGGCGGCTATATTTCAAATCATAAAGAGAGAGCATTTCAATCTCCTGTTTTCACACCCGAGGAGGCAAAAGCAAAGCTTAGCCCCGCTCTAACCCTTAAAACCACCAGTCTTGCCCTTATCCCGACAGACTCGCTCGGCGAGGTGCGCTGTTATGAGTTTGCCTGCGTCGCAGAGGATAATCAAGAAATTTTGGTTTATATAAACACATTAACCCTTGCCGAAGAGGATATTTTAATACTTCTAAAATCAGATAACGGAATTTTGGTAAAATAATGCTTGATTTTTTGTTTGGGTTGTGATAAAATGTATGAGCATTTGATTTCGTCTGCCCTTACAGACGGGTTCATTGCCGAAAATTCGACATTGAAGCGGATGGTCCTCTGTCCTTTTAGGTTATGAACATCTGGTAACAAATTAAGGAGGAAAAAAGATGGACGCAATTAAGGAATTAACACAGGATATGCTCAAAAACGATGTTCCAGAAATTCTTATCGGTAGCACTGTTAAGGTTCACGTTAGAATCAAAGAGGGCGAAAAAGAAAGAATTCAGGTTTTTGAGGGAACTGTTATTGCAAAGAATAACAGCGGAATTTCCGAAACCTTCACCGTTCGCCGTGTTACTTATGGCGTTGGCGTTGAGCGTGTATTCCCGATTCATTCTCCCTCAGTTGCCAAGGTTGAGCTTGTGCGCAAGGGACAGGTTCGTAGAGCAAAGCTTTATTATCTACGTGACAGAGTCGGCAAGGCTGCTAAGGTTAAGGAACTTATCTAAAAAGCTTTATGCGGGGGAGATGGGGCAAAGCCCTATCTCCCTTTTTCTTTTATTCTTAAAATTAGGCTTAATTGACCGTATTAAAGGAGCTGTGTTTGTGAAAAAATTTGCTTTACTTATAAAAAAGCTTTTTGGCAAAAAGCAAGACTTCGAGACCGCATCTCAGGGCTTTTCAATTAACACACAAATTGCAGAAGCTATGCCCGAAAACGAACAAAGCGAGGAGGCAACCCTCACAAGCGAAATTTTTGAATGGCTTGATATTATAATTATTGCTATTATTTCTGTTGTTATTGTTTTCACCCTTATTTTTAGAATTGCAACCATAACAGGCACTTCAATGCAAAGCACCCTTTTCGAAACCGAAAAGGTTGTTATAACCAATTTTAACTACACCGCCAAAAACGGCGATATTGTTGTTATTTCAAGAAACGCCGAAAACACGGTTGAGGCTCAGCAAAACGCCTCCTCCCCCATTATTAAAAGGGTTATTGCGGTTGCGGGCCAAACGGTAGACATTGATTTTAAAAAGGGCATAGTTTATGTTGATGGCAAAAAGCTTAACGAGCCTTATATTTCAACTCCAACCACCAATAAGCACGATATTGATTTCCCCGTTTATGTGCCCGAAGGTTATATTTTCGTTTTGGGTGATAACCGTGCGGTTTCACTCGATAGCAGAGATTCCCGCATAGGCGAAAACGGACTTATTGACACTCGTTATATTTTAGGGCACGCAGTTTTCCGCATTTATCCTATTGATAGAATAGGCAGGCTTAACTGATATGGCAGATAACACACAAAGCATACAGTGGTTTCCCGGACATATGGCAAAAACAAGGCGTAAAATCAAGGAGATTTTACCCCTTATTGATGCTGTTTGTGAGGTGGTTGATGCAAGAATCCCCCAAAGCTCCCGAAACCCTGAAATAAAAGAACTAATAGAAACAAAACCGCATATAATCTTACTCAATAAATGCGATATGGCAGATAAAACGGTTACTGCCGAATGGATAGACCACTACAAAAAAGAAGGCATAGAGGCAATAGCGGTTGACTGTAAAAACGGAAAAGGCATTAATCAGTTTAAGGATACCGTTAAAGAGGTTTTAAAGGAAAAGCTTGAAAGCTATGCCAAAAAAGGTATGGTTGGAAAGCCTCTTAGAGTTATGGTTGTTGGAATTCCCAATGTTGGAAAATCCTCCTTTATTAACCGCATAGCAAAGGGTGGCAAGGCAAAGGTTGAAAACCGTCCCGGTGTTACAAGGGGCAACCAATGGTTTACCATTGATAAGCAGCTCGAACTGCTTGATACTCCGGGCGTTTTATGGCCCAAGTTTGAGGACCAAACGGTTGGCGAGAATTTAGCCTTTACGGGTGCGGTTAAGGATAGAATATTAGATGTTGAACTTTTAGCTATGAGATTGCTTGAAAGACTCCTCACCGATTATCCCTCCTTGCTCGAAGCCCGTTACGGTGCTCTTAATTTTGACTGTGATGCTTACGACCTTTTATGCCAAATAGGTAAAAAAAGAGGAATGGTTATAAGAGGCGGCGAAACCGATACCGAAAGAGCTGCAAATATGCTTTTAGAAGAATATAGAAGCTGCAAAATAGGACTTATTTCACTTGAAAGGGCGAAGCAAAATGCCTGATTTTTCAATAGAATACTCTGCTATAAAAAAAGGCTATAAATATATTTGCGGGGTTGACGAGGCAGGCCGAGGCCCCTTAGCCGGACCGGTTTGTGCCGCCGCAGTTATCTTACCGCCAAATGAACAAATCGAAGGCCTTAATGATTCTAAAAAACTAAGCGAAAAAAAAAGAGAGCAGCTTTTTGATATCATTTGTGAAAAAGCCTTGGCTTACTCAATAGCTTTTGGCACGCTTGAAGAAATCGAAAATTTGAATATTCTCGAAGCTACCTTTCTTGCTATGAATCGAGCAATAGAAGGTCTGATTTTAAAAGCGGACTATGCCCTTATAGATGGCAACGCTATCCCAAAGGGTATTAAAATTCCTTGCGAAACAGTGGTTAAGGGAGATGCCAAATCGGCTTCTATTGCCGCTGCATCAATACTCGCCAAGGTTTCAAGAGACCGTTTGCTTTTAGAATACGATGAAGCCTATCCCGAATATAACTTCAAAAAGCATAAGGGCTATGGCACAAAGGAGCATACCGAGCTTATCTTAAAGCACGGGCCCTGCCCTATCCACCGCCTTTCATTTCTAAAAAAGCTTTTGGGTGAAAAATAATGAACATAGGAAATATTGGCAAAAGCGGCGAGGACAAGGTTGCCGCTTTTTTGCGTAAAAACGGGTATACGGTTATAAAACGCAACCACCAATGCCGTTTCGGTGAAATTGACATAATCGCAAGCACAAAAGAGTATATTGTTTTTGTTGAGGTTAAAACCCGCAAAAAAGGTAGCATTGTTACGGGCGCCGAGGCGGTTGACGGTTACAAGCAAAAAAGAATTATGTTAACCGCACAGGATTATATTGCCAAAACAAACTGCGACCTTCAACCTCGCTTTGATGTTGCCGAGGTGCGTGCACAAGAAATAAACGGAAAAGTGGTTTATAACCTTAACTACATAAAAAATGCTTTTTGATTTTGGGAGTTGAGGGATTTGAACTTTTTTGACCTTCATTGTGATACTGCATTTGAATGTTATAAAAACAATGAGGAGTTTTATGTAAACTCGCTTGCGATTTCAGGAGAAGCGGCCGACTTTAAAAAATGGAAGCAGGTTTTTGCAGTTTGGATAAGGGACGACCACCCCGAACCGTTTGAATTTTATCAGACGGTGCTTACCGATTTTAAACAAAAGCTATTAAAAAAGCCTTCCTTTTTAACCGAGTTTTTTTCGGTTGAGGGTGGCGCAGTTTTAGAGGATGATTCCGACCGACTCTACATTTTAAAAAACGACCAAATAAAGCTTTTGACACTTTGCTGGAATGGAGAAAATCTAATTGCGGGAGGCTCTAAAACCGAAAAAGGCCTTACTGCCTTTGGCAAAGAGGTTGTTAGCAAAATGAACCGACTTAAAATGGCTTGTGACCTTTCTCACTTAAACGAGAAAAGCTTTTATGCTGCTTTGGAAGTTGCCGATTTTCCTCTTGCTTCTCATTCCTGCTCTCGCTTTGTTTTTAATCACCAAAGGAATCTATACGATGACCAAATAAAACAACTATCTCAAAAAAACGGAATCATCGGGCTTTGCTTTTATCCCGAATTTTTGGGAGAAAATGTTTTCGAGGCGATTTACAGGAATATTTTTCATTTGCTCGATATGGGACTGGAAAGCCACATTGCAATAGGCTCTGATTTTGATGGCGGGCAAATGGATAAAACCTTAAATAGCATAAGGCTTGTTCCGAATTTATATACTTTTTTACAAATAAAAGGGTTAAAAGAAGACCTGCTTAATAAAATTTTTTATGAAAATGCCGATAATTTTATTGCAAAGCTATAAATAAACAGTTATTATAATATAAACGAAGGAATTAGGAGAATATTTATGGACTATATAAGCACAAGAGATAAATCGGTTAAAGTATCTGCCTCAGCGGCTATTGCACAGGGCATTTCGCAAGAGGGCGGACTTTTCGTTCCCGAAAGCTTTCCGATTTTAACCGATGCCGATTTTAAAGCCTTGACCGAGCTTGATTATAAAGGCAGAGCTAAATATATCTTAAAGCAATTTTTATGCGATTTTACAGAGCAGGAGGTCGATTACTGCATTGAGGGCGCCTACACCGGCACCTTTGATAACGAACAGCCTGCTCCCATTTCGCTTTTGGGCACAAACGCAAATATTTTAGAGCTTTGGCACGGTCCAACCTGCGCTTTTAAGGATTTAGCGCTCCAACTTCTTCCCTTTTTGCTGACAACCTCTGCAAAAAAGGTGAATAACGGCAAAAAAACAGTTATTCTCGTTGCAACCTCCGGTGATACAGGAAAGGCAGCATTAGAGGGCTTTAAAGACGTTCCCGATACTGAAATTATTGTTTTCTATCCAAGCGAGGGTGTAAGCCCTATGCAAAAGCTGCAAATGGACTCGCAAAAGGGCGAAAATGTTCACGTTTGCGCTATAAAAGGCAATTTTGATGATGCTCAAACAGGGGTTAAGAAAATTTTCACCGATAACGTGGTAAAAGAAAAATTAGCTCAAAATAATATGCTTTTTTCCTCTGCAAACTCGATAAACTGGGGTCGTCTTGCCCCTCAAATTGTTTATTATATCTCGGCATATTGCGATTTGCTTGCTCGTGGCAAAAAGCTTGAAGGCGGATTTAATGTTGTTGTTCCAACAGGAAACTTCGGCAATATTTTAGCGGCTTATTATGCTAAAAAAATGGGTGTTCCGGTTAACAAGCTCGTTTGCGCCTCTAATGCCAACAATGTTTTGACCGACTTTATAAATAGCGGAACCTATAACCGCAACCGTGATTTTTACACAACAATTTCTCCTTCAATGGATATTCTCATTTCAAGCAATTTGGAGAGAATGTTGTTCGAGCTTAGCGGTAACAATGATAAAGAGGTTGCCGCCTTACAAAAGGACCTTTCCGAAAAAGGTGAGTTCACGGTTAGCACCGATATTAAGCTTGCTTTACAGCAGCTTTTCTGGGGCGGCTGCTGCGATGATAATGCAACTATCGGAACAATAAAAGAAATTTGGGAGGAATACGGTTATCTATGTGATACCCACACCGCAGTTGCAATGAATGTTTATAAAAATTATATTGCCGCTACGGGCGACGACAGACCAACCGTTATCGCTTCTACCGCTTCGCCCTATAAATTTGCAAAGAGCGTTCTTTCGGCTGTTTCGCAAAAAGAGGCAGCTTCTGAGTTTGAAACAGTTAAGCTTTTAAGCGAGGAAACCGGCACCGAGCTTCCCCTTCCGATTAAGGCTCTCGAAAATGCTGAGGTTCGTTTCAAAGAAATTTTCAACAAGGAAGATATGTTAAAAGCGGTATATTCCGCTCTCTCAATATAAAGGAAAAAGGGTATCCAAAAGGATACCCCCTTTTTAAAAGGCTCGTTTAATTACTTTGCTTTAAAGGTGTCGCAGCAGGTATCCTCATAGGTTGAGGCGCTACCGTTTCCAACCTTAATTTTACCGGCGCTGCAAACATCGTTTTCTGTGTGGTATACACAGTTTTTAACGGTACAAGCAACGCAGGATTTTGTTTCGCAAGTACAATCCATTTTAAATCAAGTCCTTTCTGACCGTTATAGGTCTTAACTATTTTTTGCACTAAACTTCAAATTATTCGCAAAGGAGGAAACTGTGTGAGTATTTTTGCAATTTCAGATTTGCATTTATCCTTTTCATCCGATAAACCGATGGATGTTTTCAAGGGCTGGGATAATTATATTCCCCGCCTTACTGCAAACTGGAAAAGACTTGTCAAAGAAAACGATACGGTTATTCTCCCTGGCGATTTTTCTTGGGCGCTTAAAATGGAGGATTCTTTAAAGGATTTTCAGTTTTTAGAAGGTCTTCCCGGTAAAAAAGTTATAATCAAAGGAAATCACGATTTATGGTGGAGCACCGCAAAAAAACTGCGAGAATTTTGGGAACAAAATAACATAACCTCATTAGAGCTTATTTTCAACAACTGCTGTGTTGCCGAAGGCTTTGCAATAGCGGGAACAAGGGGCTGGTTTTATGATGAGCAGGGCACTAAAAAGGTAAAGCTGCGAGAGGCTGGCAGGCTTGATGCCTCACTCAAAAAAGCCGAGGAAACAGGGCTTCCAATTTTAACATTTTTGCATTATCCTCCCGTTTATAACGGATGTGTTTGCGAAGAAATTATGGAGGTTTTAAAAAACCACAACATAAAGCAGGTTTATCACGGACATATTCACGGGAACGGATTTAACAATGCGGTCAAGGAATATAACGGCATAAATTTCACCCTTGTTTCGTGCGACTGCATTGATTTTACGCCCTATTATATAGCCTAATATATAGAAAATAACCAAATTTGCATTTTATTAAAAAAATATATGGAAATATTTATTATACTGTGCTATAATATCTTGGATATCATTAGAATAGGCGAAAAGCTTGTTCAAAATGCGGAGGTAAATTAAAAAATGAGTTTAAAAGAAACAAAAAAGGTTGCCGAAAATCGTTACGAATTAGAAATTTTAATCGATGCCGAAAAATTTGGCGAGGCAATTAAAACTGCCTACAAGCAAAACGCAAAGAAAATCAATGTTCCCGGTTTCAGAAAGGGCAAAGCTCCTCTTTCTATGATAGAAACCCTTTATGGCGAGGGCGTTTTCTTTGAAGATGCACTTAACCTTCTCTATAACGATGTTGTTGATGAGGCTATTGCCGAATCGGGCCTTAAAGTTATTAACGATAAAATGGATTTCGATATGGTTTCCATTTCAAAGGCAGAGGGTGTTGATTTCAAGGTAACCCTCACAACCTACCCCGAAATTGAAATCGGCGAATATAAGGGACTTAAAGCAGAAAAGCTTATTGCTAAGGTTGAGGATGCTGAAATTGATACTCAAATCAACGCTTTGGCTGACCGTAATTCTCGTATGATTTCGGTTGAAGATAGAGCAGCACAGCTTGGCGATACCGCAGTTATCGATTTTGAAGGCTTCCAAAACGGTGTTGCTTTTGAAGGCGGTAAGGGCGAAGGACACGCATTAGAGTTAGGCTCAGGTCAGTTCATCCCCGGCTTTGAGGACCAAATCGTTGGCCACAATGTTGGCGACGAGTTTGATATAACCGTTACCTTCCCCGAGGAATACGGTGCTGAAAACCTTGCAGGCAAGGAAGCTGTTTTCAAAATCAAGCTTAACGAAATCAAGGTTCGTGAGCTGCCCGAAATTGATGACGAATTTGCAAAGGATGTTAGCGAATTTGACACGCTTGATGAATTAAAAGCCGATATAAAGGCAAAAACCCTTGAAAGAAAAACCAAGGCTTATGATGAAGAGGTTGAAAACGACCTTGTTCAGCAGATAGTTGATAGCATAAAGGGTGAAATTCCCGAGGCAATGTTTGAAAACCGCCTCAACCAGAGTGTTGAAGAATTTGGTTATCGCTTGCAGTCACAGGGACTTAACCTTGAAACCTATCTTAAATACACCAACGCTTCTATTGATGAGTTTAAAGCCTCCTTCCGTCCCCAAGCTGAAAGTCAGGTTAAATTCAGACTTGCTCTTGAAAAGATAGTTGAGCTTGAAAATATCACCGCATCTGAGGAAGATATCAATGCTCAAATCGAGAAGTTGGCTAAGGATTACGGTGTTGAGGCAGAGCAGGTTAAGGCTGCTATTCCCGCCGAGGAGATAGCAAAGGATTTAGCAGTTGGTAAGGCTATCGACTTTATTAAGGAAAATGCGGTTATTACTGAGGTTGAAGCAAAAACCGAAAAGGCCGAGAAAAAGCCCGCAAAGAAGACCACCGCTAAAAAAACAACCAAAAAGGCCGAAGAAAAGAAAGACGCTGAATAATTGATTAGAAATAATTAAGTTTGGCAAAAATATTTTAGGGGATGTCTTGATAAGCTAAGCGATTTTAAGGCGTCCCTTTTATATACTAATTAAAAAGGAGATATACTTATGGATATGACAATGATTCCTTATGTTATTGAGCAAACAGGCAGAGGAGAACGCTCCTATGATATTTTTTCCCGTTTACTTAATGACCGTATAATTATGCTCAACGACCAGGTTGATAATGCAAGTGCAAGCGTTATTATTGCTCAAATGCTTTACCTTGAAGGTCAAGACCCCGAAAAAGATATTAGCTTTTATATCAACAGCCCTGGTGGTTCAGTTTCAGCAGGTCTTGCTATTTATGACACTATGCAATATATCAAATGTGATGTAAGCACTATTTGTATGGGTATGGCAGCAAGCATGGGCGCTTTCCTTTTATCTTCGGGAGCAAAGGGCAAAAGATTCGCTCTTCCTAACAGTGAAATAATGATTCATCAGCCATTAGGTCAGGCTCAGGGTCAAGCAACCGATATTTTAATACATGCCAACCACATTGAAAAAACCAGAGCAAACCTTAATAAAATTTTAGCAGAAAATACCGGTAAGCCCTTAGAGGTTATTGCCCGTGATACCGAAAGAGATAACTTTATGTCTGCTGCCGAGGCTTGTGAATACGGACTTATTGATAAGGTAATCACTAAAAGATAAGAGGTAACAAAATGCCTAATAAAAAAGATAAAGAAATTTGTTGCTCCTTTTGCGGCAAAACGCAGGACGAGGTAACCCGTCTTGTTGAGGGACCAGGCGTTTATATTTGCGATAACTGCATTGAGTTTTGCAGCTCCTTGCTTTTTGATGATGAAATAGGCGCTAAGAAGAAGCAAAAAACAAAAAAAGAGCCCGATTTTGTTCTGCCAAAGCCCAAGGAAATTAAAGCTTTGCTTGACCAATATGTTATTGGACAGGATGAGGCAAAGCAAACCCTTTCGGTTGCGGTTTATAACCACTATAAACGCATTTTCAAATCGGCAGATAATGATGTTGAGCTTAACAAAAGCAATGTTTTAATGCTCGGCCCAACCGGTGTTGGAAAAACCCTTTTGGCTCAAACCTTGGCAAAGTGCCTCGATGTGCCGATTGCCATAACCGATGCCACAACCTTAACCGAGGCTGGCTATGTTGGTGAGGATGTTGAAAACATTCTTTTAAGGCTGATTCAAGCCGCCGATTATGATATCGAAAAGGCGGAGCGAGGCATTATTTATGTTGATGAAATTGATAAAATCGGCCGCAAGAGTGAAAATTCCTCTATAACGAGGGATGTTAGCGGCGAGGGTGTTCAACAAGCCTTGCTAAAAATTTTAGAAGGCACCGTTTCAAACGTTCCCCCACAAGGCGGAAGAAAGCATCCTCAACAGGATTTCATTCAAATTGATACAACCAACATTTTATTTATTTGTGCTGGCGCTTTTGACGGTATTGAAAAGGTAATCGAAAAACGAATAGGCGGAGGAAGTCTTGGCTTTGGCGCAGTTGTTAAAGCCCCTAAAAGCGCCGAAGCAGAAGAGCTTGCATCCCACGCCACCCATCAAGATTTGGTTAAATTCGGTCTTATTCCCGAGCTGGTTGGTAGACTGCCTGTTATCACCGCCTTAAAGGGAATGGATAAGCAAACTCTAATTAAGATTATGACCGAGCCCAAAAACTCTATTGTTAAGCAATATAAGGCGCTTTTTGCGATGGATGGCATTGAGCTTGTTTTCGAGCAAGCGGCCTTGGAAAAAATAGCCGATTTAACGGTTGAACGCAAAACCGGAGCGAGAGGCTTGCGCTCGATTATTGAAGGAGTTTTGCAAAAGTTTATGTTTGAAGCTCCGTCAGAGGAAAATATCACAAAAATCACCATTACTGCCGATACGGTTTCAGGCGGCGATGCCCTGATAGAAAGAAAATAACTGTTTATTAACTGCCCTAACGCAAATTAAATGCCAAGGGCAGTTTTTTGTTGACTTTGAGCCTCGGTTGGTGTAATATAATAAGGCTCAAATGTTATGTTTCCGTAGCTCAGCTGGATAGAGCAACCGCCTCCTAAGCGGTAGGTCGGGCGTTCGAATCGCCTCGGGAACGCTCGCGAAGCTTTTCGAAGTGCGTAGAAAAATATGAAAGAGGTGTACGATGTTTACATCAGTACGCCTTTTTTCATATTTTTCTACATAGGGCGAATGCCCGCGCGCTTGTCGAACCGCCAGGTTCGGCAAGACTGCACTTCGAAAAATCAGCCTTGTCACTCTTGAAAGGAGATACTATGACATCTTTAAACAACGAAAAAATATATATCATTGGTCACAAGAATCCTGACACCGACTCTATCTGCTCTGCCATAAGCTATGCTTACTTAAAGAACAAGCTAACTGGTAAAAGCTATGTTCCTATGCGAGCTGGTGAAATTAGTGCTGAGACTGAATATGTTTTAAAATATTTTAACTTTCCTACTCCTGAATTAGTTAAGAATGTTTTTACTCAGGTTAAAGATGTGGAGTACAGACACCTTGATGGTGTATCTGGTGAGATTTCCATCAAGAAAGCTTGGGAAATTTTAAGTGGTACTCACTGTACCACACTTCCTTCGGTTGATGAATATCAGAACCTGGTAGGACTTATAACTGTTAAGGATATTGCCATGACCTATATGGAGGTATATGACAATGAGATTATCGCCACTGCAAAAACTCCTTACCAGAATATTTTAGATACCCTTTCAGCAAAACTTGTGGTTGGAAATCCAAATGATCAGGTTGTTACAGGTAAGGTATTAATTGCCGCTGCCAACCCTGATATGATGGAAAATTATATCGAAAAAAATGATATTGTTATCTTAGGAAATCGCTACGAATCTCAGCTTTGTGCAATTGAAATGGAGGCACAGTGTATTATCATTTGTGATAATGCGGAGGTTTCAAAAACCATAACTAAGTTAGCTCAGGAAAAGGGCTGTTCAATAATAATAACTCCTTACGACCCTTATACAGTTTCCAGACTTAAGTCGGATCGTAGCCATGT
>JAZSLI010000050.1:0-19067 GCA_045535295.1 Acutalibacteraceae bacterium | reverse complement strand
ATGGCACGAGATAGTATTTTATTAGATAAGTCTTTAAAATTTGCTGCACGCATTGTAAAACTCCATAAATTTTTAATTAAAGAAAAACACGAAACAATAATTTCAAAACAAATAATCCGTTCCGCTACATCTATCGGCGCTAATGCGAACGAAGCAATTTACGGTCAAAGCAAAGCGGATTTTCTTGCCAAATTACATATATCTTTAAAAGAAACCGCCGAAACGGAATATTGGCTGAGACTTCTTGTTTTATCTGACTACATAACCGAAAATGTGGGTAAATCATTAATAGATGATTGTTTGGAAATTAAACGAATACTTGTTGCAACACTTAACACCGCAAAACAGAATAACGAATAAATCAACCCTCGGTAGTAATAAAACTATCGAGGGTTTTGTAATATAGTAGCAAAACGGAACAAAAAAGCGGCAAACTTGCGTTTGCCTAAAAGAAAAAATTATAAATATAGGTCTTTGTCGCTACTGTATTACTTATTATCACTACTCATCTTATTTTTAAATACAATAACCGATATGATTAATATAGCTATCGTATATAGAGAAAAGGTGATTATATTTCTTGCTGATATAATATTTAGGTTATTATTTAATATTCCTTTAATAATATTTAAACAGCTTTCAAACGGCAATATTTCGCAAATTTTGGCAAATGTATTGCCGATTAATTCTTTTGAAAAATACATACCGCTTGTAAAACATACAAGCTGAACAATTATACTTCCTACACCGCCGGTTGCTCTTTCGCTTACCAAGCTTCCTATTAATATTCCTAATGCTATAAATAAAATTGAAATTATTATTGAAATAAGTATTGTATATATTACATTCAAACTAAATTTTAATCCTAAAAGGCGTGCAATTATGAAAAATAGGATGTCTTGAATAACAATTATTGGAATTAAAGAAATTATATATCCTAAAATATAGTCACTCGATTTCATTGGGGATGTTCCGAGGCGGATGAGAAAACAGGAACCTCTATCTTTCGCAATTAAGGTTGATGTAAATAAGGTTATAAATGAAAAACCAAACAATATAATTCCCGGGGTAAAGTTTTCTAATTTATAGCTTTCTGAGGGAATTTTAAATTGCTGAAATATAAATAATAAAAATATTGGTAAAGCAATTTCAAATATTAAGCTTATTGGGTCACGGATTAATTCCTTAAAATTTCTTTTTGCAAAATTCAACATTCTCATTAAACCTTTCCTCCGGTTGCGATAGTAATAAAGGCATCTTCAAAGTTTTTAGTTTTTGTTTTAGCAATTAATTCTTGCGGTGTTCCAACATCAACTAAATTTCCGTTTGCCATTATACCAATTCTATCAGACAAGCTTTCTGCTTCTTCCATATAGTGAGTAGTTAGAATAATAGTTATTTTTCCTTTCAGGGCATTAATAATTTCCCATAATTCTTTTCGGGCAATAACATCTAATCCAAGTGTGGGTTCATCTAAAAATAGTATTTTAGGATTATTAATTAAGCTTATTGCAATAGATACTCTTCTTTGCCATCCGCCTGATAGTGTTTTAGCTCTTTTAGTTAATACTTCGTCAAGCTTAAATCGTTTGATTAATTCGTCAATCTTTTTCTCTTTGTCTTTTATTTGATAAACTCCGGCCATAAACTCTAAATTTTCTTTAACGGTTAGGTTTGGGGCGATAGCGGTTTCCTGTGGCGACACATTTAAAATTTCTTTAATTTTAAATACATCTTTTTTTATGTCCATATTCTCTATTTGTATATCTCCTGAGGTTGGCAAGATTAGACCAGACAACATCTTAATCGTTGTGGTTTTTCCTGCACCGTTAGTTCCCAAAAGTGCAAATAACTCACCTTTTTTTATTTGTAAATTAACTTTATTTACAGCAATTTTATCTTTGTATTTTTTAGTTAGCTCTCTTGTTTCAACAGAAAACATATTGTTATACTCCTTTTGAGAATACTTTATCTGCAAACTCTTCTATTTCATCTGCTTTAAGTAACGCCATTCCTTTTGCTTTATCGCATAATACAACCATTGAATCACCAGGTTTAATATTAAACATAGTTCTTGCTTCCTTAGGTATTACTATTTGACCCTTTTCTCCAACCTTTGCAATTCCAACAAATTTATTTTTCATATATGCTTCCCCCAAAGTGTGATAAGTTATATTTTTCATACTAATTATACATCGCAATAAAAAATTATGCAAGACACAAAATAAACCTTATTAGATATAAGGTTATCAAAAAAAGCCTTGGCAGAAGCTCCTGCCAAGGCTTAATATATAAAATTTTATTTTGCGAATTGTTTATAAAGGTCGATTTGACCGTAAAAAGCGGGCCATTTTGCCGAGTTGCCCAAGGTTATAATGATATATTCCTTTTTCGATTCGTTTGCTTTGCCAAAGGAAGCAATGCAATAACCCGATTCATTAACGAAGCCTGTTTTTCCGCCTAGAATTGTAGCTGTTTCAGGCTCTGTGCCATACATATGGCTGAAAAGCGTTGCAAAAAGCTTAATTCCCTCGGGGTGTTGAGGGGTTTTGGAGGTGGTGTAGGTATAGCTTGTAAGAATCTTTTTACAAAGCTTGTCTTGCAAAGCATATTCAAGAATTATTGCCATATCGTAAGCGCTGGTATAATTATCCTCGTCATAAAGTCCTGTGCAGTTGGTGAAATGGGTGCTATGAAGTCCCAATTTTTTTGCTTTTTTGTTCATAAGCTTAACAAATTCTTCTTCGCTGCCTGCGGTTTTAATGGCAAGAGCCATTGCCGCATCTGCACCCGAAGGGAGAATCAGTCCATATAACAGGTCGGTTATAGTCACTGTTTCTTCATTTAAAAATCCCGCAACCGATGCTCCTGCCTCAAAAAGAGGGTCGGTTATTTTATAGGTCATAGTAAAGCATTGGGAAAGATCATCTATATTTTCAACCGCAACAATCAAGGTCATGATTTTGATTGTTGAAGCCGCATAGGTTTTCAAATGAGGCATTCTTGCTGCAACAACTTTACCGGTTGATTTGTTAATTATTATTGCGGTTTTTGCATCATTAGTATCGGGAATGGCGAGGGTTTTAGTATTAAAGGCAAAAGAGGGAACCTTCTTTTTTGTTGCTTTTTTGTCACTTTGGGAAACATTTTCCGAAAGGCTTGGATCTTGCTCGGGCCTTTTCGGCAAGGTAACTAAAAGACTGGCACAAACAATTGCAACGCAAAGCAAAACCGTAAGCGTAGATTTGCGAAGTTTTAGCTTTTCTTGCTTTTTGCAGGCGGGAGTTTTAATTTCTTGCGCATTAAAAGACTCCTCAACAGAGGGTTTATTAAGTTGTTTTTCTAAGGAATTTAAATAGTTTTCATATTCCTTGCCATTAAAACGCTCTGACATAAAAATCTCCTAAACTTAGAATTTTCTTCCTGCACCGCCACCGCCGAAGCTGCCGCCACCGCCGCTAAAACCGCCAAAACCTCCTGAGCCACCGCCGAAGCCGCCAAAGCCGCCAAAGCCGCCTCTTCCTCTTCCACCGAAGAAGGGGTTAAAGAGCCAAAAAATGCCGCCGGTTTTAGAGGAAATAACCCAAAACACAATTATAATTATTATCATAACTATCCAAGAAACAGCAACATCGCCGGCATTTGTTTCGCCCTCTTTTACGGGAAGGTTATCAATAGAAGTATACCCATCAGGTGTTACCCCATATTCAATATAAACCTCGTTTATAACGGTATTGGTTATAGCTTTAATTCCGTTTGAAAACTGGTTTGCCTTTAAATAATCGAGTCCGTAAATATCAATTATTCTGCCAATTTTGCTATCGTTTAAGGCACCTTCAAGGCCATAGCCGACTGCAACAAAAATTTCTCGGTCACCCTTAGAGAAAAGAACAACAACACCGTTATCCTGTTCGGCTTGGCCAATGCCCCATTCTCTGCCGATTTCGGTTGCATATTCATAAGCCGGAAGGTCACCAAGGCTTTCAACCGTTATAACAACTACCTGAGCGGTGGTTTTCTCATCAAGCTCGATACAGGCTAAGAGCAGCTGTTCCTCGGCATCGGCATCAATAACATTTGCAAAATCGTTAACAAAAAAGCTTTCGGTTGGTTTTGGAAACTTGGATTTTTCTTCGCAGCCGCAAAAGCTAAAAAGTAAAACTAAAATTGCCGCAAGGCTTAAAAATCTTTTCATAATCAGTCAAAGCTCACTTGGGGGGCATTTTCTGCACCAGCAGAAGCTTCAAAATAATCGTAGGCTTCGAAGCCAAACATATTGGCAAGTAAGCTCTTGGGAAACATTTTAATATCTGAGTTAAAGTCGGCAACTTCTTCGTTATAATCCTTTCGGGCAATTGCGATTCGGTTTTCGGTGCCCGAGATTTCATCCATTAAGGCAGTAAACTGTGTGTTAGCTTTAAGCTCAGGATAAGCCTCGGTTACAGCGTTAACCCAAACTGAAAACGCACCTTGCATACGGTCATAAGCTTCGATTTGCTCATTAACTGTTTTTGCATTGTTAAAGGCACTTCTGGCTTCTGTAACATTTGTGAGGGTTTGCTGTTCGTAATCTGCATAGCCCTTAACCGTGTTTACAAGGTTGGGGATTTTATCTGCTCTTGCTTGAAGCTGAACCGAAATTTGCGACCAAGCTCTTTCAACCTCTTCTCGCTCTTCGACCATACCGTTATATGAGCCGATAACCGATGCTATAAGAATCAGCAACACAGCCACAATAGCGGCAACGATTATAATCCAACGTTTGTTTTTCATATTTATCACTCCTATTGTTTTTTTATATTGTACTATATTTTATACCAAATTTCTACATATAATTTATTAATTTAATAAATTGTTGATTTTTGGTGCGCAAATGGTTATTATTATATTAAAGGATTTTAAATGCGGAGGAAATAATGTTAGAACTAAAAAATGTTTCTTTTTCTGCTATGGGCGAGAACGGTGAAAAGGAAATTCTTAACAATATAAATCTTAAAATAGATGAAGGTTTTTCGGTTATAACCGGTCCTAACGGAAGTGGAAAATCAACCCTTGCAAAAATAATTGCGGGAATTATAACTCCAACTAAGGGCGAAATATGGCTTGACGGTGAGAATATTACAGGACTTTCCATAACCGAAAGAGCAAAAAAAGGAATAAGCTTTGCTTTTCAGCAGCCGGTTCGTTTTAAGGGAATAACGGTGCACGACCTTATAAGTCTTGCCGCAGGAAAGGATATTTCGGTAGGTGAGGCCTGCAATTATCTTTCTGAGGTTGGTCTTTGCGCAAGAGATTATATAAACAGGGAAATAAACGCTTCACTTTCGGGCGGTGAGCTTAAAAGAATTGAAATCGCTTCGGTTCTTGCCCGTTCAACAAAAATTTCCCTTTTTGATGAGCCAGAGGCCGGAATTGACCTTTGGAGCTTTAACAGTCTTATAAAGGTTTTTGAAAAAATGCATTCAACCCTTAAAGGCTCCATTATTATTATATCCCATCAGGAAAGAATACTCAATATTGCCGATAGGGTAATTGTGGTAGCCGAGGGAAGCATTAAGGAAATAGGCAAAAAGGAAGAGGTGTTACCCTCTTTGTTGGGTAACACCAGAGATAATTGCCCTGTTCTTACGCAAAAGATTTAAGGAGGGTGAATTATGAATAATACAGAATTAGAGCTTTTAAAAATAATTGCCGATATGAACGAAACACCCGAAGGAGCCTTCAATATAAGAGCAAACGGAAAGTCACAGCAAAGAAAGGTTACTGAGAATGTTGATATTGTTACAAAAACCGATGAAAACGGAATAGATATTATCGTTAAGCCTAATACTAAGGGAGAAAAGGTTCACATACCTGTTATTATAAGCCAAACCGGTATGACAGAGCTTGTTTATAATGATTTTATAATCGGAGAAAATGCCGAGGTTGAAATTGTTGCGGGCTGCGGAATTCATAATTGCGGCGGCGAGGAATCAAGGCATGACGGTGTTCATAGCTTTTTCATTGGTAAAAATGCAAAGGTTAAATATATTGAAAAGCATTATGGCTCGGGTGACGGTACGGGCGAGAAAACAATGAATCCTGCAACGGTTATAAATATAGCTGAGAACGGATATATGGAGATGGATACAACACAAATTGGTGGTATTGATTCGACCAGAAGAACAACCAAGGCAAGACTTTCGGAAAATGCAACACTTGTTATAAGGGAAAAATTGATGACACATGGCTCTCAGCGTGCCGAAACCGATTTTACGGTTGATTTGGACGGTGCAAATTCGGGCGCAAATGTTATTTCCCGTTCGGTTGCAAAGGATAATTCATATCAGCTCTTTTTATCTAAAATTAATGGTAATAATGTATGTAATGGACATACCGAATGTGATGCAATTATTATGGATAATGCACACGTTTCGGCAATTCCCGAAATTAGTGCAAATCATATTGATGCCTCGCTTATTCACGAGGCGGCAATCGGTAAAATTGCAGGAGAGCAGTTAACCAAGCTTATGACCTTGGGACTTAGTGAGCAAGAAGCCGAGGAACAAATTATCAACGGCTTTTTGAAATAAAAGTAAAAAATGAAAGGTGATTTACTATGGAGTTAAAGGGAAGCAGAACAGAGGCTAATCTTCTTGCAGCCTTTGCGGGAGAGAGCCAGGCAAGGAACAAATACACTTATTTTGCAAGTGTTGCCAAAAAAGAGGGATATGAACAAATTGCTGAAATTTTCCTTGATACAGCAAATAACGAAAAAGAACACGCAAAAATGTGGTTTAAGGAATTAGGTCTATTGGAGGATACCGCTGCTAATCTTAAAAGTGCAGCCGAGGGCGAAAACTATGAATGGACCGATATGTATGCCGGTTTTGCAGAGGTTGCAGAGCAGGAGGGCTTTACTGCTATTGCTGCTAAATTCAGAATGGTTGCTGCTATTGAGAAAACTCACGAGGAAAGATATTTAAAGCTTTTAAATAATGTTGAGATGCAAAAGGTTTTCGAAAAAGCAGAGGAAACTATGTGGGAATGCCGCAACTGCGGACATCTTGTTATAGGCAAAAAAGCACCTAAGGTTTGCCCTGTTTGTGCACATCCACAAAGCTTCTTTGAGGTTAGAAAAGAGAATTATTAAAAAACTTGACAAAAAGCCTCGAAAGATATATTATGTTAATGTTAAAACGATGATAAGGATAGTAGCCTGGCAAAAGCTTTTAGAGAGAACGGGTCGGCGGCTGAAAGCCTGTTTAAGAAAATTGTTTGGTGAGACCACCTTTGAGTGCTGTGGGTAAAAAACACGGTCGTAGAGCCTGCGTTAAAGGCTTAAAAAGAGTTCGGCAAAACCGAGAAAACGGGTGGAACCGCGGAGATTTTTATGCTTCGTCCCGAAGGACCAAAAAGGTCTTTCAGGGCGAAGCTTATTTTATTTGGAGGTAAATTTATGGTTAAAATCACTTTAAAAGGCGATGTTGTTAAGGAGTATGAATCGGGCATTACCGCTTATGAGGTTGCAAAGGATATTAGCATGGGCTTGGCGAAGGCTGCTTGCGCCGCCAAAATAAACGGAGAAAATGCTGACCTTAGAACACAGATAACACAAGATTGCTCCCTTGAAATATTAACCTTTGATGATGAATACGGCAGATGGGTATTTCGCCACACAGCATCTCATATTTTAGCGCAGGCGGTAAAGCGACTTTTTCCAAGCGCAAAGCTTGCTATCGGCCCTGCGGTTGAGGATGGTTTTTATTACGACTTTGATGTTGAAAACAGCTTCACTCCCGATGATTTAGAAAAAATCGAAGCCGAGATGAAAAAAATAGTTAAAGAGGATATAAAGCTCGAAAGATTTTCAATGCCGAGGCAAAAGGCGATAGAATATTTTGCCCAACAGGACGAGCCCTATAAGGTTGAGTTAGCTGAGGGCATTGCCGAGGGTGAGGAAATCAGTTTTTATTCACAGGGCGATTTTACTGACCTTTGTGCAGGCGCACACCTTATGAGCACAGGACTTGTTAAGGCATTTAAGCTAACTTCTGCAACCGGCGCTTATTGGAGAGGAGATTCCTCTAAAAAAATGCTTTGCCGAGTTTACGGAACTGCATTTCCAAAGGCCTCCGAGTTAGAGGCTCATCTTACTATGCTTGAGGAGGCTAAAAAGAGAGACCATAACAAATTAGGCAGAGAGCTCGAGCTGTTTACAACGGTTGATGTTATAGGTCAAGGTCTTCCTATTTTACTGCCTAAGGGCGCTAAAATTATCCAAACCTTGCAGCGCTTCGTTGAGGATGAGGAGGCAAAGCGTGGTTGGCTTCTTACCAAGACTCCTTATATGGCAAAAAGGGAGCTTTATAAGCTTTCGGGACACTGGGACCATTATTTAGATGGTATGTTTGTTTTGGGCGACCCCGAGGACGAAACCAAGGAATGCTTTGCATTGCGTCCTATGACCTGCCCATTCCAATATCAAGCATATCTTAACCGTGCCCGTTCTTACAGGGATTTGCCACTTCGCTATAATGAAACCTCAACCCTTTTTAGAAACGAGGAATCGGGTGAAATGCACGGTCTTATAAGGGTTCGCCAGTTCACCATTTCGGAGGGACATCTTATGTGTACCCCTGAACAACTCGAACAAGAATTTAAAGGCTGCTTGGAATTGGCTATTTATATGCTTAAAACGGTTGGTCTTTATGAGGATGTTTCATACCGTTTCTCTCAATGGGACCCTGCTGATACGGAGAAATATATCGGCACCTCTGAGCAATGGGATGAAGCACAGGGTATTATGAAAAAGATACTCGACCATCTCGAAATTCCTTATAAAATCGGAATCGGCGAAGCCGCCTTCTATGGACCGAAGCTTGATATTCAAATTAAGAACGTTTTTGGCAAGGAGGATACACTTATCACCATTCAAATAGATCAAATGTTAGCCGAAAAGTTTGGTATGGAATATGTTGATAGAGACGGTGTTAAAAAGAATCCTTACATTATTCACAGAACCTCAATTGGTTGTTACGAAAGAACCTTGGCATTGCTTATTGAAAAATATGCTGGCGCCTTCCCAATGTGGTTAGCTCCCGTTCAGGTCAAGCTGCTTCCAATTGCTGATAGACATACCGAGTACGCTTATGAAATTAAAGAGCGTTTAGAGCAAAAGGGAATAAGGGTTGAGCTTGATGACCGAAATGAAAAAATCGGCTATAAAATCAGAGAAGCGAGACTTCAAAAGGTACCGTATATGCTTATCCTCGGAGATAGCGAGGTTGAAAATAAGCAGGTTTCGGTTCGTCGCAGAGGCGAGGACGGAGATTTAGGTGCAATGCCGGCAGATGATTTTATAGCAATAGCAGTTGAAGAAATAGAAACTAAGAAAATAAGATAACAAATAAAAGCCGTGAAATTCACGGCTTTTATTTGTTGATTTTTGGGTTATTTGTTCTTTCTAAAAGATAGTCTATTGAAACATTAAAGTAATCTGCAATTTTTATGAGTTCGTTTATACCGGGCTCTCGTTCACCGGTTTCATAACGACTAATAGTATTTTGATTTGTATTTAAGTCCATTGCCATTTTGAGTTGGGAAATGCCTTTTGATTTACGAATTTGTTTTAATCTCATAAAATCACCTCTTGACATTATTATCCCATATTGGTATAATAAAATTATCCCAATTCGGTATATTATAGTCAAAAAAAGGAGACGAAAAAAATGGTTCATAAAAAATGGTGGTTTTGGGTATTGATGGCTTTGGCAACGATAGTTACGATTGCCATATTAGGTTCTTTTGGTGATGACTTCGGGCCCACAAGTACAGGAGAAGACGCTTCCCAAATAACACAATCACAGGGAAGCACACAAAACCAAAAAGAAGAAATTAATTATGAAAAAATAGACCTTCAAAAAATGTTGGATGATTTGGATGCTAATGCGTTGAATGCCGAAAAAACCTATCAAGATAAATATGTTGAGGTTATTGGCAGGATAAAAAATTTTGATAGTGATGGTTCATATATTAGTATTGAATCTGTTAATGCTGATGCTTGGAACTTTAAAAGGGTTATGTGTGATATTAAAAACGATGAGCAATTAGAGTTTTTAATGGGGAAAACGGTAGAAGAAACAGTTACAATAAAAGGTAAGATTGTATCGATTGGCGAAGTTTTGGGATATACCATCGAGATTGCAGAAGTATCATAAGTTATAATATAAAAAACACGGGAGATTTTCCCGTGTTTTTTACAAAAAGGACGTTTTAGCTTTATTCTTGCACTATTTTCCTCAATATGCTATAATTATTTTGTCGAAAAAAATCGGCGGAATAAAAATTAAGAAGGCGAAAAATATGAAAAAGTATTTGGCAGGTATTTTAGCGATTACTCTTTTATTATCACTTGTTTTATGTGGTTGTGGTAAAAAGGGAAAAGAAACAGTTTTCTTTAATGCACCGAAGGATTATGTTTCGGTTGTGCAGGTAACCATCAACCCCACCGTTAATTTATATCTTGATGCGAACAAGGTTATTTTAGCGGTTGAATATGTTAACAAGGATGCCAAGGAATGTTACGAAAAGATTGAAGACCAGCTTATTGGAAAAGACCTTGAAAAAGGTGTGAGTTTTGTTGTTGAAACTGCCGCTAAGCAAGGTTATTTAGAGAAAAATAAAACTGTAACTCTTGATATTGTTGAAACAAAGCAGGAGGATAAAAAGCACGAGCTTGTAACTGCTGCCACTACCGCAATTGAAACGGTTATTAATGAAAAAAAGTTAGGAGCCGAGGTTAAGCTTGCAAAAGAGGCTCAAAAGATTGTTGATGAGAAGCAAGCAGCCCAAAAGGCAGAAGAGGATAAATTAGCCGCAGAGCAAGCAGCTGCCGAAAAGGCTGCGGCAGAAAAAGCCGCTGCTGAAAAAGCTGCCGCCGAAAAGGCAGCTGCCGAAAAAGCCGCAAAGGAAAAGGAATTAAAAAATCCTCAAAAAAATCTCAAAAAGGATGTTAAATACAGTGCCTTTAATCCGGGTGAAACCGATGAAACCCTTACGGGAATTCACATAACCTTTAAGAATAACGGAGAATATAGTTATTCGCAGGTGCCATATCTTAACGATCCGTTTGGCGAGGGCGATTTCATCATGTATAACGGAAAGAAATATTTTGTTTCCGGTGGCGGTGGTGGCGGCGGCCAATACACAACTACCACCGAGCGAATCATCACAACAGGCGGTTTGGAATTAGAGCTTTCTTTAACCGTTGATGGCAAATTAAAGGTTGAAAAGGTTAACGGACCAAGCAGCTTTTTCCAAGCGGGACATATTATTGAAATAAAGTAAAAATATTAATAGCCGAGCATTGCTCGGCTGTTTTGTTTAATAAATAGCTTGAAAAAAATGGGTATAGATGGTATAGTAGGTTAGAGAAAATGTTTTGTTTATCTAAAATAAGTTTAAATGCTTTGGCTACTCACAAATTAGCCCAAATAACATATAATATTTACTACCATCACAAACAAGGAAAAGGTGTTAGAATGATTTGCAATTCAATTTTAGAGGCTATCGGCAACACGCCTGTTATCAGACTTAACAATATGACAGGGCCTCAGGATGCCGAAATACTTGTTAAATTTGAGGGCCTTAATGTTGGCGGTTCGATTAAAACCCGCACCGCACTTAATATGATTGAAAAGGCGCAGGAGCAGGGAATAATACATAAGGATACTGTTATTGTTGAGCCAACAAGCGGTAATCAAGGGATTGGTCTTGCCTTGGTTGGTGCGGTTAAGGGCTTAAAGGTTAAAATAATTATGCCCGATTCGGTCAGTGTTGAGAGACGACTTTTGGTTCAGCATTATGGGGCAGAGGTTATTCTCGTTCATGATGACGGTAATATTGGTCTTTGCATTGAGCAATGCTTGGAATTAGCTTTAAAAATGAGAGACGAAGACTCGAATGTTTTTGTGCCTCAGCAGTTTGAGAATCCTGCAAACCCGCAAATACAGCGAACCGCCACCGCAACCGAAATTTTAGAGCAGGTAAGCGGTAGGATTGACGGGTTTTGTTCGGGTATCGGCACGGGCGGCACAATAACCGGTATAAGCGAGGTATTAAAAGAAAAAAATCCCAATATGCTTGTTTGGGCGGTTGAGCCTGAAAATGCCGCAATATTATCAGGCGGTTCAATTGGTACACACGTTCAAATGGGTATAGGGGACGGTATAATACCCGCTATTCTTAACCGTGCAATTATTGATGATGTTTGCATTATAAAGGATGAAGAGGCGTTAGAAACTGCAAAGCTGCTTGCCTGCAAAGAGGGTATTTTGTGCGGCATAAGCAGCGGTACAAATGTTGCTGCCGCTTTAAGACTTGCTAAAAAGCTTGGCAAAGGCAAAAGGGTGGTTACAGTTTTGCCTGATACTGCCGAGCGTTACTTCTCGACACCGTTATTTGAAAACGATTAAAATAAGAAGGAGAAAATAAAATGGCATTAGCAACACTTAAATTTTTCAGCACGGTGCTTGGTAGACAGGCCGAAATCAATGTTGTTATTCCGCAGAGCACAACAAAGGGTGAAATCGGTATTGAAAACGGTGCAAAAAAGGAAAAATATAAGTGTTTATATCTTCTTCATGGACTGAGTGATGATAATTCGATTTGGCTTAGAAGAACCTCGATAGAGAGATATGCCACAAAGTACGGCATTTGTGTTGTTATGCCATTCGCTGATAAAAGTTTTTATACTAATATGAAATATGGTGACAAGTATTATACACATATTGCCAAAGAGGTTCCCAAAATTGTAAGAGAGTTTTTTAGTGTTTCCGAAAAACGAGAGGACAACTTTATTGCGGGAATTTCTATGGGTGGCTACGGAGCACTTAAAATTGGTTTGCGAGAAAGTGATAAATTCTGCGCTGCGGCAGGGCTTTCGCCTTGTGCTGATATAAGGAAACTAAGCTTTGGAGCAACATTTTTGCCCATTTTTGGCGAGAATTTTGAGGTAAGCGATGAAGATGACCTTTTATATCTTGCTGATTTGCAAAAGAAAAATCCTAACAAGCCGAGACTTTACATTGGAATCGGCACAGAGGATTTTCTTTATGAAAATAACAAGGTACTTTGCAAAAAGTTAAGCGAAAACGGGTATGATTTTACTTACCGAGAATCCGAGGGTGCACACGACTGGAGTTTTTGGGATGTTTATATTCAGTATGTTTTAAAATGGATGTTTGAATAAATTATATGAAAAAGGAGCAAGGTTGCCTTGCTCCTAATTTTTTATCTATTTAAAAGCCAAATGCCGAATGTGAGGTATCCCGCAAAGCCAACCCATAACGCATAGGGAATTTGGAGATATGCGGCGAGCGGATTGATTTTATGATATTTCATAATAGTTCTTATAACTAAAAATAAAAGTAATAAAAGCCAAATAAATGCAAAGAGGAATGCTCTAAAATTAAAAAATATTATGCTCCAAAAGAAATTAACAATAAGGCTTAGTGCGTAGGTATAAAGGGCGGATTTTCGTTGCCAAAGGGGTGAGGTTTCGGTTAGGTAAATCATTGCAGCACTAATACCCATTAAAAGAAATAAAATGCCCCAAACAATAGGAAATAATATCATAGGAGGCGAAAGGGGCGGAGTTGAGATATCGTTATAAATATCCATGCTGTTTCTGGTTACGAAGGCAGAGAGTCCGCCAACGCCTAAGGCAATTAAAATAGAAATAACATAGGTTTTAATTTTTTGTTTCATATAAAGCACCGTCCTATTGAAAAGTATATGAAACAAATGCCAAAATATGAGTAAAAAAAGAGATTTCAAAATAAAAAACCCGATTTGCAAATCGGGTTTTAATTTTCTATTGAAAAATCTATGGTTTTAGATTTTATAAAAATGAATGAAAAGGGCAGAGTTGAACTTGAAGATGTTAGTGATTTAATAAATCCTATTGAAGTTACAAAACACAAAAATGATCCAGATTTTATGAAAAGAGTTATTAATGGCGAATGGACTGCCGGCGAAGCTCCGATTCAGTTTGTTGATAGACTTCCTGAAGAAATCTCCGAGGTACATACAGGTCACGGTGGTACGCATAAGTTTATGATTGATGATTTTTGTCAGGCTTATGCTTCGGGCTGGTTATCTCCAACAAATGCTTGGCAAGCGGCAAGATATAATTTACCCGGACTTGTTGCTCACGAGAGTGCTTTGCAAGGCGGAGTAGTTATGGAAATTCCTGATATTGGCGAGCTTCCGAGTGACAAAAAGATTTTATCGCTTGACCGAAAAGAAAATGTTGTGGATTATAAGAATTGTTGGTAAAATGAAATTATAATGAGGTGTTTAAAATGGCAGTACCGCAGTTATTTATGAGAAAACCCAGAATGGATGATTTAAAACCGTTTGCTCTACCCGAGGGCTTTGCTTTGCACAGTCATATTGAGGGACAGGAAAGCGTTTGGGAGGAAATTATAGAAGAATCCTTTGGAGCAAAATTTTCCTTTGATGCGTGTATTCGTAATGGAGGCGGCTATAAGCCCGAATACGTTCTTTATATTAGCAAGGACGGAAAGGATATAGCCACCGCAACCGCTGTGGAAAAAGAAGATTTTCCGGGCGAGGGCTGGTTTAGAATGGTTGGAACACGTCCAAGCGCAAGAGGAATGGGAGCAGGAAGAATGGTGCTTAATGCCTGCCTTCATTCCTTGGCAGCAAGAGGCTACAAGAGTGTTGTTCTTTCAACCGATGATGGCCGTATCCCTGCACTTAAATTATATCTTTCGTTAGGCTTTGAACCGCTTTATACTCATGAGAGTCATAAAGAGCGTTGGGAAAAGGTAATGGAAGCAATTAATGCTACAAGATAAGAAAACGCCCTGCGGCAAAAATACCGCAGGGCGTTTTTTAATGCTTAATCCTCGCAATAACTGTTTTGAGCAGCACATCTCACAATACACGAAACGGTAGTGAAAATAAGTGCTAATCCGCCTAAAAAAGCTCCGTTCACCAATGCAAACAAAATGCTTGTTGCTGCTAAATTAACAACTAAAAGCACTACTGCGGTTAAAAGAGTGAGTAGAATTCCAAAAAGTGTTATAGGCAAAACTTCATTTGTGCATCTTCTTAAAACACAAGCCGATGCCGACAGTACTAAAAGTGCTATTAAGAAAATCACGGCGATAGCAAGGCCAATCCATATAAACAAGGTAGAAAGGGTAATAGTTGCAGTAAAGGTGAGAATGGCACCCACGATAGCTATAATTATACTTGCCATAATGGCTATTACCGAACAGTCAAATCTTTGGTTGCAGTCACAGTTTCTCATTTTTTCACCCCCTTTTTTATACTATGAGGAGAATTAAAAATAGTTCGCAGCAAGGTCTCAAAAAAGAAAAACCACTTAATTTTTGGTTGACTAAATATATTCCTGCGGTTAAAATGTTAAAGGTGATAAAATTGACTCAAAATGCTTTTTGGTTTAAAAAAGGAGTAAAGGACGGTATCCCTATCGCATTAGGTTATTTTGCGGTTGCCTTTACATTGGGAATAGTGGCAAAAAAAGCGGGGTTATCGGCAATTGAAGCCTTACTTTGTGCGGGGCTAACCAACGCTTCGGCGGGTGGCTATGCCGCTTTTAGAGTTATAGCTGAGGGCTCGGGCTATCTTGTTATGGCATTAACTCAGCTTGTGGTTAATGCAAGGTATTTTTTAATGTCCTGCTCGCTTAGTCAAAAAATTGCGCCTGAAACCTCAACCCTTCACAGATGTCTTATTGCTTTTGATGTTACGGATGAAATTTTTGGTATTTCATCGGCGGTTAAGGGAGCGCTTAATCCTTTTTATAATTATGGTGCTATGATAGTTTCAATTCCTTGTTGGGCATTAGGTGCTTTTTTCGGCGTTATTATGGGCAACGCCCTGCCTGCCTCTATTGTTAGTGCGTTGAGCGTTGGACTTTACGGTATGTTTTTAGCCATAATAATACCGCCTGCCAAAAAGGATAAAATAATTGCGGGAGTTGTTATTGCTTCAATGCTTAGCAGCTATGCTTTTTCGGTTTTGCCTGTTTTAAGCAGTATACAAGAGGGAATGAGGGTTATTATTTTAACCGTTCTTATTTCTCTTGCGGCGGCAGTTATTTTTCCTCGTAAGGAGGATGAAGATGAATAATATATATGTTTACATACTTATAATGGCGGCGGTTATTTATTTAATAAGGTTATTGCCATTAACCCTTATAAGAAAGCAAATAAAAAACAAAACGGTTAAATCCTTTCTTTTTTATGTGCCCTATGTGACTTTGGCGGTTATGACCTTTCCCGCTATTATTAATGCCACAAATAGTGTTTGGTCAGGCTGGGCAGCGCTTATTGTGGGTGGGATTTTGTCTTACTTAGGGGTTGAGCTTTTTGGAGTTGCTATTTGCTCTTGTGCAGTTGTGTTTATAACAGAGCTTATAATAAAGTTGATTTGAGGTGATTATGTGAAAACTGAAAGCTATAATATAAGCGGTATGTCCTGTGCGGCTTGCAGCAGCTCGGTTGAGAGGGTTGTTTCAAGGTTAGATGGTGTTAAGGCTTGTGAGGTAAATCTTATAACAGGTAAAATGACGGTTAGCTTTGAACCCAAAAAAGTTGGAGAAAAAGATTTTATCAAGGTTGTCCAAAAAGCAGGCTTTGGGATAGAACCCATAAAAAAGGAAACGGTTAAAGCTGAAAATGAAAAAAAGGAATCTATATTGCCAATAATTATTTCTGCAATTTTTACTTTGCTGCTTTTATATATCTCTATGGGACAAATGATTTTTAGTGACCTGCCCTTGCCTCAAATTATTGATATGAAAGATAACCCTTATAATTTTGCAATAACACAGATGCTTTTATCGGTACCTGCGCTTTATTTTGGCAGAGGCTTTTTCGCAAAGGGGATTCCTCTTTTAATAAAAGGACATCCCAATATGGACTCGCTTGTTGCCCTGGGAGCAGGAGCATCGCTTATATACAGTGTTGTTATGACTTATAATATCAACAATAACAGCCATTCGGTGCATAATCTTTATTTTGAATCGGTGGCTGTGGTTATAACCCTTGTAATGCTTGGCAAATATTTTGAAAGAAGAAGTAAATCTAAAACCGCAGATGCAATAAAAAAGCTGATGGAGCTATCGCCCGATAAGGCTGTGGTTTTGCGTAACGGAGAAGAAACAACCGTTTTAACTTCTCAGGTGGTAGTGGGAGATATAACCGTTATTAAGGCAGGCGCCAAAATCGTATTGGATGGTGTTATTACTGAGGGCTCAGCTGAGGTAGACGAATCAATGCTCACAGGTGAGAGCGTTGCGGTTGAAAAAAAGGTTGGAGATGAGGTAATAGGAGGCAGTATTAACCTTAACGGACTTATATATGTTAAGGTTACAAAAACAGGAGAGGATACTGCACTTGCAAAGATTATAAAATTTGTTGAGGATGCGCAGAGTAAAAAGGCACCCATATCAAAGGCGGCAGATAAGGTAGCAGGGTTTTTCGTGCCGGCGGTTATTTTAGTGGCTATTGTTTCGGCGGTTATCTGGTTTTTGATAAGATGGGATATCGCATTTGCTCTTAAAATTTTCACAAGTGTTTTGGTGGTTGCCTGTCCGTGCGCTTTGGGGCTTGCAACACCCACTGCGGTTATGGTTGGAACGGGACTTGGCGCTTCAAAAGGAATTTTAATTCGTAACGGAGAGGTTTTGGAAACCACTCATAAAATAAAGGCGGCGGTTTTTGATAAAACAGGAACCGTAACACTCGGAAAAGCAACCGTAACCGATATTATTGCAGAGGATGAAAATAAGCTTTTAAGTCTCGCTTTAATTGCTGAAAGCGGTTCTGAGCACCCGTTGGCTAAGGCAATAATTAAAAAAGCCGAGCAGCAAGGAATAAAAAATGAAAAGCTGCCCACAGAATATAATAACTTAGGCGGCAAGGGAATAATTTGCAAGGTTGATAGTAAGGTTCTTATGGTTGGCAAAAAAGAGCTTTTAGAAGAAAACGGAGTTGATACTACTCAGTTTTCAGGTGAGGCTACAAAAAAAGCGTCCGAGGGCAAATCGGTGGTTTTTGTGAGCTTTGGGGATAAGGCAGTAGGCTTTATTGCAATTGCGGATGAGTTAAAGTCCACCGCAAAGGAAGCTATTAGCAAAATCAAGGCTATGGGAATTAAAACAGTTTTGCTTTCGGGAGATAACAAGCTATGCGCTGAATATATTGGAGGGCTTATAGGGGCTGACCTTATATATTCTCAGGTTTTACCACAGCAAAAGGCCGAGATAATTGCACAAATAAGAAAAGAAGTAGGGCCTGTTATGATGGTGGGAGACGGTATAAACGATGCTCCTGCTCTAAGCCAAGCAGATGTTGGCTGCGCTATTGGAAGTGGTAGCGATATCGCTATTGAAGCGGCAGATATTGTGTTAATGAAAAGCGACCCCTGTGATGTGGAAAAGGCTATAAAGCTTTCGAAATATACTATTAAAAATATAAAGCAAAATCTATTTTGGGCGTTTTGTTATAATACGGTTTGCATACCTGTTGCATCAGGGGCGCTTTATGCCTTTGGCGGTCCACTTCTTAGCCCTATGTTAGCGGGACTTGCAATGTCGCTAAGCTCGGTTTTTGTGGTTGGAAATGCCCTTAGGCTGAGAAGCAAAAAAATATAAAAAAGGAGAAAGTAAAATGGATTATAAAATTTTTGTTCCCGATATGCAGTGTGAAAGGTGCGTTCAAAGAATAAAAACCGCCTTGCAAGAGGCACAAATTAATTTTAGTGTTTCACTTGAAGATAAAGAGGTTAGCATTAGTGGTTGTGAGCATTGTCTTAAAACTGCGGTGGAATCTCTGGAAGATTTGGGCTTTACGCCTAATATAAAATAATAAAAAAAGTCGTTAGCAGTGATATGCACCCCAAAAGTTAGACACTTTTGGAGGTGCATATTTTTTATGGGTAAAACAGGAAGAAAAAACAAAATTTATAGTGCAGAATTTAAAATAGGTGTTATAATGGATATGCGAGAACACAAATTAGGATACAAC
>JAZSLI010000042.1:0-6365 GCA_045535295.1 Acutalibacteraceae bacterium | reverse complement strand
AACTTTCTGTTCACAACAGAAAATACAATAATTTTCCTATGCGTCCACTTAATTGGAAATCTCCTGCCGATTATTTAAAGGCTTTTCTTATTAACGGTGAAGTTTTTTAATTTTGTAACACATCATTGACAAACCTACATAATTTTGTTTTCTAATAATTTTTTTAAAGCTTTTTGCTTTTTAATTAAGCATTAAACACTTAAAATTTAAGGCTTTATTAGTTTACCCTCTTTTAGAAGATTAAGCATTTTAATATTTTGCGAAGCAGTTCCAAAATAATTTTTAATTCCGTTTTTAGCTGCAATTTTTCTCCTAAAAGCAAATCCTGATTCTGCACCAATGCTTTTTAGAGCTTCCACAATACTATTATAATTTTTGCCGCTCTTTTTAAAATAAATACTGCTTGCTCCTAAAATCGAATTCACTTCCGACTGAACAGCATTATAATCATAGCCTGCGAGGGCGAGCCTTTGCCTGCGCTCGTCACCATTTCCCCAAAGACCCTTAATTACCTCATTCGCAAGTTCTATTATGCTTTTATTTTGCTTTTTTTGCAAATTCAGAAACTCGATTAGGCCTTCCGCTACTGCTCTGGCATAAGCCTCTTGACCCTTCACAGAGGTGATTATCTTATAATCATTTGCCGAATCCATAAATCCGCCCTCACAAAGTACTGCGGGTATTTTGTTTTGGTTTATAACCGTAAAAGCTGCCCTCTTTATACCCCTTGCTCTAAGACCTGTATAGCTCACTAACTTATTATAAATAAGCTCTGCTAATCGCATATCTTGGTCAGTAGCGTTATTATCAACATAAACCTCAACGCCGGTAGCCTCATTCCAACTGCCTGTGAAAGCATTATGATGAATCGAAACAAAGGCTGCAACATCCGCCTTCAAATAAGAATTAAGTCTTGCCGATAGTGATTCGTCAATATTCCCTTCATTGTTATCGGTATTAATAATCTCAACATCATACTCAGATAATAAAGCAATAACCTTATCTCTAACCTCATCATTAAGGCTCCATTCCTTAATTCCGTTTGGTGTTTGCTTGCCAACAGTATTCAAACCGTGACCTGCATCTAATCCTATTTTAACCATAAAAATTCCTCCTTTTTTTCTAATAATAAATTATTCAAAACCGCCATTCACCGACATAAAATGAAAGCAGAGGCGTATATTACACCTCTGCTTTCATTCTATTAAAAAAAATACATTTTGATTCTAATCCTAAATTTTAACCTCTAAAAAATCAAGAATTGCGAGAGCAATGCCTGCAAGACTGTAAAGGTCAATAAGAATACAAATAATTTTGAAAATCAAACCTAAAACAGGAATTCCTGCAAAAATTCCAATGATTGCACCTGCAACCACGCCAATAACAACATAAATAACTATTGCTATAACGAGTGATTTTACATCCTTGGCATTTGCTTTAAAAGGGAAAAACTTTCTAATTGCGTCCATTTTAATTACTCCTTTAAATAAATATATATTTATATTAAACCCATTTTCATTTTTTGTCAAGTATACGAGGATAAATTGCTAACTCAACTTAAAAATTTGCATTTTCTTGTTGAAAATCCTCGAATAATGTGCTATATTTATAAAAAAGAGGAGGTTTTTATTATGTTTTGTTCTTATTGTGGCGCTTCTATTGCAGATGGCTCGGCTTTTTGTAATGCTTGCGGAAAATCTTTATCCGCTCAGCCAACAACTTCGCCTGAGGTTCAAATGCAGCAATCCTATCAAGCACAAAAAACTGCTATCCGTCAAAGTGAGATTGATGCTATGCAATCCTTGTTAGACTATTTCTCACCCAAGAGTGAAGATTATGAAGCTTACGATGCTTGCTGTGAGTTAGTTAGTTATTATTCAAAGGGTGCAAAAAGCTCGCTCTTAGTTTGGGGTATCATTATAACAGTTGCGGGATTATTCGCAATGCTGTCCGGTCCTGAAGCTTTCTTGGGTTCACTTATCGGCTTTGTTGTTCCCGGAGCTGCAATGATAGTTGGTGGAATTTTCATGAAGATTGCAAACCGTAAAAACCATAAAGAATATCTTGATTTATATTCTAAGCTTTCGGTTGAACTTAATGATTATTACAATGCTTATCCTAACTGCCCAGTAGGTCCCGAATATTCAAATCCTGCTATTTTATCAGAAATTATGCGTGTGCTTCAATCAGGTCGTGCTGATACAATTAAGGAAAGTATTAATCGTTTAATAGATGATGCAAGCCGTAGCGATATTGAGTCATATCTATATGATATTGAGCAACATACTGCCGCAGCAAGTGCTAACACCAGAGCTGCCGCTATATTCCTTGCAGCAGACTTTTTCTTAAAATAATAATTAAAAAGTTTTTAAAACTCCACCTTGATAGGTGGAGTTTTTCATCCGAAAATTTAAAATTTCTATTGACAAATCAAATATATTGTGCTATCATTAGGGCAACAAAAATTAGTGCTTATTTTGCAATGGATATAATTTCCAAGGGGAAATTATGCCAATTTGCAGGATAGGCTTTTTTTATGCCTTCCTACTAAAAACAGAATATTTTTTAGGAGGAAAAATTATGGGTTATTATTCCAACCCTACCGCCAGTGCGGCGTTAGGAAACATTAACCGTGAGTTTTCAAAACTCGAAAAACGGGCAAAAAAGCTTCGTAAGCTTTTTTGTGAAGGTAAAATCTCGGACGAGGCTTTGAAAAGAGCCCAATGCGAGTTTAAGGGCATTTATCAGCATGTGCTGACTAACACCCTTGAAGCAAAACCCGAAGAATAGCAAACCGTCCCCACCTAAATGGTGGGGACGGTTTTGTTTATCAAGCCATTTCGTTAAAAATCTCTTCAAGCTCATAGCCCATTAAGTGATTCTTTTCCATAAGTACCTGAGTTAAGCGCTCAATTAGGTCTTTATGTTGTTCAAGAATAGTAACTGCATTTTGCAATTCATCAGCTAAAATGCGATTACAAAGTGTAACGGTTATTTGACTATTTATATCATTCTCGTTCCACATAAGTCCTCGCTCCTCACTCATACCGTAGGTAGTTATCATACGAAGTGCGGTATCAGTTGCCATTTTCAAATCTGAGGTAGACCCCGTGGAAACACCATCCTCATCGCCAAAAACAACCAGTTCTGCCGCTCTACCCGCAAGGAAGCCTCTAATCATGCTAAGCAAGTGTTTTTTAGTATATGCATCCTGCTCATCAGAGGACTGAACATATCCACCATATCCTCCCCTGCCCGCAATAGTAATATAATTAGGCTTGATTCCGTTAAGGTAACTTAGAATGGCATGGCCCGATTCGTGAACCGCAACTCGCCTTAGCATAGTTGGGTTTGTTTGATTAATTTCACCAAAACAATATGTTTCAAAAAGCTCGTTAAACATTTCCTCAGTTAAATGAGTTTGCTCGGTTTGAACCATAGTTCTAAGTGCAAAATCAATGATAGATTCAAGCTCGGCAAGACTCATACCAACCGAACGAGCAACCACATTATCAATAACCTCATTACTTAACGCTTGCTTACTGTTTGCCAAGCGGCTTTCAATAAAGAGCTTTCGCTCGTTAGAATTTGGCAAATCAACAAATATTCTTCTATCAAAGCGGCGCAAGAGCGCACTATCTAATGCGCTTTTTTTACCAAAAGCAACATCAAAATTAGTAGCAGCAAGCACAAAAACAGGACGGGACGAGTTTGTTGAGAAACCGTCCATCTCATTTAATAGGGCATTAACAACATCATCCGCAAGAGAGGAAGAAAAACGGTCCTTTGCAACAATATCTATTTCATCAATAAAGAGAACTGCCGGAGCATATTTTCTTGCCAAAGCGAACAATCGCTTAACCTCAGCAGCTCCCCCTCCTCTTTTTGAGGAAAGGAAATTATTCCCATGGGTAGCAATAAAAGCAGCTCCCGATTCATGTGCAAACGCCTTTGCTAACATGGTCTTACCCGTTCCGGGAGGTCCGTAAAGCATAACTCCTTTGGGGCAAGGTATCTTATTTTTAGCATAAAGCTTTGGATTTTTAAGATAGGAAATAAAACCTTTAAGTTCTTGCTTGGCATCCTCAGCACCCACAACATCACCAAAGGTGACATTGGTCATACAAACATTGGCAATATCGTCCTTATCCTCGGCATCAACTGCAGGAATAACCCTCAAATTAGAAAGCTCGATATCTCCGATTTGGGTTTTTTTATCCCAATAATAAATGCAATCAAAGGAAAGCACCTTTTTAGACCTTGCCAATTCTCTAAGGGTTTTTTCGGAATAAACCTGCTTACAACGCTGACTGAGTGCATCATAAACTTCTTGCTTGCTTCCCTCTTCAACAAAGCCCAAAGCTCCGTTTTCCATTAAAGCCTGTGCCTCTTCATCATTGATAATTCTCTTTTCGGAACGATAAACAAAGGTTGGCACTCTATCTTTTACCAAGCGTTCCATCAGTTCTCGTCCTTCAGAAGCAGTATCTTCAATATTAAGAGTTGGCGGCTCATCACCAAAAATATCACAAACTGCAAAGGCAATATCATAATCTCCAAGCATTTCTATTGCCTGATGCGATGTTTTTGCCATTAAAATATTATAGTTATCTGACGATTCAAAATTCTTAAAGGTTCCCGGTATTTCACTATAAAGCAAAATATTGGATCTTTCGGAAGATTCAAAAAATTTAAGTGCCTGCTCTTGCATAGGAACTCTAATTCTTATTTTTTCAACCTTATTTAAGCCTTGTTCGTCCCGCTCATAAGCAAATTTAAGCCAGTTATAAATTTCTTGATTAATAAAGTTTGCGGCTCGTCCGTTAAGCGAACGGGCATCAGCACGGCCACCCTCCGATAGAAGCAGGGTGGTGCAAAGCTTTTCATCATATTCAACGCTAAAATTAAATTTTTGAGCAATTCGGGCAACACTCTCCTCTATTGCAGCATTACCGATTTTCAAAAGCTCTTGCACTCCTAAGGGATTAAAAAGCACAATGTTACCAGCAGCAAAGCGAGAACAAATAGCCTCAGGAAAATAATTTTTGCCTGTAAAAGGATTAATCTCAGTGGCAAGTGCATTAATAACAGTTTTTCTGTTAGGCATTGGCGAGCCGGGCTCTAAATTTTCATAAAGACTCTTGCCGGCATTGGTAGTCATAATAATAATTGTGTTATTAAATAAAACATTTTTGCCGGTATAAGAATCCTTTAATTTGCCCGCATCAAGAATTTGCAAAAACAAATGAATAATGTTAATATGTGCCTTTTCAATTTCATCAAAAAGCAAAACACATTTTGGATGCTTTTGCACAAAACCGGTCACCAAGCCCTCGTGACTACTCCTATAAACCTTATCGGTTCCTGCAAATTCAAGGGTCGACTCTTTATCCGAAAAGCTGCTCATATCAAAGCGTCTAAATGGCATATGCATTGACCTTGCCGCAACCTGAGCCAAATAGGTTTTGCCTACACCGGGTGCGCCCGCAAAGAGAAAAACCCCCTTTGGCTTAACCGAATTTTTCTCAAAATCCTCATTTAAAAGCAGGTTGAAATAACCTGAAACCATTGCACTTATGGCCTCGTCCTGACCATATACCTTTTGGCGCAGCTTGCTTTGTAAATTTTTAAGCGGCCAAAGGGTGCTTGCCGTTGAAACCGGTCCATCAAAAATGTTTTCTTTTTCTGATTCTTCCTGTGAAAACTGTGAATTTGGAAGAATCTTAGAAAAAATACGAATTGTTTCGGGTGTTGGAGCCTCTAAAATTTGTGAGATTAGCATAGGAGCGGTTACTTCCTCCTCATCGGCAATCTCAGCGTAAAGAATGGCCTTTTCATAGCATTTAAGAAGCGCAACCTCCTCTTGTTCATCAACCTCTTTATTAAGAGCTATGGAATTATAAGCAAAAGATAAGGTTGAATTTATATCCTTGTCAGAAGCATTAAAGTATTGAATAACAAGATTATATTCTTCGTCCCTACTAAATCTATTTGTAGGAGCATTTTTTAGCGTTAATAACGCCATAAGAATATGAGTTTGCGACACACGAGTATTAGAATGTCTTTGCATTAATCTATCAGCAGAATCATAAATTGCCTGTAAAAGCTTACTATTCTTTGCCATTTTGTTCTACTCCTTTAAAATATCAACACACAATATAGTTTTATTATAAGAAAAAGTGCGATTTTTGTCAATTGATTATATAAATTCCTTTATCTTTAAGTGTAGGTTTACAATAGATGTGTTACAGTAACGAATAAAAAAAGAGTGACGAATGGAAAATCCTGTGTTACAGTTAAGTTGCTCAAATCAAAACGTACAGGAGGATTAACCATTCGTCATGAAAACTGTAACACAAACAATG
>JAZSLI010000035.1:0-45439 GCA_045535295.1 Acutalibacteraceae bacterium | reverse complement strand
CGTTAGGCGTATGTAATCACGCGTAGCGTGTATGGCATCACCGCAGGTGTATTTCCTTCGGATTGATTACATACCACCTACGGTGGATTACATCCAACACTACGTGTTGATTCCATGCAATGCTTCGCATTGATTTGACTTGCACCGCCACCGCTTTTATGCTATAATAAACCCAAGGCGGTGATAATAAATGTTTGAAAGAAGAAAAATTACAAATCCTTGGGAAGGGAAAATGGAGCCGTTCAGAATTATCGGGAACGTTTATTTTGTCGGAACCTTCCAAGCTTCGTGCCATTTGATTGATACAGGGGAAGGTCTAATTCTGATTGATCCGGGATATTCCAACACATTATATCTTGTTGTGCGTTCTATTTATGAATTGGGCTTCAATCCAAAGGACATCAAGTATATTATAAACACACATTGGCACGGTGACCATACTGAAGCAACTGCAGCAATGGTAGATTTGTCTGGTGCAAAGACATTGATTGGTCGTGATGATGAGGAAAAGGTAAAACGGTATTTTGATCCTGATATTTTAATTGGCGAAGGAGATACACTTTCCCTTGGTAATACTACTGTATCCTTTATAGAAACGCCCGGACATACAAAAGGTACTATCTCGTTATTCTTTAACACAGAGGATGACGGAAAAATCTATCGCGTGGGAATGTTTGGAGGTGCCGGTGCCAATACGATGGCTCAGGGCCATTTTGATTATGACGGTTGCAGAGAGGATTATCGCAATTCATTGCATAGATTAAAGAAAGAAAAAGTGGATGTCTTTATCGGTAACCATGTTTGGAATAACGATACTGCTGTTAAAGGTGAATTGCTTTTGAAAACAGGCGAAAACAAATTCATTGATGTGAATCTTTGGCACGAGTTTCTTACATTTTGCGAGAAACGGTTGGATGATGTTATTTTAAAAGACATCTAAAGTAATAGTCTTATAAAGAAAATCAGGTTTTTGACCAGTTCTTTTTCGGACACGAATGACAAAAAACTTTCGTTCTTCGGAACGAGAGTTTTTTTATCCATTGCGAAAGCAATGGTATATCATCAACGATAGCGTTGCTATCGTTGTATCTCATCAGTCCGTTAGGACTGTATATCATCACGCTTTAGCGTGTATCAAAAGCCTTTCGCAATGATGATATACAAAACTAAAGTTTTGATGATATGCAATTCCTACGGAATTGATGATATACAACGTCAAGCCGTTGATTTTTCACTGATTTTATGCTATAATGTATTCAAGAGGTGAATTATATGAAATTATTTAATTCTTTTAAGGAAAACAAACAACTTATTAACCAAACAGAATTTGTAAATGTTTATTCTGTAAAATGTGATGAAAAAGTGTATACAATCATTATTCCTAAGAAAAGAGCCAATAACAAAACTATAATTCATTTTGTTGATAATACTATTTGTTGGGAGCAAATTCCTCGCTTTCCTCGAGGTGCAGGAAGGCAATATGGTGATAGAATACCGATTTATAAATTTGATGAAAAAGTTTTGAATACCCTTTTTGTTCTCAAGGGAAATCCCCTTGGTGATGAGGGGTTGGATAATGGTATTTTTAGAAGTTTTAAAAAATATGATGAAAATTGTGTAAATTGTATAACTTACAATAAATTTAAACAAATCTAAGAAAATCTTCAGTTTTCAGGCACTTTTCATTCGTGCCATTAAGTTCAAAACACCCAAACGAAAATCCGTTCACGAAAGTGGACGGATTTTCGTTTGTATTATTCACTATTCATTTTTCATCATTCATTATTCATTAACAGGGAACGGATTTTCGAATGAATAATGAAAAATGAAGTCGCTTCGCTGATGAATAATGAATAGTTATTGCACCTCCACCGCTTTTATGTTATAATACACTCAAGGCGGTGATTTTATGAAAAGAATATTTGTGTTAATAACAGTTATTATTGTGATTTTAAGTTTGTCTGCTTGTGATTTGAATCCTATTGTAAATAAATTAAATGGCAATGAAGCAGCCGCAAAAGCTCAGCAAGAAAAAGAAAAATACACAGAACTTGCAGACGGGACATATTTATATAAGCAGTCTGGGGTTTCTACTGAGAACATAATACAATTTATAGATGAAGAGAATAATGTTTTGCTTGATTCCTCTGATATTATGTTTGTCTCTGCGAAATGGTCAGAATATAACAGTTATTATATACAACTCGAATTCAATGAACAAGGAACTATTGCTTTTGCAAACGCAACAAAAGAGAACATAGGTAAAAAATTGTATATTGTTTTGGATGAACAGATTGTATCTTCTCCAACGGTTGTTGATGAAATAACTGATGGTATTGTAATAATTTCTAATTATAATAATTATGACGAATTAATTTCATTTTTTAATAAACTGGTTAAGTAAATCTTGGTTTTCAGGCACTTTTCATTCGTGTCATTAAGTTCAAAACACCCAGAAAAAACTCTTGTTCTTTTTGAACAAGAGTTTTTTCTGTTATATTCGCCTTTGGCGAGTTATTTGAGCTTCGCTCGGTTATATTTACTTCGCAAGTGATATTCGCTTCACGAGTTTTAAAGGCGAATATAATATCACTTTGTGCGTAGGCTGTGAGTATTTCAATTTTAAAGTGAATAGATGGGGAGAATAGAAACCAATTATTCTATTTTTTCTTGCGAAAAATGTGATAACATGTTATACTTTTTGTAAAGAATATTTTTAACTGAAAGGAATATTTTTATGGACTATGTTCTAAGAACTTTCGGACTTTGTAAAAGGTACAAAAAGCAAGTTGCAGTTAATGATGCAAATATAACTATTTCTCGTGGTGATATTTATGGTTTTGTTGGAGAAAATGGTTCCGGCAAAACTACAATCATTAGACTTGTTACCGGTCTTATTTTTCCTGATTCGGGAAGATTCGAATTGTTTGGTGTTGATAATAATTCGAAAAAGATTAACGAAGCACGACGCAAGGTAGGAGCGGTAGTAGAGACGCCATCAATATATCAAAATATGTCGGCTTATGATAATCTTAAAATGCAATGTGAAATTCTTGGAATCTCTCCTGATGAAAGAATTTTTAAGACACTCAACGAAGTTGGTCTTGGCGAACTTTTTAAAGATAAAAAGCATGTTAGCAATTTTTCTCTTGGGATGCGTCAGCGACTCGGTATTGCTATGGCATTGCTTAGTGAGCCTGAATTTCTGATTTTAGATGAGCCAATGAACGGTCTTGATCCTGCCGGTATTGTTGAAATTCGTGAATTAATTCTAAAACTTAATCGTGAGAGAAGGATTACATTTTTAATTTCATCCCATATTTTAACTGAACTTTCCTTAGTTGCAACAAAATACGGAATAATTTCCAAAGGTCATATTATAAAGGAAATAACAGCTGCTCAGTTGCAGCAGGAAATGTCTAAAACAACCGATATAATAGTTGATAATACCGAAAAGCTTTATCAATTGTTTTCTGATTCAATTAATCAAAAAAATGTTTTGTATATTCCTAACGGTTTGCGTTTTGTAGGTGAAATTAATCTTAATGAAATATTGTCTATTATTATTGGTGCAGATATACATATTAACGCTATTAATTGTCACGAATCAAACTTCGAAAATTATTATCTTGAAACAATAGGGGGTAAGCGATGATGATTAGACTAATTAAATCTGATTTCAAAAGAATTTTTTGTGATAAATTATTTCTTGTTGTTTGCATTTTGGCGGTTGTTTTTGCAGTAATTATTCCGCTTTTGTATGTTGTTATATTTGGAGCAATGGACGCTATTGACGAAATGACCAAAGAATTGCTTTCGGGGTACATTACAGCTAAGGGACAGTTTTTTGGTGCGTTTTCTTTCGGTAATAATCTCGGTCTAATAGCACCGCTTCTTATAGGGATTATTCTTTTTAAGGATTTTAGTTTTGGCACTGTTAGAAATAAGATTATTAGCGGACATTCTCGATTATCAATTTTTCTATCACTTTTTATTGTTTGTTTTATTGCATTATTCGGTATTGTATTGGCACATGCTTTACTCACTCTTGCTATTAGTTTGCCTTTTTTTGATTATCAATCAACTCCATTTACCTTATCGGATTTTTGGTATTTTTTAGAATCGTTACTGTTTCAGTTTTTGGTGTATTTATTTGCTGCAGCATTTGTCAGCAATTTGTGTGTAACTAAGAAAAATATAGGTCTAGTTATCGTGATATATATTGCTATTGTTTTGGGTTGCACAATGATTGCCGGAATTTTACAAGGCGTAATTATGGTAATTTCGGCGGAACCCAAAATGGAAAAAGTTGTTGAGATTCTTGATTTTTTTCAACGAATTAATGTGTTTAATTTTTCGGCAAATATTGGTTTAGGTTCGTCTTATAAAGTTAAGGATGTTTGCTATTACTTGATAACTCCAATAGTGTTTACTTTGGGACTTCTTGGTCACGGTATGTTGACTTTTTCTCGTAAAGATTTAAAATAAACCAATAAGTAGTAAAAAGAACGGTTTAACCGTTCTTTTTTATCTTGCAGGAAATACTAAAATATGGTATAATTTTTTAAAAATTAAAATTCAACTTATTTATTAGGGAGGCGATATTTTGTTTTCAAGAGTAAACGGTGTTGGATTATTCGGAATTGATTCGTATATGCTTGAAATTGAAGCCGATGTTTCAAACGGTTTGCCTGGATTTGATATTGTTGGTCTTCCTGATGCGGCTGTTAAAGAATCGAGGGACAGGGTAAGAGCCGCTATCAAAAACTGCGGATATAAATTTCCTGTTAGCAAAATAACTGTTAATTTAGCCCCTGCTGACCGTAAAAAAGAAGGCTCAATTTACGATTTGGCGGTGCTACTTGCAATTTTAAAGGCTTCGGGACAGTTAAAGGCTGACCTTAGCGGTGCTGTTGCTGTTGGCGAGGTTGCGCTTGACGGTAAAATTCGTAGCGTTAACGGAGTTTTAGCCATTGCAATAACTGCCTCACAAAATGGAATTAAAGACTTGTTTGTGCCTTTTGATAATGCCTTAGAGGCGGCAGTTATTGAAGGAATAAATGTTTACCCGGTTGAGAATTTAAAGCAGCTATTAGACCATATAAACGGTAATAAAGCTATAACTCCAATGCCACACACCGAAATTTGTGATAATAGTTTTGATAATATTCCCGATTTTTCAGAGGTAAAAGGTCAAATCGCCGCAAAAAAGGCGTTAGAGGTTGCGGCTGCGGGAGGACACAATATTATTTTGATAGGTCCACCCGGTGCGGGAAAAAGTATGCTTGCAAAGCGCCTTCCGGGAATATTGCCTCAAATGACCTTTGAGGAATCGGTTGAAACAACAAAAATTCATTCAATAGCGGGCCTGCTTTCTAAGCAAAATCCCTTTGTTGTTAATCGACCTTTCCGTTCACCTCACCATACAGTTTCTGCTGCGGGTGTTGCGGGAGGAGGTACTGTTCCAAAGCCGGGTGAAATTTCACTTGCTCATAATGGGGTTTTGTTTTTAGATGAATTACCCGAATTTAAACGAGATGTTATGGAATCATTAAGGCAACCTCTTGAAGACGAAAAGGTTACAATTTCAAGGGTTGCGGGCTCACTTACATATCCAAGCTCGGTTATGCTTGTTGCGGCTATGAATCCTTGTCCATGCGGCTTTTTTGGACACCCGACAAAAGCGTGTAGCTGTACCGCAAATGCGGTTCATAAGTATTTAGGCAAGATTTCTGGCCCAATGCTTGATAGAATTGATATACATATTGAGGTGCCACCGGTTGAATATAAATCCCTCAACTCTGATTTTTGCGAGGAAACCTCTGAGCAAATAAGGCAAAGGGTAAACAAGGCTCGCAAAATTCAAACTGAAAGATATAAGGGAACTGGTATTACCTGCAATGCAAGGCTCACACCCTCGCTTATTAGGAAGTACTGCATTTTATCCGAAGAGGCTTCAAAATATTTAGCTCTTTCTTTTGAAAGACTTGGTATGTCTGCAAGAGCTTATGATAGGATTTTAAAGGTTGCAAGAACCATTGCAGATTTGCAAGAATCGAATATAATTGAAAAAGAGCATATTTTTACTGCAATTAATTTTCGCAGTCTTGATAGAAAATATTGGGGATAATTTTAAATATAACGGTGATAGCGTGAAAAATCACGCTAAACAAATATAGAGACGCGTATTTTTCGCTGATTACTCGGCAACCGTAATACATGCGTTATAATAATCACCATATCCGTGATTTTATATCGCATTTTGTGTCTCGGAAAGATATGGTGATTATTATGAAAATTGCATTAATAGCACACGATAAGAAAAAAGACGATATAATTAAGCTTGCAAAAAAGCATAAGGATGTTTTATATGCACACGAGCTTTATGCAACAGGTACAACCGGTACTCTTATTATTGGTGAAACGGGCTTAAACATTAACCGTATGAAAAGCGGCCCCTTAGGTGGTGACCAACAAATCGGAGCTATGTTGGCTGATGGAAATTTAGATATGGTTATTTTTTTAAGAGATCCATTAACCGCCCAACCGCACGAGCCTGATGTTTCGGCGCTCCTTCGCCTTTGCGATGTTCAAAAAATACCATTGGCAACCAACGAAAGCAGTGCTGAGATTATGCTTGAAGCATTAGAAAAAGGAATATATTTTGCTAATTAAAGCAGGGGATAACCCTGCTTTTTTGTTGTTGACTGTTTTGGCTATTTATATTATAATATAAATAGATATTTTTTTAACAAAGGACGTGTTAATTTTGGATTCAAAGTATGAAGCACTGTTCACACCTTGGAAAATAGGTAATGTTGAGATCAAAAACCGAATAGTTTTATGCCCAATGGGTGGTACCTCACTGTTTGGTTGGATGGAACACACCGGCAACCATTTTGATAAAGAGGCTGCAAAGTTTTTCTTGGAAAAAGCTAATAACAATGTTGGTCTTATTATTCCCGGTATTGCCCCAATTAAGAGCACCTTTATGGGACAGTGGCTCTATCAAAATAAAAAAATGTTTAAAGACTTAAAGCTTTTTATGGATGAAATTCATAAAACGGGTGCAAAGCTCTTTATACAAATAACTGCGGGAATGGGTCGTTCTTGGGCAATTCCAACACCGCTTGTTATGCTACATAATATGCCTGTTGTTAGAGATATAATTAAGCCAATTATTAATATTCCTTATCAAAGTGCGAGTCCAAGCGAGCTGCCTTCACGTTGGTCGGATAAGGTTACCTGCCGACCCATAACCGTTAAGGAAATAGAAGAGATAATTGATGCTTTTGCTAAAACTGCCGCATTATGTAAGGAGGCTGGGGTAGACGGTGTTGAGGTTCACGCTGTTCACGAGGGATATCTACTCGATCAGTTTACCTTAGAATACACAAATAAAAGAACCGATAATTATGGCGGTTCTTTTGAAAACCGTTATCGCTTTGCAACCGATATAGTTAAAGCTATTAAAGCTTCTTGCGGTGCTGATTATCCTGTTTCACTTAGATATTCTGTTGAAAGCAAGGTTAAGGATTTCGGCGTTGGTGCTGTCCCGGGTGAAGAATATACCGAAATAGGCAGAGATATGAAGGAGAGCGAAAGGGCCGCTAAATATTTACAGGATGCAGGCTACGATATGCTTAATGCGGATAACGGAACCTATGATTCTTGGTATTGGGCACATCCACCAATGTATATGCCTCAAAACTGCAATTTAGAGGATGTTTCACATATTAAACAATGTGTTTCTATTCCGGTTGTTTGTGCCGGAAGAATGGAGCCGGATGTTGCCGCTAATGCCATAGCTGAGGGTAAAATTGATGCTATGGGCGTTGCGAGACAGTTTCTTGCAGACAGTGAATGGGTGACAAAGCTTATTGAGGATAGATTAGAGGATATAAGACCTTGTATTTGCTGCCACAATGCCTGCTTTAATATGGCTCATTATAAAGGTGTTGCTAATGCACAGAGTATTTACGATGCGAGCCATATTGCCCGTTGTGCATTAGACCCAAGGGTTATGCAGTCGGATAAATATTCGATTAAGCCAGCAAAGGTCAAGAAAAAAATTGCTGTTATTGGCGGCGGTATCGGCGGAATGGAAGCAGCTATTGTTTGCGCAAAGCGTGGCCACGAGGTTAAGCTTTATGAAATGACCGATAAATTGGGCGGTGTATTTATAGCCGCTGCTGCACCCTCTTTTAAAGAAAAAGACCGTGCATTAATTGCTTGGTATAACCGTGAAATACAAAAATATCCTATTGAAATTCAGTTAAACACTAAGGTTACCGATATTGATTCCTTGGGTGCTGATGAGGTTATAATTGCAACGGGTGCTAAGCCACGCCATATAGCAGTTAAGGGTAATCAGTATGGAATAGAAGCGATTGAGTATTTATTAGGCGAAAAGTCGGTAGGAGAGAATGTTGTTATTATCGGTGGAGGTCTCACAGGTTGTGAAATTGCTTATGAGCTTTATTTGCAGGGCAAGAAACCAACCATTGTTGAGATGCAAAACGACCTGATTGTTTCGGATAAAATTTGTCTTGCAAATACAAGCTTTTTACGTGATTTCTTTAATGCTAATAAGGTTCCGGTTCATCTTCAAACTAAGCTTTCCGAAATTCACGAGGATGGCGTTACTGTTATTGATAAAAATGGCAGGTCCTTTAAAATAGATGCCGATAATGTAATTATGTCGATAGGCTACCGTCCGGCTCCGATTGCCCGCAAAACAAAGAATGTTCATATAATCGGCGACGCTTCAAAGGTTGGTTCACTTAGAACTGTTATTTGGCAAGCTTGGGACATTGCAATGAAACTATAAATCTTCTCGATTTTTTCTTCAAATCTTCAAAAATAATGCAACATAAAGGAGTGGGATTTATGATTTTAACCCCCCAACAACAACAAATTTTAGACGGCGCTAAGGGCGAAACTATGGCAAAGGTTATGAAAACCATAGTTATGTATGGTGATGCCTTTGAAGCCGAAAAATTAGTGCCTATAACCTCCGAAAATAATCACCTTGTGACCTCTTTTGGTTTAAAGGTTATGTCACCTGTTTATGACCTTATGCAACAACTGCTTGATGCGGGTGTTGTCTCTGGACAAAGGTTTTCAGTAGACCCAAGGCCTATTGATAAAAATGTTCCTGCAAACTTTTTGCAAAACTTTGTTTTCAACAAATTTATGTATACTAAGCAGGATTTTTATGAACAACAGCTAAATAAATTAGGACTTATGGATAAGGATGCCTTTACCTGTACCTGTTATATGGATGAGGTTGGTAATAAGCCTAAGAAAAACGATGTTTTAAGCTGGGCAGAATCAAGCGCAGTTGTTTATGCAAACTCTGTTTTGGGAGCCCGTTGCAACCGAAATTCAGGTATTCTTGATATTATGGGTTCAATAGTTGGTTATGTGCCATATTTCGGTTTACTAACCGATGAAGGCAGAAAAGCTACTTGGATTATAAAAATTGAAACATCTAAGAAACCTGAGGCACAGCTTTTAGGCTCAGCAATTGGTATGAAGGTTATGGAGGATGTACCTTTTGTTGTTGGCCTTGATAAATGGATAGGTACCGAGCTTACCGACGAGGCCTGCACCTATCTCAAAGATTTTGGTGCGGCTACTGCTTCAAATGGTGCAGTTGGACTTTATCATATTGAAAATTTAACTCCCGAAGCGAAGGAACAGGGAAGAGCAATTATTTGCGAAAATGCTAAGGAATATATAATTGATGATGCCGAGCTTGAAAGGGTTAAGGCAAACTATCCTGTTGTTTGGAAAAATCCTGATGCTTCCCCTAAGCTTTGCTTTATGGGTTGTCCGCATATGAGCCTTCAACAGCTTAAAGACTGGACTGAAAAGATTGAGGCGGCTCTTTGTGAATACGGTAATAAAAAGGTATTAATTCCAACTGTTTTCACCGCTGCTCCAAAGGTGCTCGAAGAATTTAATAAAACCGAGTATGCTAAACGTCTCAAAAATACAGGTGTTATTACCTCTTATATTTGTCCGCTTATGTATATGAATAATCCGCTTTGCAAGAAAATGCCGGTTATAACCTCATCTAATAAGCTGCGCACATATACAAGCGCTCGTTATTATTCAGATGAAGAAATCTTGCTTGCACTAACAAAGAAAGGTAAATAATTATGAAAAAGTTTAAAGGCAGAGTTGTTACTCCCGGAACAGTTACCGCCGAGGCGGTTGTTACAACCGAGGGCTTTAATACCTTAGCTTCACTTCAAATGGCTCTTCAATTTGGAGATAAAGAGGTAAAATGCGGTGACCAAAATAACTCCGAGCTCAACGGAAAACCTCTTTATAATAAGGCACTTTGCTTGCCACAAACTATCGGTTCAACAACGGGTGGACTTGTGCTTTATTGTGCCTGTGCCATGCATAGAAATCCGGCTTGTATGCTTTTTGCTAACCATATTGATTCTTTGGCAGCCGCCGGTGCTGTTCTTGCTGATGTTTGGGTTGATGGTGTTACAATGCCGGTAATAGACTGTTTAGGCGATGAATTTTTAAGCTATGTTAAGGACGGAATGAATATCACCGTTTTGGAAGATGGCACAGTTTGTGTTGAATAAATAATTATGATTTACACACTAACATTTAATCCTGCTTTGGATTATTCATTAAATGTTGATTCGTTTAAAATAGGCGAAACTAACCGCTCGTATAATGAGGATTTTCAAATTGGTGGCAAGGGAATAAATGTTTCGGTCATTCTAACTCGTTTAGATGTTCCAAATGTTGCTCTTGGTTTTATTGCAGGCTTTACAGGTAGGCAATTAAATAAAATAGCTATGGAAATCGGGATTAAAACCGATTTCATCCTGCTTGAAAATGGCAACACGAGAATAAATGTAAAATTAAAAGGCACTTCTGAAACTGAAATTAACGCTACAGGGCCAAGCATAGATTTAAAAGCCATTGAACAGCTTTTTGAAAAGTTATCTCGTCTTAAAATGGGTGATACACTTGTTTTATCGGGCAGTGTTCCGCCAAGTGTTGATAGTGATATTTATGAGAAAATTTTAGCAAAGCTCTATGGCAAAGGAATTAGAGTTTGTGTTGATGCCACCAACGAGTTATTACTTAACACACTAAAATATAAACCTTATCTCATAAAGCCAAACCTATTTGAATTAGAGCAAATATCAGGTAAAACACTTGATACTGACCAAAATATTATAAATGCCGCTCTTTGCCTAAAAGAAAAAGGTGCTCAAAATGTATTAGTTTCGTTAGGTGATAAAGGTGCAATATTTGTTGATGAGTTTTCAAAGGTTACTAAGCTAAACCCACACAAAATAAATGCAGTTAACACAGTAGGTGCCGGCGATTCTATGTTAGCCGGCTTTCTGGCTGGTGTTGATACCAACCTATCTTATGCTTTAAAGCTTGCTAATGCCGCAGGTGCCGCAACTGCTTCAAATATTGGTCTTGCTACAAAAGAAAATATATTATCTTTATTATAAAATTTCACATTTTCACCGATTTTTCGTACAATGTTAGTATGGAAAGCGGGTGAAATTATATCAAAAGGCCAAAAAAACCAAAATATTATTTGAGAATATTGCTTTGTGTTTTACTATGTTTTACAGTTTCACTTTTAGTTTGCTTCTACAAGATGCATCCGGTTATTATGCGGTTTGCGGTAAGTGTTGCTGAAACAATAATGCTAAATTCGGCAAACCAGGCTATTTTAGAGATATTAGAACTAAATGATGTTTCATATAGCGATATTGTTAATCTAACTTCTAACAGCGAGGGATATGTTACTAGCCTTGAAATAGATGTTTATGAGGTTAACCGATTAAAAAGTCAGGTTTCAAATCAAATCGCTAAAATTATTGAACAACACGAATTCTATACAGTTTCGATTCCTATTGGCACATTTTTAGGAAGTACATATACATCGGGCTTTGGCCCGCATATACGATTAAAAATGCAGTTAACGACTACTGCCTTTGTTGATTTTTCTCACGAGTTCAAATCGGCAGGCATTAATCAAGTTTTGCATATTATTAACATCAATATTGATATTAACGGAAGTCTGATAATAACGGGGTACAATAAGTCTATAAACGCATCAACAACCGCAATAGTGGCGCAAACTGTTATAGTTGGTAAGAGTCCCGATGCATTTACTAATGTTATTGAAAGTGAAACGGATAACACGGGCGGGCTTATAAACGATTATGGTGCAAATAAATAAAAGGAACAAAATTTATGGATATTAAACAAGCAGAAAACCGAATAAATGAGTTAAGCGAAATTTTAAAATATCACAATAGAAAGTATTATTTAGAGGATTCACCTGAAATTGAGGATTTTGAATACGATGCTTTACTTCGTGAGCTTGAAAATTTAGAAGAAGATTTTCCTCAGTTTAGAAAAGAAGATTCACCAACCGTAACAGTTGGCGGTGCTGCTATGCGTCTTTTCACTCCTGTTGAACACAAGGTAAAAATGGAAAGCTTACAGGATGTGTTTTCCTTTGATGAATTTAGCACCTTTGCCCAAAAAATTGATTTGGGCAAAACAAAATTTTCTGTTGAGCCTAAAATTGACGGACTTTCGGTATCTCTCGAATATAGGGAAGGTTTATTTTATAGAGGTTCAACCCGTGGTGACGGTGAAACTGGTGAAGATGTTACTGCGAACCTACTCCAAATTAAAAGTATACCTAAGGCTATTGAGTTTGAGGGCGAGTTAGAGGTTCGAGGCGAGGTTTATATGCCGAGAGAAAGCTTTATTAAGCTTGTTGAACATCAAGAATTAATAGGCGAGGCGCCCGCCAAAAATCCGAGAAATGCAGCAGCTGGTTCTCTAAGGCAAAAAAATCCAAAAATAACCGCCGAGCGTGAGCTCGATATATTTGTTTTTAATATTCAGCATATAACCGAAAAAGAATTTTTCTCTCATATTGAAACTCTTGACTTTTTAAAAAGCTTAGGTTTTAACACACTTCCTTCATATAAATCTTGCTCAACTGTCGAGCAAGTGATCAAAGAGATTGAGCGTATAGGCGATTCAAGAGGAAAGCTTTCCTTTGATATTGATGGCGCTGTTGTTAAGGTGGATAATTTAGAATATCGTGCCGAGCTTGGTAGCACCTCAAAATATCCTAAATGGGCGGTTGCGTTTAAATATCCACCCGAGGAAAAGGAAACAGTATTAAAAGAAATCGAGGTTGCAGTTGGCAGAACGGGTGCTTTAACCCCAACCGCTATTTTTGATTCTATAACTCTTGCGGGAACCTCAGTTAGCCGAGCAACCCTTCACAATGAGGACTTTATAAACCAAAGAAAAATAGGTATTGGTGATACTATTATTGTTAGAAAAGCTGGCGATATTATCCCCGAGGTGCTTTCGGTTTCAAGGCATTGCCAAAATTCTAAGGTTTTTAAAATGCCAACCGTTTGTCCCTCTTGCAATTCTCCTGTTTATAGAGAAGAGGGCGAAGCAGTGATTAGATGCACCAATGCCGATTGTCCCGCACAAATTTTAAGGCATTTAATTCATTTTACTTCCCGTGATGCTATGGATATTGAGGGATTAGGACCTGCGGTTTTAGAACAGTTGCTCAATGCTAATTTGATTTCAAAAATCGACGATTTATATAACCTTGATTATGAAAAGGTGGCATTACTAGAAAGAACAGGAGAAAAAACGGTTCTAAACCTTAAAAATGCCATTGAAAAATCAAAGGAAAATGATTTATCAAAGCTTATATTTGCGTTTGGCATAAGGCATATAGGCGCCAAGGCAGCTAAACTTATTTCTGAGCATTTTCTAACTATTGAAGCTGTTCTTGCAGCGACAAAGCAAGATTTTGAGGGTATAGACGGTTTTGGTAGTATTTTAGCCGAATCGGCAGCCGAGTTCTTTTCGCTTGATGAAACAAGAGAAATGATAAATCGTTTAAAGGCACTCGGTGTTAATATGAAATCCTTAAAAGAGGTTAAGGATACTCGGTTTGCAGGTAAAACCTTTGTCTTAACTGGCACATTACCAACTCTGACTCGAAGTGAAGCATCAGCAATTATCGAAAGCTTTGGCGGTAAAACCTCTTCTTCGGTTTCTAAAAAAACCGATTATGTTTTGGCTGGTGAAGAAGCGGGCAGTAAGCTTGATAAAGCTAATGCGCTCGGCGTTACAGTTATTTCTGAGCAAGAGTTTAACCAAATGATTAAATAAGGTTGACAATTTTGAGTTTTAGTTATAAAATAATTTTGTGGTCTTCAGGGCGAGGTGTAATTCCTCACCGGCGGTATAGCCCGCTAACTGTCTTATGACAGCCGATTTGGTGAAATTCCAAAGCCGACAGTTAGAGTCTGGATGAAAGAAGATATGCATTTTGCATTATTTTGCCCTGTCTTTTTAGGCAGGGCTTTTTTATAGGTGAATAAAGATGAAATTAAATTTAAAAAAGATATCAGTAGTAGCAATATTGTGTGCAATTGGATATATTTCAGTTTTTTTATTTAAATTTAAGGTTAGTTTTTTAACCTTTGATTTTAAAGATGCTGTCTTAGCAGTTACCGCTTTTCTATACGGTCCTCTTTATGCGCTTTGTTCAACTTTAATTGTAACTGTATTGGAATTTTTAACGGTTAGCGACACAGGAATTTATGGTCTTATTATGAATTTTCTCTCCTCGGCAGCCTTTGTGCTTTGTTGTGGATTATTATACAGATTTAAAAGGTCGTTAAAAGGTGCGGTTTTGGCAACTGTTACTGCTGTTTTTGCTATGACTGCCGTAATGCTTGTTGCTAATTTATTCATAACACCATTTTATATGGGGGTTGAGCGTTCAGATGTTGCCTCAATGATACCGACCCTTTTATTACCGTTTAATATAATAAAAGGGATATTCAACGCTTCTGTAACGATGATAATTTATAAACCTATAACAATGGCTCTACGTAAGGCAGGTTTTCTTGAAAAAGCTTCTGCTAAAACTGATATGGGCAAATTTACTTTGCTCACAATGATTTCGATTATATTAATTCTTATAGCTTTATTTGTTATTTTTGTTTTATTAAACGGAAGTTTTTCCTTTTTGGAATAAATTTCATATTGACAAATCCTCATTGTGTGTTACAATGTTATTGCTGATTTTTAAATTAAATATGCCCTTATCAAGAGTGGTGGAGGGGACCGACCCTATGATACCCGGCAACCTGAATCTTATTTCAAGGTGCTAAATTCGGCGGATATTTTTATCCGAAAGATGAGGTTAGTAATAAACCGCTTCTTTTGGAAGCGGTATTTTTGTGGAGGAAGTTAAATGGCAAAGATATTATTTACATCGGAATCTGTAACTGAGGGACATCCCGATAAGGTTTGTGACTGCATTTCGGATGCTGTGCTGGATGCAATTATTTCCCAGGATAAAAATGCAAGAGTTGCATGCGAAAGCTTTTGCACAACGGGAATAATTAATGTTATGGGCGAAATAACCACAACTGCCGAGGTTGATATTCCAACTATTGTTAGAAAGACAGTCTCGGAAATTGGTTATGATAGCGACGATGCGGGCTTTAATGCAAATACCTGCTCAGTTGTTGTTAATATTGATAAACAGTCGGCTGATATCGCCCTTGGTGTTGATAATTCAATGGAGTATAAGGATGGTAACGAGGATTCTTATAATCTTCACGGCGCAGGTGACCAAGGAATGATGTTCGGCTATGCTTGCGATGAAACTCCCGAATTAATGCCATTGGCAATTTCATTAGCACATAAAATGGCGAAGCGTTTAACCGATATTAGAAAATCGGGCGAGCTTTCATATTTAAGACCTGATGGTAAAACTCAGGTTACGGTTGAATATGATGACGGTGTTGCTAAAAGAATTGATGCTGTTGTTGTTTCAAGTCAGCATAGTGCAGATATTGATTTGGATATTTTAAGAGAGGATATCTTAAACAAGGTTATAAAGCCGGTTATTCCAGCCGAGCTTTTTGACCAAAACACTAAAATTTTCATTAATCCCACAGGTAGATTTGTTATTGGTGGTCCTCAGGGTGATACAGGCCTTACAGGTAGAAAAATTATTGTTGATACCTATGGTGGTATGGCTCGTCACGGTGGCGGTGCTTTTTCAGGTAAAGACCCGACAAAGGTTGACCGTAGTGCCGCTTATGCCAGCCGTTACGTTGCTAAGAATATAGTTGCAGCTTCATTAGCGAAAAAATGTGAAATTCAGTTAGCTTATGCTATTGGTGTTGCAAAGCCGGTTTCGGTTATGGTTGATACCTTTGGCACAGGTGTTTTCAGTGATGAAAGAATTGCTGAAGCAATAGATAAAATATTTGATCTGCGCCCCGCAGCAATTATTGATGAATTAGAGCTTCGTAATCCTATTTATCGTCAAACTGCGGCGTATGGACATATGGGTAGAACCGATATTTCTTTACCTTGGGAAAAAACGGATAAGATTGATGAGTTAAAACAGTTTTTCGGGGTGTAATTAATCAGTGTTTCAGATAATAAACAAAAAACAGCATAACGATACGGTTACCGAGCTAACCCTTAAAGCACCTTTTATTGCAAAAAAAGTTCGGCCAGGACAGTTTGTTATTGTTCGTATAGATGAAAAAGGTGAACGCATCCCACTTACAATTGCGGATTTTAGCGCTAATGAAGGCACTATTACTATAATTTTTCAGTCGGTTGGCTTAACTACAAAGAGGTTGGCCAAACTGAGTGTCGGAGATTTTATTCTTGACTGTGTTGGTCCTCTTGGTAAACCTACCGATTTTGGAACTCCTAAGAAAGCAATTGTAATTGGCGGTGGTGTGGGCTGTGCTATTGCTTATCCAAGTGCCAAGGCCCTTTATAATATGGGTATTGACACAACGATTATAGCAGGTTTCAGAACCAATGAACTTGTAATTTTAGAAGAGCAAATGCGTAAGGCTTCTAATAATTATTTTGTAACAACCGATGATGGAAGCTATGGCGAAAAAGGCTTTGTTACCGATATATTAAAAAGGTTAATTAGCGAGGAAAACTATGATTTAGTGATTGCAATTGGTCCACTTCCTATGATGAAATTTGTTGCTAAAACAACTAAGCCGCTTGGCATTAAAACTATTGTTAGCCTTAATCCAATTATGATAGACGGAACTGGTATGTGTGGCGGTTGCAGAGTTAAGGTTGATGGCGAGATTAAGTTTGCCTGTGTTGATGGCCCTGATTTTGATGGTCATAAGGTTGATTTCGATGAGCTAATGCTTCGAAACGGCTTTTATCATACCGAGGAAGAGCACGCTTGTAGATTGGAGGAGAGTATTAATGGCTGATATGTCTCCTAAAAAGGTTTCTATGCCTCAGCAAGACCCTTTAATTCGCAATAAGAATTTTTTAGAGGTAGCCCTCGGATACACCGAAGAAATGGCAGTTGCCGAGGCTAATCGTTGCCTTAATTGTAAAAATCCTCTTTGCGTTAGCGGTTGTCCTGTTAATGTTAAAATACCTGATTTTATTTCGCTAATTGCAAGTGGTGAATTTGAGAAAGCCTATGAAAAAATTTCCGAAACCAATTCGCTACCTGCTGTTTGCGGCAGAGTTTGTCCTCAGGAAAGGCAGTGCGAGGGCAAATGTGTAAGAGCAATAAAAGGGGAAAGTGTTGCAATCGGCAGACTTGAACGTTTTGCTGCGGATTATCATTTAATAAATAACGAAACAAAATCAGTAGTAGTTATCTCTAATGGTAAAAAGGTTGCGGTTATCGGTAGCGGTCCGGCAGGACTTACCTGTGCTGGAGATTTGGCAAAATTAGGCTATAAGGTTACTGTTTTTGAAGCCTTTCACATTGCGGGTGGTGTTTTGGTTTATGGTATACCCGAATTTAGATTACCTAAGGATATAGTTGCAAAAGAAATTGAAGGCTTAAAGGCTCTCGGTGTTGAAATTTTGAAAAATATGGTTATTGGTAAAACTTTATCCATTGATGAGATTTTTGAAATGGGTTATGAGGCTATATTTATCGGCTCAGGTGCAGGATTACCAATGTTTATGGGTATTGAGGGTGAAAATTATCTCGGTGTTTACGCCGCTAATGAATTTTTAACCCGTATTAATCTTATGAAGGCATATAAGTCTGATTATGATACACCAATTAAAAAATCAAAGTCAGTTGCAGTTATTGGCGGCGGTAATGTTGCTATGGATGCGGCTCGTTGTGCAAAGCGCCTCGGCGCCGAAAATGTATATATTATTTATCGGCGTGGCCTTGAAGAGATGCCCGCTCGAAAAGAAGAGGTTGAACACGCAAAAGAGGAAGAAATTGAGTTTAAATTACTAACTAATCCTGTCCGCATTTTGGGTGATGAGAAGGGTATAGTAAAAGGAATTGAATGTGTTAAGATGCAGCTTGGCGAGCCCGATGCATCAGGTAGAAGAAAACCTGAGGTTATAGAAAATTCTCAATTTTTAATTGAGGTAGATTCGGTGATTATGGCTTTGGGAACCTCACCAAATCCGTTACTTAGAACAACAACGCAAGGACTTGATACTAACGCTAAGGGTTGTTTAATTGTTGATGAAAGTCTTCAAACAACTAAGAAGGGTGTTTTTGCTGGCGGTGATGCCGTGACAGGGGCGGCAACTGTTATTTTAGCTATGGGCGCAGGCAAGAAGGCTGCTGATTCAATAGATAAATTTTTAAAATCTAAAAATAACTCTTGACAAATCTCGAAAATGTGTTAAAATAAAAGGCACAATGAAGTAGTACGCTTAGCGTCCTCACCCTCAGGTTTTGTCTTAAAGGGTTTATAAGATTTACTTATTTTATGGTATTCTTATGCGTGGGCGTTGTTGCGTCCACGCTTTAATTTTTGGAGGTGCATTAACATTAGCAGCAAAGAGCTTGCCATTAACGAAGGTATTAAATTCAAGGAAGTCCGTGTAATTTCCAACGAAGGTTCTCAGCTCGGTATTATCTCAATTGAAAAGGCTTTGCAGGCAGCAGATGCCGCCGAACTTGATTTGGTTTGCATTTCACCCAACGCTGAGCCGCCTGTTTGCAAAATAATGGATTATGGTAAATATCGTTTTGAACAGGCAAAGCGAGAAAAAGAAGCAAAAAAGAACCAAAAGGTGATGGAAGTTAAGGAAATCCGTTTGGGACTCAGTATTGATGTTCACGATTTTGAAACTAAGGGTAAGCACGCTATCCGCTTTTTACAGGATGGTAACAAGGTTAAGGTTTCCATTCGTTTCAGAGGCAGAGAGTTAGGCCATCCTGAAATTGGTCTTGATACTATGAACCGCTTTGCAGTTTACTGTCAGGACTATGCTACGGTTGAAAAAGCCGCTAAGATGGAAGGCAGAAATATGCTTATGTTCCTTGCGCCTAAGTCAAGTAAGTAAAAAAGTATAAAATTTTAAGGAGGATTTACAATGCCTAAGATTAAAACACACAGTGGTGCTAAAAAGCGTTTTAAGCTCACCAAAACAGGTAAAGTTAAGCGTGCACATGCTTACAAGTCACACATACTCAACAAGAAAACAACCAAGCGTAAGAGAAACCTTCGTAAAACCGTTGTTGCTGATGTAACAAATGTTGCAAAGGTTAAAAAAATGATTCCTTATAAATAAGAATTCTTGAAAGTGGAGGTATATTGAAATGGCTCGTATTAAGGGTGCGTTAGCAACACGCAAAAGAAGAAAAAAGATTTTAAAGCTTGCCAAGGGTTATTTTGGCGCAAAATCAAAGCTTTTTAAAACCGCCAAAGAGGCTGTTATGAAATCGGGCAACTATGCTTATGTTGGCCGCAGATTAAAGAAACGTGATTTCCGCAGACTTTGGATTACTCGTATTTCTGCGGCTTGTAAGATGAACGATATTAACTATTCATCGTTTATGAATGGTCTTAATAAAGCAGGTGTTCAAATTAACCGCAAGATGTTAGCTGATCTTGCTGTAAATGATGCTGCAGGCTTTGCAACATTGGTTAAGGCAGCAAAGAAAGCTCTTGAAAAATAATTTCTCGCCCGAGTACGCTCGGGCGACTTTTTCATTTTTAAATGATAGAAAATAACACAAAGTAGGGTGATATTTTGAATAATTTTATACCTATAACGAGTAAAGATAATCAAAATATTAAGCTTGTTTACACCTTGCAAAACAGTGCAAAGGCACGAAATGAGAACGGGGTTTTTGTGCTTGAAGGCCTTAGAATTTGTAAAGATGCTTTTGAAAATAATATAAAATTTCAAAAACTTTTTATTACCAATCAGGCATTAGAAAAGCACAGTGAGATTATCAAAAAATTTTCACTTAACAGCAATGAATGTTATATTTTAAGTGAACAATTATTCAAAAAAATTAGCGATACATCGTCACCGCAAGGAATCATTGCTGTTGCAAAGGTGCCAATTTTTAATGAAAAAATTTCAGAAAGTGGTAGGTATATTGCGCTTGAAAATATATCTGACCCTGCAAATTTGGGTGCAATTTCAAGAACGGCTGAGGCACTTGGAGTAACGGGCATTATTTTATCTAAGGATTCCTGTGACCCTTATTCACCAAAATCATTAAGGACCTCAATGGGCACGTTATTGAGAATGAAAATTCATATTTTAACTGATTTTGCAAAAGAACTACAAGAAACAAATCTTAAAAAATATGCCTGCGTTGTCGATAGAGAGGCAAAAAGCATAACCGAAATTTCCTTTTGTGACGGTGTTGCTGTTATTATTGGAAATGAAGCAAACGGTATAACCGATGAGACAAAAAACATTGCCGACCAATGTATTACTATTAGAATGATAGGTAATGCCGAGTCGCTTAATGCAGCAGTTGCTGCTTCAATTTCAATGTGGGAAATGATGAAATGATAAAATACTTAATTTGGTTACAGCAAGCGTTAGGTTACGGCAATGCTCGCGCAGTAAAAGCAATTGAATATTTTGGTGGTGCACATAATATTTTTTGCGCAAGTGAGGAAAAGCGAAAAGATAGCGGAGTTTTTACCGCAAAGGATTTAAAGTCACTTGCCGAAACTTCGATTACCATTACGAATAAAATTATTTCGGACTGTGATGACAATGATATTAAAATTATCGGTTTTGGCGAGCAAGGGTATCCTTATTGCCTTTCGGTTATCGAAAACCCTCCACTTGTTTTATATGTTAAGGGTGAGCTTTTATCCTTTGATGATATACCGTCAATTTGCATTGTTGGGCCGAGAAATGTTTCTGAATTTGGCAAAAAAGCCGCATATTCATTAGCTTATCGTTTAGCAAAGTCAGGAATAACTATCGTTAGTGGCGGTGCATTAGGTACTGATACCTTTGCTCATTTGGGTGCATTAAAAGCAGATGGTAAAACTGTTCTTTGCTTAGGATGCGGAATAATGGATAATTATTTAAGCGAAAATAAGCAGTTAAGAGAAAATGTTTCTAATAAAGGATGCTTAATTAGTGAGTATCCACCCTTTGCAAAGCCGAGTAAATTTACATTTCCAATGAGAAATAGAATACTTTCGGCACTAAGCTTAGGCACGGTTGTTATCGAGGCAGGCGAGAAAAGCGGAGCATTAATCACCGCAAGACACGCTAACGAGCAGGGTAGAGATGTTTTTGTTATTCCGGGTTCACCGAAACAAAAGGAATATATCGGTTCTAATGCACTGCTTAGAGATGGCGCTAAGCCACTTTTAGATGCATCTGATATTTTTAATGAATATATTATGCGTTTTCCTGATAAAATCAATATTGAAAAGGCATATAGTGAGCCTATTATTACGCATAAAAAGAGTGTTCAAAATACAAATAAAGAAAAAAATCAAAAAAATTTAAATGAAACTCTTTCAAAAGAGGCAAAAATAGTATATAATTGTTTAGATAAGCAAAAATTCTATCCGGATGAAATTAAGGATACAGGCCTTACTTCCGAACAGGTGCTTTCAGCTTTAATCGAGCTTGAAATGGAATTTCTTATCAAAGCATTACCGGGCGGTATGTACGGTATTTCTGAAAGATAATATATATAACGGAGGATAATATGTCAAAGCTTGTAATTGTTGAGTCTCCGACAAAGGTAAAAAGTATTAAAAAATATCTTGGCAGTGACTATAAGGTTATGGCTTCAATGGGCCATGTTCGTGATTTACCTAAATCAAAGTTAGGTGTTGAAATTGAGAAAGATTTTGCACCGCAGTATATAAATATGCCCGAAAAAAAGGAACTTATTAAAACCCTTAAGCAAGTGGCGGCCGAGTGTGATGAGGTTTTACTCGCAACCGACCCTGATAGAGAGGGTGAGGCAATTTCTTGGCATTTAGCACAGATATTGGCTCTTGATATGTCAGCTCAAAATCGTGTAACCTTTAATGAAATAACCGAATCTGGCGTTAAAGCGGGTATTAAAGCACCTCGTCAGCTTAATCTTGATTTGGTTGATGCTCAACAGGCACGCCGTGTGCTTGACCGCATTGTTGGTTATAAATTAAGTCCTTTACTTTGGAAAAAGGTTAAAAGCGGTCTTTCGGCAGGCAGAGTGCAAACAGTAGCTTTAAGACTTATAGTTGAAAGAGAACGCGAAATCGAAAAATTTGTTTCACAAGAGTTTTGGTCTATTGATGCAAAATTAGCACAAAGCAGAAGAACCTTTACTGCTAAGCTTTATGGTAATAAAAATGGTGAAAAGATAGAACTAATTTCAAATGAAGCCGAGGCAAAACAAATTGTTGATAGCCTTGAAAATGCACAGTATGTTGTATCCGAGGTTAAAAAGGGCAAGAGAAACCGTCAACCCGCTCCACCTTTTATAACCTCAACGCTCCAACAGGAAGCTTCAAGAAAGCTTGGCTTTACCGGTCAAAGAACAATGCGTATTGCTCAACAGCTATACGAAGGAATTGATTTAGAGGGTATTGGCACAACGGGTATGATTACCTATATGCGTACCGATTCGCTTCGTATTTCTGAAGAGGCAAGAACTGCGGCAAACAATTACATTCTCGGGCGTTTTGGCAAAGAGTATTTGCCCGCAACTCCAAGATACTTTAAAACAAAAAGCGGCGCCCAGGATGCTCACGAGGCTATTAGACCAACCTCTGTTAACCTTACACCTGAAACTGTTAAAGCTTCATTATCCCCTGAGCAATACAAGCTTTATAAGCTAATTTGGGAACGCTTTATTGCATCATTAATGGCAGTTTGCGTTCAAAATACAGTTAATGTTGACATTACAGCTTCGGATTATTTATTTAAAGCAAGCGGCTACGAGGTGGCTTTCCCCGGATTTACTGTTCTTTATGAAGAAGGTAATGACGGCGAATCTGAAAGCGAGGGTTCGTTACCCGATATGGTTAAAGGTGATGTTTTAAAATTGAGTGAATTATCACCTAATCAGCATTTCACACAACCTCCCGCAAGATATACTGAGCCAACACTCATAAAAGCGTTAGATGATAACGGTATCGGCAGACCTTCAACCTATGCTCCAATTCTTTCTAATATCTTAAACAGAGATTATATCGAAAGAGAGAAGAAAGCATTTAAGCCAACTAATTTAGGAATGGTTGTTTCTGATTTAATGGTTGAATATTTTGATAAAATATTCGATGTAAAGTTTACAGCTGCATTAGAGGTTAAGCTTGATAAAATCGGTTCAGGAGACCTTAATTGGACCAAAACCATCGAAAGCTTTTATAACGATTTTGATAAGCATTTTAAAAAGGCTGAGCAGGCTCTTAACGGTAAGCGGGTTAAGGTACCTGCTCTGGAAACTGAAATTCTTTGCGAGAAATGCGGAAGCAAAATGGTTGTTAGGAGCGGCAGATTCGGTAAATTCTTAGCTTGCCCTAATTATCCCGTTTGCAAAAACACAAAGCCAGTTCCTGAGGATGAGGTAAAAACTCCCTGTCCAAAATGTGGGGCTAAGCTACTTAAAAGAATTTCTAAAAAGGGCAAAAAGTTCTATGGTTGCTCTAACTATCCTGCTTGCGATTTTGCTGCTCCCGGTGTTCCAACCGGCGAAAAATGCTCGGTTTGTGGCAGTTATTTAATTGCAGGAATTAGAGGCAGAAATTACTGTATGAATGCCGAATGCTCAACAAGAAAAGCCGCTTCAAAGAAAAAGGAAACAAATAATGAATAAGGTTAGAGTTATTGGAGCGGGACTTGCAGGCTGTGAGGCTGCATGGCAATTAGCTAACAATGGAGTTTCGGTTCTTTTAACCGAAATGAAGCCAAATAAATTATCTCCCGCTCATAAAACACCACATTTTGCTGAGCTTGTTTGTTCGAATTCTTTAAAGGCTGCAAGGGTGGATTCGGCCGCAGGTCTTTTAAAGGAAGAAATGCGAAGATTTGGCTCTCTTTGCTTATGGGCAGCAGACCGTTCTTCTGTTGAGGCAGGTGGTGCCTTGGCGGTTGATAGAGATATTTTTTCAAAGCTTATAACCGAAAGAATAACCACACATCCAAATATAACTATTCAAAATGAAGTTGTTGAAGAAGTACCGACGGATTGCGTTACTATTATTGCAACCGGTCCTTTAACCGATGATAAGCTTTGCGAGGATATTGCAAAAATAACGGGTAGTGAAAATCTTAGCTTTTTTGATGCGGCGGCCCCAATTATCACACGAGAAAGCATTGATATGAGCATTGCATTTGAGGCTTCTCGTTATAGCAAGGGAACGGATGATTATATCAATTGTCCGATGAATAAAGAACAATATGAGCACTTTTATAATGCCTTAATTACTGCCGAGAGTGCGCCCTTAAAGGATTTTGATAAACCATTTAAAGTTTATGAGGGTTGTATGCCTATTGAAGTGCTTGCTAAAAGAGGCGAGGATTCTATTAGATTTGGCCCATTAAAGCCAGTAGGGTTAATTGACCCAAAAACTAATCACAGACCTTGGGCGGTTGTTCAGTTGAGAAAAGAGAATAAAGAAGGTAGCCTTTATAATCTTGTGGGTTTTCAAACTAACTTAAAATTCCCTGAACAAAAGAGAGTTTTTTCAATGATACCCTCGCTCAAAAATGCCGAATTTATGAGGTATGGTGTTATGCACCGAAACACCTTTATTAATTCGCCTAAGCTGCTTAGTAAAGATTTATCCTTAAAAAGTAATTCAAACATATTTTTTGCCGGGCAAATTTCGGGTGTTGAAGGGTATATGGAATCGGCAGCAAGTGGAATTATTGCAGGAATAAATGCGCTTGCTAAAATATCTGAAAAAAGCCCATTAATTTTACCACAATTTTCAATGATTGGTGCATTGCTCTCTTATATTACCGATAGTACGGTTCAAAACTTTCAACCAATGGGCGCAAACTTCGGAATATTGCCTTCATTAAATAAAAAAATCAAGGATAAAAAGCAAAGATATTTAGCCCTTTCAAATCGCTCACTTGGCTGGTTTGATATAAATATTAAAAAACAGGAGTTTTAATTATGCGTATTGTTGTTGATGCTTTTGGCGGTGATAACGCCCCTTTGGAAATAGTTAAGGGAGCTGCAATTGCCTCAAATGAATTCGGTGTTGATATAACTTTAACAGGAAATAAAGTGGAAATTGAAAAAATTATTGATGAGAATTCTTTATCTTTTTTTGGTGAACTGATAATTGTTCATACCGAGGATGTTATTTCAATGCATGATGAGCCAACAACGCTTTTAAAGGCTCATAAAGAATCCTCAATGGCGTTAGCATTTAAGGAATTGAGCGAGGGTAGAGCAGATGCTTTCGTTTCGGCAGGCTCTACCGGTGCGGTTGTTGTTGGCGGAACGCTAATTGTTAAGCGTATTAAGGGAATTAAACGCCCCGCTCTTGCAGGACTTATTCCTGCTCCTTCTGGGCATTATATGCTTATGGATATGGGTGCCAATGCCGAATGTAGACCTGAGATGCTTTGCCAATTTGGAATTATGTCAAGCGTTTATTTAAAAAATGTTGAAGGCATTAGTCATCCAAAGATTGGTCTTCTTAACATTGGAACCGAAGATACGAAGGGCACTGAGCTGCAAAAAGAGGCTTATAAGCTTATGAGTGAGGCTCCCATTAATTTTGTTGGAAACATTGAATCAAGAGAAATGCCAAAGGGTGTTTGCGACGCAGTTATTACGGATGGTTTTACGGGTAATATCGCCCTTAAATTAATTGAAGGAACTGCATCAACCTTTTTCAAAATGGTTAAAAACGTTCTTTATAAAAATTTATTTAATAAGCTTGCAGCTTTGGTGCTTAAAAAGGACTTATATTCACTCAAATCTATGATGGATAGCTCCGAAGTTGGCGGCGCACCCCTTTTGGGCGTTAAAGGAACTGTTATCAAAGCACATGGTAGCTCAGATGCAAAAGCAATTAAAAATGCTATTAAACAAGCGGTTATTTTTACTAAAAACGGTGTTATTGAAAAGATAACCGAAAATATTTCAGTGGAATAAAGGAAATAAAGAAATGAAGGCTTTAGAAAAGAATTTGGGTTATGAGTTTAAAAATAAGAAGCTCTTGTTAAATGCCTTAACTCATTCTTCCTATGCTAATGAAATTAGAAATGGAACACCCTCAAATGAAAGACTTGAATTTTTAGGCGATTCTGTGCTTTCGGTTGTTGTTTCTAATTATATCTACAATAATTTTAACAATCTGCCCGAGGGTGATTTAACTAAGCTTAGAGCTTCACTTGTTTGTGAAAAATCTCTTTGCGGTTTTTCGAGAGAATTGCAGCTCGGCTCCTTTTTAAGACTCGGAAAGGGTGAAGAAAAGGGTGGCGGCAGAGAACGTGACTCTATTTTAGCGGACGCTTTTGAGGCTGTTTTAGCTGCTATTTATCTCGATGGTGGCATCCAGTTTTGCGAAAAGCTTGTTATGAGATTTATTTTACCTGAGCTAAGTTCTCGGGATGATGAAGTATTTAAGGATTATAAATCTGCCCTTCAAGAGATTATTCAGCGTAATCCTGAGGAATCGGTTTCTTATATTTTAATTAATGAGCAGGGACCCGATCATAGCAAAATTTTTGAGGTTGAGGTTCATCTTAATTCTAATGTTATCGGTAAGGGCTGCGGCAAATCTAAAAAATCTGCCGAGCAGGCCGCCGCAAAACAAGCATTAGAGTTAATGGGTGCCCAAATATGACGGAAAGGCACGCTAATATTTCAATCTTTGTTCCGCATATCGGGTGTCCCAATAAATGTAGTTTTTGTAATCAACGATATATAACGGGGGTTTGCAAGGCGCCAAATGCAAATGATGTGCACGAGGCGGTTGAAAATGCAAAGAAATCACCGAAATTTAATAGCGAAACAACCCAAATAGCTTTTTTTGGCGGCAGCTTTACTGCTATAAACCGCAACTATATGAAAACCTTGTTAGAATCGGCTTATGAATATGTTGAGGGCGGCGTTGTTTCGGGTATTAGAATATCAACAAGACCTGATGCTATCACTGAGGAAATTCTAAATTTACTTAAAACCTATGGTGTAACTGCTATTGAGCTTGGGGCACAAAGCCTAAATGATAGGGTGCTTAAATTAAATAATAGGGGACATAATGTTTCACAGGTTGTTGCTGCTGCTAACTTAATCAAAGAATATGATTTTGAATTAGGCTTGCAAATTATGACAGGGCTTTACGGTGATAATGATAATAACGCAGTAAAAACCGCCGAAAAGGTTATTAAAATTAAACCTCAAACGGTTAGAATTTACCCAACGCTTGTTATAAAAGGTACCGATTTAGCGGCGTTATTTTTAGAAGATAAATATAAGCCTCAATCTCTCGACGAGGCTATTGAATTATCAACAAAGTTATACACAATGTTCACCGAAGCGGATATTAAGGTTATAAGATTAGGTCTTCATTCGGTAGAGCAAGAAGCCTTTCTTGCAGGTCCTTGGCATCCGGCGTTTAGTGAGCTTTGTCTTTCTCGCATTATGTTAAAAAAGGCATTAGAGCAATTAATGGAAAAAGGTAATTACACAATTTTTGTTTCCAAATCCGATGTTTCAAAAATGATAGGTCAAAAAAGAGAAAATCTTTTACACTTACAAGAATTAGGATATAATTGCAAGGTTATAGAAAAAGACGGTCTTAAAAGTTTAGATATTAAAATTGAAAGGAATGTGTAAAGGAAATGCTGTTAAGCTCCATTGAAATTCAAGGTTTTAAATCCTTTGCGGATAAAACCGTTTTAAAATTCGGAAAAGGTATTACAGCTGTTGTTGGTCCTAACGGTAGCGGCAAGAGTAATATTTCCGATGCTGTTCGTTGGGTTTTGGGTGAGCAGTCAACCAAAAGCCTTAGGGGACAGTCAATGGAAGATGTGATTTTTGGCGGAACTGAAACTCGCAGACCGCATGGCTTTTGCGAGGTTACACTTAACATAAACAATACCGATAGAACCCTAAATTTTGATAATGATTTTGTTGCTATAACAAGAAGATTTTATCGTTCTCACGAGAGTGAGTATGCTATTAATGGTGTTTCTGTTAGATTAAAGGATATTCACGAGTTATTTATGGATACCGGTCTCGGTCGTGACGGTTACTCGATGATTGGACAAGGTAAAATTGATAATATTATCAGTTCAAAATCGGGTGAGCGTAGAGACATTTTTGAGGAAGCGGCCGGTATATCTAAATATCGTTATAGGAAAATCGAGGCCGAAAGAAAGCTAAACGCTGCCGAAGAGAACCTTTTAAGGCTACACGATATACTCGATGAACTTAAATCAAGAGTTGGCCCTTTGGCCGAACAAAGTCGCAAGGCAGAGAGATTCTTAGAGCTTGCTGAGCAAAAAAAGGAGCTTGAAATCGGTCTTTGGCTTTACACGCTTAACACCTCAAAGGAGGCTTTAAGAAATCAAGAAAGCAAAATTGCTGCAACAGAGCTATCTTATAAAGAAATTGAGCAAAAGCTCCAAGAGTTTGACCGTAAAACCGAACAAAACACAGCCCTATTTGCCCGTTTGACCTCTGAAATTGAGGGCGAAAGGTTAAATATTTCTTCTACCAATGAGGAAATTGTTCGTTTAAACGGAGAAATTTCAATTTTAGAAAATAATATTAAGCATAACCTTGAAACAATTTCTCGTTTAAATGAGGAAAAGGAATCGCTTAATAAGTCAGATAGCGAGGCCGAAGCCGAAATTGAGATTAAAAATAATGAGGCCACAAAAAAGCAAGAGCAAAGAGAAGAAAAATTAAAGGAGTTAACAGCTCTTGAAAATAAGCTTTCTGAATTATTAGCCGATTCGGATAATATTTCGAGAAAAATTGAGTTGCAGGTCAGGGCGCTTAACGCACTTTCGGCCGAAACCGCTGATTATCGAGTTATGATGGTAACTGCCGATACCTCAGCTAAAGAAATTTCTGATAGAATTTCTGCTGCTGATGAGCAAAGGGCTGTTATCGAGGCTGAAATTGAGTCACTTAATTTAGAATTCAACCAAACTAATTTATATCTTTCCAAGGTTGAAGAAACTATAATCGAAAATAATAATACAATTAAGGGTTATCAGCTTCGTTTGGATTCAAAGATTGAGTCAGCAAATAAGCTAAAAACCGAATTAGAAAATTTAAACCTAGATATTGAGGCTAAAAAACGCCGAGTTCAAATTTTAAAAGAGCTTGAAAACAATATGGAAGGTATGGGAAATGCTGTTAAAACGGTTATTTCTGAGGCAAGCAAAGGTGTTTTAAAAGGCATTTGCGGACCGATTTCAAAGCTTATAAAGGTTAAAAAAGAATATAGCGTTGCAATCGAAACCGCATTAGCATCAGCAATACAAAATGTTATTACCGAAACCGAGGCTGATGCTAAAAGAGCAATTAACTATTTAAAAACAACCGGCTCAGGCAGAGCAACCTTTTTGCCTGTTACAACTATTAAAGCCCGTGAATTTAAGGAGCAAGGCTTTGAAGCTATGCTTGGATTTGTTGGTATTGCCAGTGACCTTGTTGAAACTGATAATAAATATTATGAAATAATTAAGTATCTTTTAGGTGGCGCAGTTGTTGCCGAGGATATTGACTGTGCGGCTACTATTGCCAAAAAGTACGGATATAGAGTAAAGGTTGTAACCCTTGATGGTCAGGTTATTAATCCCGGTGGCTCTTTGACCGGTGGCTCGCTTATTAAAAATTCCGGTATCTTAAGTCGTGCATCTGATATTGAGAAAATGGAATCTGAGATTATGTCATCGCTATCTAAGTCTGATGAGTTGGCAAAATTATATGAATCGGCAAAGCATGCGGTTGCAGTTGTTGAGGCTGATATTACCGCTATTGAAGCAGAGGCTAAAACCGCAAACGAGGATAAAATCAGAGCATTAGCTGAGCTTAAAAGAATTGACGATATGCGAAAATCCGTTCAAAATAATCTTGCTCAACTTAGTGATGAGGTAGCAAATGGTCATCAGAAAATTTTGAATCTTAAAAACAAGTCTAACGAGGCTGTAATTAAAATTTCACAGCTTGATTTAGAAAAATCAAAGCTACAAACTGAAATTGACGGTATGACAGGTGGTAGAGATAATCTTAATGAAGAAAGAGAATCTTTGACCGCTGATATTACTTCAACTAAGCTTTTAGTTATTGAAATTGAAAAGGATATTGAGCAATTAAAATCAACCGCATTTACACTTTCGGGACTTATTTCAAGCCGTAATGTGCGCTCGGTAGAAATTGTCAGTGAAATTGCCGCCTTGGAACTTCAAAACAACAACACAACTGAGGAGATTTCAAAAACAAACGCCTCTATTGAAGAAAATAAACTTAAAATTGAGCATAGCGAGGCCAATATTGCTCATATGCTCGAAAAACGAAATTTCACCGAAAAATCAGGTGTCGAGTTGCGTAACAGTGAGCGTGAAAATACACTTTATCGTGAAAAAATCGGCGGTGAATTAGCTCGCCTTACAGAAAGAAAAGAGGTTATGCTTCGAGAGTATGACGATGTTATTCGTCGCCTTTATGATGAGTATAGCCTTACAAGAAGTGAGGCTCAAAAGGTTGCAAAGGAGCCGGAGCATCCAAATGATGCCAAAAAGGAGCTTGCTGACATTAAAGGTAAAATAAGAAATCTCGGTAATGTTAATGTTTCGGCAATTGAGGAATATAAAGAGGTTAAGGAAAGGTATGATTTCCTATCCGAGCAAATCCAAGACGTTGAAAAATCACGTGCTGAGCTTCATAAGCTAATTAACCAATTAACCACTCAAATGAAGGAAATATTTACAGAAGGCTTTTCAAAGATTAGTACTAATTTTGCCAAAACCTTCTCTGAACTTTTTGGCGGTGGTCAAGCAAGTCTTTCGCTTAGCGATCCTGAAAATATTCTCGAAAGCGGAATTGATATTAACGTTAAGCTTCCCGGTAAGAATGTCCCAAGTCTTGATGGACTTTCAGGCGGTGAAAAAGCACTAATTGCATTGTCAATTTATTTTGCAATTATGCGTGTTAATGCTCCGCCATTCTGCTTCTTGGATGAGGTTGATACCGCTCTTGACGATATAAATGTTGATCGCTTTGCTGATTATATGAAAAATTCAGGCTTTGCAACCCAGTTTATTTGCGTTACCCACCGTCGTGGCACTATGGAGGCGGCTGATATGCTCTATGGTGTTACAATGCAAGAAAAGGGCATCACGAAGCTTTTAGAGCTCAATGTTTTAGAGCTTGAAAAGAAGCTTTTGGAAGGCGGACAAACTGCATAATTATTTTTAAAGGTGATTTTATGGGTTTTCTTAGTAAAATTAAATCAGGTCTTCAAAAAACGAGAAATTCAATTGTTGATAGTGTTAATAGCTTGATTAACAGTTTTACAAAAATTGATGAAGAGCTTTTTGAGGAATTAGAAGAAATTCTAATAATGTCGGATATCGGCGTTGAAACATCGCAACAAATATGTGATATCATAAGAAAAAAGATAAAAGAAACTGGCGAAACGGATCCTTTGGTTATTAAATCAATGATGAAGGAAACCATCTCTGAAATGATTTCGGGTGATACTGAGCTTTTGCTCAAAACCAAACCCTCCGTTATTCTTGTGATCGGCGTAAACGGAGTTGGCAAAACAACCTCAATTGGTAAAATCTCAGCTCAGTTAAAAACTGCGGGCAAAAAGGTTATTTTGGGTGCTGCCGATACATTTAGAGCCGCCGCTATTGAACAGTTAGCTATTTGGTCCGAGCGAGCAGGGGTTTCAATGGTTAAAAGCGTTGAGGGAAGTGATCCGGCATCTGTTGTTTTTGATGCTATTGCCTCTGCTAAGGCCCATAATGCTGATGTTATAATTTGTGATACCGCAGGTAGACTTCATAACAAAAAGAACCTGATGGATGAGCTTGCCAAAATCAACCGAGTAATTAAAAGGGAATTGCCTGACTCTTCAATTGAAACCTTGCTTGTGCTTGATGCCACAACGGGTCAAAATGCAGTTAACCAAGCCAAAGAGTTTAAAAACGTTACCGAAATAACGGGTATTGTTTTAACAAAGCTTGATGGTACCGCAAAGGGTGGAATTGTTATTCCAATTAAAAATGAGCTTGATATTCCGGTTAAGTTTATTGGTGTTGGTGAGGGAATTGATGATTTACAACCCTTTAATTCGAAAGAATTTGTTGATAGCATTTTTGATAGTGAGGAAAATTAATGAAAATTTTTATTGCAACAAAAAATCAAAAAAAGCTTGTTGAATTAAGCCGAATCCTTTTACCGATGGGGTTTGAGGTGGTTTGCGAAAAAGACCTTCCAAAACCGCTACCGGAGGTTGAAGAAACGGGAACAACCTTCGAAGAAAACGCCATATTAAAGGCAAGAGCGGGTCTTGTCGCTACGGGTTATATTAGTGTTGCCGATGATTCAGGTCTTTGCGTTGATTATCTTAACGGTGCTCCCGGAATTTTCTCCGCAAGATATTCGGGAACTCATGGAAACGATGAATTGAATAACCTTAAAATTCTCAAAGAAATGCAGGGTGTTCCAATGGACAAAAGAACAGCTTATTATGTTGCTGCTATTGCCTGCGTTTTTCCCGATGGGCGAGAATTTACAGTTCGTGGCGAATGTCACGGGCATATTGCAATTAAGGAATCAGGAAATTGCGGTTTTGGATATGACCCGTTATTTATTAGTGAAAAGGGTTGTTTTGGTGAGTTGTCCGATCAGGAAAAAGACAGCATTAGTCATAGAGGTAGAGCTTTAAGAAAATTCAAAGAGGAATTGCCTAAATATATTAAGGAGTAATTTTATGTTAAATAGCAGACAGCGTGCCCAGCTTAGAGCAATGGCCAATGAAATGGAAACAATTTTACAGGTTGGTAAGTTGGGAATAAATGAGAACACCATAAAGCAGGTGATTGATGCTTTGGAGGCAAGAGAATTAATTAAGCTAAGAATTCTTGAAACCTGTCCCTTATCTGTTCGTGAAACTGCTGATACCTTGGCTGATGCTACAAATTGTGATGTTGTTCAGGTTATCGGTTCTCGCTTTATTTTATATAAAGAAAGTAAAAACAATAAAACTATTAAGTTGGTGAAGTGATGGCTTTAACCGCAATTTTTGGTGGAACCTTTAATCCGTTGCATATTGGGCATTATAAAATGCTTGAAGCTTTGCAAAATAACCCTAATATTAGTGAAATTCTAATTATGCCTGATAAATTTCCGCCTCATAAGGTTTGCGATGTTATGGCAAAGGATTCACTTAGAATTGAAATGTGCAAAATCACGGCAGCAGATTTTTCAAAGGCAAAGGTTTGCCTTATTGAATTTGAGCGTGAGGGAAAAAGCTATTCTTATGATACTATTATTAATTTAAAAAGTAGCTTTCCTGATAAAGAATTTGTTTTTGTTTGCGGGGCCGATATGCTTGTTACCTTTGATTTGTGGTATAACTATGATAAGTTAATGAAAGAATTACCCTTTATTGTTTTTAAAAGAGGAGATATACCGCAAGAAGAATTTAATTCTGCACTTTCTCGTTTTAGAAAAATGGGAATGGAAATTTTGGTTGATGAAACTGTAATTCCTTGTGTTAGTTCAACTGATATTAGATGTGATATTAAAAACTCTAAGCGGCTTTTAACTGATGAAGTCTATAATTTATTGAGTGAAAGTGGTGCATATCTTGCATAATGAATATTCAAAATATATAGAAATTTTAAAATCTAAATTAACCGAAAAAAGATTTTATCATTCCTTATGTGTTGCAAATGAGTCGGAGCGTTTAGCTAAAAAATACGGCGGAGATATTAAAACTTGCTATCTTGCAGGCTTACTTCACGATATAACTAAAACAGCACCCAAAGAAGAACACTTGAAAATCTTTGAAACATTTGGTATAATCTTAACCGATATTGAAAAAAATGCCCAAAAGCTTTGGCATGCTATTTCGGGAAGTACCTATATCGAAAATATTTTAGCTATTGATAATGCTGAGCTTTTAGATGCAGTTAGATATCATACAACCGCAAAGGCAAATATGTCACTTACAGCTAAAATTCTATATCTTGCTGATTTCACCTCTCTTGACCGTGATTACGAGGATGTTGAGGTTATTAGAAGCTTAGTTGATGAATCGTTAGAAAAAGCCTTTATATATGCTTTACAATTCTCAATTACCGAGCTTGTTACGGATAAAAAAGCTATTCATCCCGATACAGTTTCGGCATATAACCAAGCAGTTTGCGATTTAAAAGATTTTGGAGGAAATTAATGGAAGCCTTAGAACTTGTTAAAATTGCAGCTAATGCCCTTAATAAAAAGAAAGCAAGGGAAATTGCTGCTATAAAAATTGATAATTTAACCGTTTTTTCGGAATATTTTATTATTTGTTCTGCATCTTCAACAACTCAAATGCGAGCACTTTGTGATGAGGTTGAAGAACAGTTAGAAATATTAGGCGTTCGTCCCCATCACATTGAGGGTAAAACAACAGGTTGGATAGCACTTGACTACGGTTCGGTTATTATTCACATTTTTACTAAGACCGAACGGGAGTTTTATTCGCTCGATAAAATGTGGAGTGATGGCGTTATGCTTGATATGAACGAAATTCTTGATGAAGCCGAGGGTGACTGATTATGATTAATTATGATTACAAACAAATTGAAAAGAAATGGCAGCAAATTTGGGATGATAACAACACCTTTGCCGCCAAAAATGATTATACCTTACCAAAGTTTTATGGATTAGTAGAGTTTCCATATCCATCGGCACAGGGCTTACATGTTGGTCATCCAAGAAGCTACACCGCTATTGATATTGTTTGCCGCAAAAAGCGTTTGCAGGGATATAATGTTTTATATCCAATGGGGTGGGATGCTTTTGGTTTACCAACCGAAAACTTTGCAATTAAAAATCATATTCACCCTTCAATTGTTACCGAAAGTAACATCAAAAATTTCAAGAGACAGCTTAAATCCTTAGGCTTTTCTTTTGACTGGGATCGTGAAATCGATACAACTGACCCTAAATATTATAAATGGACTCAGTGGATTTTCTTACAACTTTATAAAAAGGGTCTTGCTTATAAAAAGCAAATGGCAGTTAACTGGTGCACATCTTGTAAATGCGTTTTAGCAAACGAAGAGGTTGTTGGTGGCGTTTGTGAGCGCTGCGGTAGCGAGGTTATTCAAAAGGAAAAGAGCCAATGGATGCTCAAAATCACCGATTATGCCGAAAAACTTTTAGAAGGACTTGATACGGTTGATTTTATAGATAGAGTTAAAACTCAGCAAAGAAACTGGATCGGTAGGTCTTATGGTACACAGGTGACCTTCTCAACCAATATAGGCGATACCTTCGAAATTTTTACCACCCGTGCTGATACTCTTTTTGGCGCAACATATATGGTAATGTCTCCTGAACATCCTCTGCTTGAAAAATGGGCAAATAAGATTACAAATTATGATGAGGTTTTAGCATATAAAACCGAGGCTGCTAAAAAATCCGATTTCGAAAGAACCGAGCTTAGCAAGGATAAAACCGGTATTAAGCTTTCTGGCGTTACTGCTATTAACCCTGTTAACAATACTGAAATTCCGATTTTTATTTCGGATTATGTACTTATTTCTTATGGAACCGGAGCTATAATGGCAGTTCCCGCACACGATACTCGTGACTGGGATTTTGCTAAAAAGTTTAATCTTCCCATTATTGAGGTAGTAAAAGGCGGCGAGGATGTTCAAAAAGCTGCTTATACCGACTGCGATGAGGGTGTTCTAGTTAATTCTGATTTCCTTAACGGACTTTCGGTTGAAGAGGCAAAATCTGCTATTCAAAAATGGTTAACTGAGAAGAATTTAGGCTCTGTTAAGACTAATTATAAGCTTCGTGACTGGGTATTCTCTCGCCAAAGATATTGGGGCGAGCCTATTCCAATGGTTTATTGCGAAAAGTGCGGTTATGTTCCTTTGGATGAAAGCGAATTACCACTCGTTCTTCCTAATGTTGATTCCTATGAGCCAACCGATACGGGCGAATCACCGCTTGCTAAAATGACCGACTGGGTAAACACTACTTGTCCTCACTGTCACGGACCTGCAAAGAGGGAAACCGATACAATGCCTCAATGGGCTGGCTCCTCTTGGTATTTCCTTAGATATTGCGACCCACATAATGAAAACGAATTAGCCTCAAAGGAAGCCCTTGAATATTGGACACCTATTGACTGGTATAACGGTGGTATGGAGCATACCACACTCCACCTTTTGTATAGTCGTTTTTGGCATAAATTTTTATATGATATTGGCGTTGTTCCAACTGCTGAGCCTTATGCTAAGAGAACAAGCCATGGTATGATTTTAGGCGAAAACGGAGAAAAGATGTCTAAGTCAAGAGGCAATGTTGTTAATCCCGATGAAATTGTTGATACCTACGGTGCTGACACAATGCGTGTTTATGAAATGTTTATTGGTGACTTTGAAAAGGCAGCTCCTTGGAGTCAGTCATCTATCAAGGGCAGTAAGCGTTTCTTGGATAAGGTCTGGGCTTTATACGATATAATTGTTGATGAACAAGGCTATCGCAAGGAATTAGAAGCCGATTTCCACCGCACCATTAAAAAGGTTACAGAAGATATTGAAGGACTTAAAATGAACACCGCTATTGCGGCACTTATGTCACTTTATAATCAAATTCAAGCAACCGGCAAAATAACAAAGGATGAGTTTAAAACCTTTATTATCCTTCTTAATCCTTTTGCACCTCATATTACTGAGGAGCTTTGGAAAATGGCAGGCTTTGAGGGTATGCTTAATCAGGCTAAGTGGCCAACTTATGATGAAGCAAAATGTGTTGATGCAATGGTTGAGATAGTTGTTCAAATTAACGGAAAAATCAGAGCCAGACTTAATGTTGATGCTAATATTTCCGCTGAGGATGCTATTGCTTTGGCAAAAGATAATTCTACCGTTGCCAGCGAGCTTGCAGGTAAGAATATTATTAAGGAATTATATGTTCCTAAAAAACTTGTTAATATAGTTGCAAAATTTTAAGAAAATTGCAAAATAATTGTTGCAATTTTAGAAAGTTTATGTTATTATAATTGAAGTTATTAGAATTTGGAGGTGTTTACCGTGAGTGCAATTGAAATTATTATCGGCGTTTTAGTTATAATTGCTTCTTTGATTATAATTGTTGCTATTCTTCTCCAACCTGGTCGCCGTGCAGGAATTAATGGTGTCATCTCCGGCGGAGCAGATACTTTTCTCTCCAAGAACAAAGCGAGAACCTTTGATGCGTTCTTAGGCCGTTGGACAAAGTATATTGCTATTCTTTTCTTTATTCTTGCAATTCTTGCAAATGTCATTGCTTTAAAGGGCAAATAAGATTTTAGGCTTTTTGTCAAAACTATATTAAATTAACCCTTGCTATTTTGCAAAAGGGAGGGAATTATAAATGAGTCAGGTTAGAATTAAAGAAAATGAATCACTTGATAATGCTTTACGTCGTTTTAAGAGACAAACTGCAAAAGATGGTGTTATTCAAGAAGTTCGCAAGAGAGAACACTATGAAAAACCCTCTGTAAAGCGTAAAAAGAAGTCGGAAGCTGCTCGTAAAAGAAAGTTCCGCTAATAAAAATTTTAAAAAGCGGTTTTATAACCGCTTTTTATTTTTGCTTGGTGAAAATTATGTTACTTAAACCTAATATAAAATTAGATAAGATTACGGATATAACAGTTGAGATACTCAAAAAATACGGAATAACTGCTTTGATTCTTGATGTTGATAACACTCTTTCAACCCATCACGGACAAGTTTTAACAGATGGGCTTCCCGAATGGCTTTCTTATATGAAAGAAAACGGGATATTTTTAAGCATTTTATCTAATTCAAAAGAGAAAAGAGTTAAGCCTTTTGCAAATAAAATTAATCTTAGTTATGTTAGTCTTGGCCTAAAACCCTTGCCATTCGGTTTTTTAAGGGTTATGAAAAAGTATTCGCTTAAAAGAAAAACAACTGCCATAGTTGGTGACCAAATTTTTACCGATGTTTTGGGCGGAAATGCAGTTGGCATTAAAACTATTCTATTAACACCGATCAAGCTTGAAACAACACCGGGTTTTCGTTTTAAGCGTAAAATTGAGCGTGTTGTTTATAAGATATATAAAATTAAAAACACCGAGGAGTAACTTATGTCAGCATTATTCGGTCCCGCTGGGACAAGTGAAAGCTTTACACAAATGGGTTATAAAAGTAGTCTTCAAGTGCCCGAATATTTAACTAAAATGGGGCTTGACTGTTTTGAATATCAGTGTGGTAGAGGAGTAAATATAGGTGAAGAAAAATCTATTTTGTTAGGCAAAAAAGCCAAAGAAGCGGGTATTTCTCTTTCACTTCACGCCCCCTATTATATCTCAATGTCCTCTATTGAGGAGGAAAAACGGCTCAATTCCATTAATTATATTTTAGCCTCGGCAAAAGCCTGTAATTTTATGGGTGGCAATAGAATAGTTGTGCATACCGGCTCTTGTGGAAAAATTAGTCGTGATGCCGCATTGGAGTTGGCTATTGATACAATGAAGCTGTCACTCAAAGCTCTTGATTTAGAAGGACTTTCAAATATTCACATTTGTCCAGAAACAATGGGCAAGGTTAATCAATTAGGAACCTTAGATGAGGTTTTAGAGCTTTGCAAAATTGATGAGAGACTAATTCCTTGTATTGATTTTGGGCATTTAAATGCTCGTGATTTAGGCGCATTCAAAACAATTTCGGATTATGAAAATGTTTTTTTAAAGATTAAAAATGCATTAGGTACAGATAGGCTTAAAACCTTTCATTCTCATTTTTCTAAAATTGAATATACAACAGGCGGGGAAAAGAAACACTTAACCTTTGAGGATGCAGTTTTTGGTCCAGATTTTGAACCTGTTTTGGAATTGACTTATAAATATGGTTGTAGTCCCATTTTCATTTGCGAATCGGCAGGAACACAGGCCGAGGATGCGAAGGCAATGAAGGATTACTATCTTAATATCTCTGATAAGGAGTTTTAAATATGATTTGGCATAGTTCTTCCGCAAGTGAAGTTATAAAACATTTTGAGGTTGATGATAAGTCGGGTTTGCCGAATGGCTTCGTAGAAGAAAAGCTTTTGAAACACGGTCAAAATGTTACAACAAGGCTTTCAAAACCTACCTTTAAGCAAAGATTTTTCTCACAGTTAAAAAGTAAAACAGTAATTGCCTTAATTATAATAGCCATTGTTTCTGTTATATTAACTGTTATTAGCGGAAAAGGCGATTTTTCTGCACTTTTAATAATTGCAATAGTTCTTGCAAACGCATTAATTTCGGCTTATTATATTAATAAATGCGATTTAACGCTTGATGATATCCATCATTATTCGAACCCTAATGCAAAAGTTATAAGAGATGGTATTATAAAATCGGTTAGCATTAATACCTTGGTGCCCGGTGATATAATTTTGTTAGAGGAGGGTGATTATATACCCGCCGATGCAAGAATTATTGAAGCCAATGAATTTAGATGCAACGAAGTATCATTAACGGGTGCTTATGTGCCGGTTGAAAAGAACGCCGATGCTATTCTCGATGAAATCACTCCTATCGAACAGCGTACTAATATGATTTTTTCGGGTTGTAGTGTTGTTCACGGAAGCGCAAAGGCAATAATTGTTTCTACCGGATTTAGTACCGAAATTGGTAAAGCCGAGGCAATTTTAGAGCAAACAGGTGATAAGAAGCTACCTTTGGAAGAAAAGCTTGATTATATTTCAAGAATTTCTAATATTGTTGTTTTAGCAATTTGCGCAGTAGTCTTTATAATATCTCTAATTCAAAATTTCCATTCAAGAGATTTTGCTTTAATGACCGCTTCAATTTTACTTGAATCGGTTGCTCTTGCGGTTGCAGCTATACCTGAATGCTTGCCTGCATTAACAACGGTTGTTATTGCAATAGGTATCAATAGGATTTTAAAAGAGAAAATTATTTTTAAGCACCCAAAGGCTGCTGAGTTACTTGGCAAGATTGATGTTATTTGTTGTGATAAAACGGGCGTTTTTACTCATAATAAAATGTCGGTTTCAAAGATTTTTGATGGCAAAAAGATTATTGATACCAAGCACGAAGTAGTTGACGATACCGCATCTCTTATTATTCGTCTCGCAACTGCTTGCTCAACTTTAAATGAAGATTCAACCGAGCTTGCTATTGAAAAAGCTTGTCTCGCTTACTGTTCTGCCTCTGGGCAAGATATTGATGCATTGTTTCCGCATTTAGCAACCATTCCCTTTGATTCAATTCGTAAAACGATGACGGTTATCACAATGATTAACGAGCAACCAATAGCAATAGTTAAGGGTGCTCCTGAAATTGTTGTCCCTAACTGTGTTAACTGTGATAATAACGCTATTTTAGAGATAAATGATTCTTTTGCAAACGAAGAATTAAGAAATGTTTGCATTGCAATTAAACAGTTGGATACAATTCCTGCAAATCCCACTAGCGAATTAATTGAAAAAGATTTAACCTTCGTTGGTTTAATCGGCATTCAGGACGATATACGTGAAGGTGTTGTTGAAGATATTGCCGCCTGTCAAAAAGCCGGAATAAAGACTATAATGATAACGGGCGATAATTTGCTTACCGCAAGGGCTATTGCGAGAAGAATAGGCATTTTAAAGAATGACACATTTGCTATCTCTGGTGCCGAGCTTGATGCGATGAGTGATGAGGAATTAGCTCTAAATATTGAAAAATATACCGTTTTTGCCCGAGTTTCACCCCAGGCAAAGCAAAGAATTGTTAAGGCATTTAAAAGCCATAATTTAATAGTTGCGGTGACGGGTGATAGCGTTGAGGATGCTGAGGCTCTCTCGCTTGCCGATGTTGGTTGTTCTATTGGAAAATTCGGTGCCGATCTTGCCAAAGGAAACGCTGATATTATATTCTCAAATAATCGCTTCTCATCTATTGTTTATGCAATTAAAGAGAGTAGGGGACTTTTTGGCAATTTAAAGAAATGTATTTATTATCTTTTTAGTTGTAATCTTGCTGAAATTTTGTCTTCCTTTTTAGGTTTACTGTTATTTAGAACATTCCCCGTCAGTGCTTCTGGCCTTTTATGGATTAATTTACTGACCGATAGTGCTCCTGCAATTTCGCTGAGTATGGAGCCCTCGGAAAATGAAATAATGACCCAAAAACGCATTTATAATCCACATAAGCTATTTGATTTAAAATCTATTGTTGCTTTGCTTATTCAAGGCTTAACCATGACGGTGATAACATTAATCGTTTATCTTATTGGAAAGTCTTATGGGCCTTCAATTGCTGCAACGATGTCATTTACAGCTCTTGCACTCTCACAAATTTTCCATTCAATTAACAACCGATTTATGGGTTCCTTATTTGGCAAAAATATTTTCTCAAATAAATTTATGAACTATTCGGTTTTTATTTCTATATTTATAATTCTATTTCTTATTTTCACGCCAGCAGGTTTTGTTTTCGGTTTAACAGTTTTAGATTTTGGCAAATTCATTATATCTTTTGCTCTTTCGTTATTAATAATTCCCGTTACAGAAATTTTGAAATATTTTGTAAGAAAATGGTGTTGATTTGGTAATGCAAGGTCATGACCACATTTATTCAAGAACTCATACATTAGGCGTTGACGAAAATGGCGCTCCTGTTCTTGCCGATACAGGTGTTGTTTATATGACAGCACTTCCAGCAGGAAATCAGGATACGACATACATTTTTAATCGTGAAAACGATGATTACACACTCAATGCTGAAAAATATGCAGTTACTAATTCGGGATATGACAATGGATGGACTGAAATTACTGTTAATGGTTCTCATATCACCGTTTCAACTTATTCTACTAAAACTAATGATGGTTCAAATAAAGTTCTTGTAGATTCGTTTACCATTTCATAAAATTTATTATCATTCTTCCGAAAATATTAAAGGCAAAGCCCCAAGTGAAAATCACTTGGGGCTTTGCTAATTTAGATATTAATAATTAAATTACATATCCGCCGTTTATACCTAAAACTTGACCAGTAATATAGTCAGCATTTTCAGATGCTAAGAATTCAATTGCTGCCGCAATTTCATCGGCACTGCCCATTCGTTCGAGAGGAATAGTGGAAACAAAATCGGTTAATTCTTCAATAGTAAGGTTGGAGTTCATTCCGGTTTCTATTAATCCCGGTGCGATGGCGTTAACTGTTATGCCGCTGGGAGCCAATTCCTTAGCAAGAGCCTTAGTTAAACCGATAATACCCGCTTTCGAAGCAGAATAAGCGACCTCACAAGAGGCGCCAACCTGACCCCACATTGATGAAATATTAATAATTTTACCGCTTTTTTGGCTAACCATTGAGGGAATAACAGCTTTACAGCAGTTAAAGGTTCCTTTTAGGTTAATATCCATTATTCTATCAAAATCAACCTCATCGGTTTCGGAAACAAGGGCTTGGTGTGTTACTCCTGCATTGTTAACCAAAATATCAAGGCTTCCAAATTTATAAAGGGTTTCCTTAACCATTAATTCAACTTCAAGTCTGTTAGCAACATTTGCTTTATGTGTCATAACAGAATATCCGTTTGAAACTAATGAACGACAAAGTAGGGAAGCGGATTCATAAGAATCGTTGTAATTAATAACAACATTATAACCCTTTTGTGCAAATAAAATTGCGGTAGCTGCACCAATTCCTTTTGAAGAGCCAGTGATTAGTATAGTTTTGCTCATAATTTAACATCTCCAATATTTTAACTTTTTAAATATTATAACATAAACCCAAAGGCATTTCGACGGTGGTACGTCGTCGGTTTAAGGTTATTATATCATAAAAGTTTTAAAAATAAAAGAGGAAATTTTACAATAAATTGGGCTTTAATTTAATAATATAAGCATATGTTGTGTGGTTGACATAATAAGTTAACATAATTTTTTAATTTTTAAAAATGATGGTTGACAAGTGCAAGAAAATATAGTATATTAGTTGTAACAGTTCATTTTCCCTTGGTTTATTAAATTCTGGCGTCCATTTTTTTGGGCGGCTGATTTTTTTCGTCTTTTTGATAGGTTTACATAAAATTACCGTATTTCCTATATTTAGTGTTAGCAAGCGATTTGCGTCACAATATATGCCAAAAATCTTTGGTTATATCTTGTCCTTAATTTGCATAGTATTTATAAAAAGGTTGTGATACTGTGCAAATGGGTAGAGTTATTAATTTAAGATGGTTTAATAAGTTATTCAAAGCTATATTCAAGAATAAAGAAATTATTATTTTAGTTTTAATTTTTTTATCTTTTGTTTTGCTTGGCGTTTTAAGGTTCAAGGGTGACAGTAATAATGAATGGATAGCTTCTTATCTTTCTCATTATGTTGCAATACGCCTAAACAGTTCTTTTTTTAAAATTTTTATTTCATCATTTTTAACCTCACTTTGTTGGATGGTATTGATTTTAATTTTAGGCACATCGGTTTTTGGGGTTATAAATGTTCCATTGATACTTGCTGCTTTCGGATTTTTCTGCGGAAATGTTTCGGCTTTTCTATATTCAAACTATTCGTTAAAAGGTATAGCGTTTCATTCGGTTATAATGCTGCCTTCTGAGTTATTTTGCATTATTGCATTATTGCTTTGCTCTGTGTCGGCAATAGGGTTTTCGGTTAAAACTATAAACCTTACATTTTCTAAAACTATGCCATATAGCTTATATAACGATTTTAAAATTTGTTGTTATAACCATTTGGTTTTTTCGGTTTTAATATTAATTTCCGCTTTAATCGATGCTTTGCTTTCGATTAACTTTTTAAATAGCTTTAATTTATTTTAATTTTTAAGGAGGTGCAGTTATGAAGGATTATATTTCGCTTTTCAAAACTTATTTGTTAGAAGAAAAAAAGTCTTCTTTTAATACGGTTGAATCTTATATTCGTGACTTATCTCAATTTTCCACATACTGTGCTTCTTTTAATGTTAATGATATGGCATTACTTGATACCGATTTCATTAACACATATTCCGATTATCTTTCAACCCACGGAAAGTCTGTTGCAACAAAAAATAGAATTATTGCTTCTTTGCGTTGTTATTACCGTTTTCTTTTATCAAAGGGTATTTCTAAATCAAATCCTATTGATAAAATCAAAATTTATAAGTGCGATAAAAAGCTTCCCGATGTTCTTGATTCTGCCGAAATTGTTTTACTTTTATCTCAACCAGATGTAACCGATTACAAGGGTGTTAGAGATAAGGCAATGCTCGAACTTCTTTATGCAACCGGCATTAAGGTTTCTGAGCTTATAAATCTTAAAATAAGCGAAGTTAATTTGCAAATCGGCATTTTGCATTTGCATAACGAAAAGGGAAAAGAGCGAATCATTCCGATTTATCCTGCTGCTGTTAAGAGCATTGCAGATTACCTTGTTAATGTTAGACCGGTTATAGTTATAAACGAAGAAGAAGACCGCTTGTTTACCAATATGTCGGGTGAGCATTTATCTCGCCAAGGCTTTTGGAAAATTATTAAACATTATGCCGATGTTGCGGGTATAAAAAAGGATATAACTCCACATACCTTACGCCATTCCTTTGCAGCGCATTTACTTGAAAACGGTGCCAAGCTAAGCGATATCAAAGAAATGCTTGGTCATAGTGATATTTCTTCAACTCAAATTTATGCCCAGCTTATGAAGAGCAAATATACTGCCGCTTATTCAAAATTTCATCCGTTAGCAAAATAATTTTTTAGACAGCAAATCTTGCTGTCTTTTCTTTTTTTATAAAATATGTAGGTTTGTCAATGATGTGTTACAAAATTAAAAAACTTCACCGTTAATAAGAAAAGCCTTTAAATAATCGGCAGGAGATTTCCAATTAAGTGGACGCATAGGAAAATTATTGTATTTTCTGTTGTGAACAGAAAGTT
>JAZSLI010000041.1:0-13991 GCA_045535295.1 Acutalibacteraceae bacterium | reverse complement strand
ATATAATATATATTATTTATTGACTTATTGTGTACAAAATGATATAATTTTATAGTTATCATTGGTTAGGATTTAATGTGTTTTGTGCCTCGCACATCAAAAAATCCTTTATTTACAAAATTCTGCGACCTTAAAGGTGTGGTTTTTTGTTTGGATTTTGGCGAAGACAAGCACATAAGGCTAACGCCTATGTGTGCGAATGAACTAAAAGACATCTAAAAACCGCCCTTTAAGGCTGGTTCGGGTTTAAATACTTTGGCTAGGGAGACTTTGTTTATGTCTAATGGAAGAATTTATTTATCCAGTCCTACTATGCACGGGGAAGAGCAAATGTTTGTTAAGGAAGCATTTGATACTAACTGGGTGGCACCACTCGGTAAAAATGTTGATGAATTTGAAAAGGAATTGTCGGATTATGTTGGTGTTAAATATGGTGCTGCTTTGAGCGCAGGAACAGCTGCCTTGCACCTTGCGGTCAAGTTAGCGGGAGTAAAGCCAGGTGATATTGTTTTTTGTTCTGACCTTACCTTTTCGGCAACTGTTAATCCTGTTTCTTATGAAAAAGGAAAACAAGTATTTATTGATAGCGAAGAAGAAACCTGGAATATGGACCCTGCGGCACTTAAAATAGCGTTTGAAAAATATCCGGAATGCAAATGCGTTATAGTTGTAAACCTTTATGGCACACCTGCAAAGTTAGATGAAATAAGAGAAATTTGTGATAAACACGGTGCAGTACTTATTGAAGATGCGGCAGAAAGTCTTTCGGCTACATATAAGGGCATCCAGACGGGCACATTCGGCAAATATAATGCAGTTAGCTTTAATGGAAATAAGATTATTACCTCATCGGGTGGCGGCATGCTTCTTAGTGATGATGAGGAAGCAATTAAAAAGGCTCGCTTTTGGGCAACTCAGTCAAGAGACCCCGCTCCCCATTATCAGCATAGTGAAATAGGTTATAACTATCGTATGAGTAATATTGTAGCAGGAATCGGCAGAGGTCAGCTTATCCACCTTGACGAACACAGGGAACTAAAAAAAGCAATTTATGAGCGTTATAAAGAGGCTTTTACCGATTTACCCATTACAATGAACCCTTATCTTGAATGCAGTGAACCTAATTTTTGGCTTTCCTGTATGCTTATAGATGATGATTGCGAGGTTGAGCCTTATGACATTATGGATAAGCTGGCAAGTGAAAATATTGAGGCTCGCCCCATTTGGAAACCAATGCATATGCAACCTGTTTTTGAGGCTTATGATTTTATATCTGCGGGTGACAAGGCAGTTGATGAGGAAATCTTTGCTAAAGGCCTATGTCTTCCAAGTGATATTAAAATGACCGAGGAAGAACAGACAAGAGTAATTGAAATAATTAAAAATATGTTTTAAGGGGTACATAGTATGTATGCAAAATATATAAAGCGACTGCTTGATTTCCTTCTCGCGCTGATTGCTCTCACAATACTTTCACCGTTTATGATTATTTTCACGGTTATAGGCGCTATCGTTATGAAAGGCAATCCTTTCTTTGTTCAAGAAAGACCCGGTAAAAATGAAAAAATTTTTAAATTAATTAAGTTCCGCACGATGACCTGCGAAACGGATAAAGAAGGAAAGCCTTTACCTGATGAAAAACGTCTTACTACATATGGAAAATTTTTGCGTTCCACATCTATTGATGAATTACCTGAACTAATAAATATTTTAATTGGGGATATGTCGATCGTAGGACCGAGACCGTTAGCGGTTGTTTATTTGCCATATTATACAGAAGAAGAGCGAAAAAGGCATAGTGTAAGACCTGGACTTACGGGTTTGGCACAGGTAAACGGCAGAAACGCAATTAGTTGGGAAAGCAAATTCGAATATGATATTAAGTATATTAATTCCATAACCTTTATTGGTGATGCCAAAATTATTTTGGATACGGTATTGAAGGTATTTAAAAAAGAGGGAATTAACCAAGGAGAACAACGACCAGTTAGTTTACATATTTTGAGAGCCGAAAAACAAAAAGAAGAGGTATCTATTTAAATAAAAAGGTGGTATTGTTTTGTTTGAAAATTTAAAAGATAAGAAATTATTGATTATAGGTGGAACTGGTGTAGAAAATATTAATATTATTAATGCTGCTCACCAAATGGGTGTTTATTGTGTTGTAGTTGATAGAAATACAGATCCTAAAACCACACAAGCTAAGCAAATAGCAGATGAAGCGTGGGATATAGATTATTCTGATATTGAGTTGTTGGCTCAAAAGTGTAGGGAAAATGGCATAAACGGTATAATGGCTGGTTATAGTGAACCTCGTGTTTTAGCTGCAGCTAAAATATCTCAATTTTTAGGTTTACCTTTTTATGCTACACCTGAACAAGTTGATTTAACAAGAAATAAACGTACTTTTAAAGATTATTGCAAAAAATATGAAATTCCTATACCAAGAGATTATTGTTATGGTGAACCACCGAGCGAGGAAGAAAAGGAAAAAATTAAATATCCTGTTATAATTAAGCCTACTGATTATGGTGGAAGAAAAGGCATTTCGATTTGTTATAATCGTGCCGATTTAGATAAAGCCATTGAGTATGCATTGCAATTTTCTTTTTCAAATACTATTATTATTGAAGAGTATTTGAAAGGAAGGGAATTGATGGCAATATACACATTAGTTGATGGTAAAGCCACCTTATCCTGTTTGAACGAAAAATATTTAATAGAGTTGGAAGGGAAAACTTCGGCACTTTGTAATTTAGTTGTTAATCCTTCGAAGTTTTATAGCGAGTACCTCAAAACGATAGACCCAAGAGTTAAAAACTTTTTAAAGGGTATTAAGGCTGATAATGGAGTTGCGTTTTTTCAACTTCTTGCCGCCGAAGACGGAATACGAGTATTTGAAATGGGCTATCGTGTTAACGGAAATAATGATTATAAGGATATTGAAAAATATAACAATATCAGTTATATGAAGATGTTAATATCATATTCAATCACAGGAAGTATGGGAGATGATAACTCTAAGGATAATCCTGATTTTGGTTGTTATCTTTGTACATTGGTAGAGTATTGCCATGCGGGTACTGTAGGAAAAATAGATCTTGAAAAGATAAAGAGCTATCCGTACGTAAAGGATATTTATTGCGAAATACATGAGGGTAAAACTATTATTGAGGATGGAACTACCCAGCAAAAGGCTATTTCGATAAGAATTGAAGCGGCCGATTTAGAAGAATTGTCAAGACATATTAATTATATAGAAGAAAATATTTGTGTTGAAGATATAAACGGAAATAGTATGTTGTTTAATAAATTTAACACCAATAGATTATTTGATGAATAAGGTGTAAAATGTTTTTAACACATGAAGAAATAGGTAGTGAATTTTGGGATGTACCGGTTTTGGATAATACAAAATCAATTTTTCCGAATAATACGGTTTGGTATCTTTCGGGCAGATGTGCCTTAAGAGCAATAATTAAGGATATAAAGCAAAGAATTGATTTTAAAAAAGTGGCTTTACCTTCCTGGTGCTGTGATTCAATAATAACACCTTTTTTAGATGAGGGTGTTGAAACTGAATTTTATTCTGTGTATTTCGAAAATGGAGAACCTAAAAGAGATTTTTCAACCATTACTTGTTGTGATGCTATTTTGTTGATGGATTACTTTGGTTTTAAAAGAGATTTCAATATTGATTTTAACGGAATAGTCATTAACGATGTTACTCATAGCGTTTTCTGTGGAGAATTTGAAGAAGCAGATTACACCTTTGGAAGCCTTAGGAAATGGGCGGGTTTTTACACGGGTGGCTTTGCTTTTTCAAATAAATATTCGTTATGTAATCGGGTTTCAGTTACAGATGCTGAGTTTATAGCAATGCGAAAAATTGCTATGAATGAAAAGAAAGCATATATTTTAGGAAATAGTGATTCAAAGGAATATTTGTCAAAGTTTGCTGTTGCGGAAAATATTTTAGAAGAGTATTCCTGTGGCAAGGCAGATAATGAAGATATTTTAAAAGCAAATTCGTTAGATATTGAATTTATAAGAAAAAAACGCAGAGAAAATGCAAGTATAATTTTAAGAGAGTTTTCTTCACTTTCGGTTTTTTCAGAAATTAAAGAAGGCGACTGTCCTCTATTCGTGCCATTATTGGTGCCTTCCGGTAAACGTGATGAGCTTCGCAAATATCTCATAGAAAAAAAGATTTACTGTCCTATACACTGGCCTGTATCTGAGTTTCACAACTTGAACTCGAATACCAAAACGGTTTATGAACAAGAAATCAGTATTCTTTGTGACCAAAGATATTCTGACTTAGATATGGAATATATTTGCAGTAATATAAACAATTATATAAAATCGAGGTAATTCGATGATTAAAGTGTATTCACTTAAAAATAATCGAGAATGGGATAAGGTTATTTGTTCTTTTAAGAATTACGATGTCTACCATTTGAGCGGTTACGTATCCGCTTTTCAAATAAATGGTGATGGGGAACCGTTATTATTCTATTGCGAATGTGATAATGTGCGCGGCATAAATATCGTGATGAAACGCGATGTTGCTAAATGTCCATATTTTAAAGGTTTAATACCCGAAAATACCTATTTTGATTTTGCTACTCCGTATGGATATGGCGGTTGGTTGATTGAAGGCCAAAAAGAAAATAAAGAAAAATTATTTTTAGAATATGAAAACTGGTGTATAAAAAATAATATTGTAAGCGAATTTGTCAGATTTCATCCTGTTATTGATAATTTTGGCGATTCAAAGTCTTTTTATGAGGTTATCCCACTCGGAAATACAGTTACTTTGGATATTTCAACATCCGAGATTATATGGGAGAACATAACAAGTAAAAACCGAAATGTTATCCGAAAAGCCGAAAAATCAGGTGTTGAGATAAAAACTGGAAATTTCCCCGAATTATATGAGAAATTTACCGAGATTTATAATAAAACAATGGAACACGATAATGCGGATAGTTATTATTTTTTTAGCAAGGAATTTTATGATAGCATTCGTGAGGATTTAGCAAATAACACTCAGATTTTTTATGCTGAGAAGGACGGCGAAATAATTGCAGCTTCAATAATGATTTATGCCAACGGAAAGCTCAATTATCATTTATCAGGTTCACTTTTCGAATATCGGACTTTTGCGCCAAGCAACCTATTGTTATATAAAGCGGCACTCTGGGGATGTGAAAACGGTTATAAAACATTCCATTTGGGTGGCGGGGTAGGCTCGGGTGAGGATAATCTATTTAAATTCAAAAAATCATTTTATAGAAAAGATGAACTTACCCGTTTTGCAATTGGAAAAAAAGTGTTTCTTGAAGAAAAATATCAAGAATTATTAAATTTAAGAGGGAAAGTTGAAAGCAACTTCTTCCCGAAATACAGAGCATAATAAAAAGTTTTATGCGGAGGATTAAATGAATATTCTGTTTATTACTATAGGTAGCTTTGGTAATTTGAACGATCAAGGCATATATTCGGATTTAATGCGAGAATTTTTTAAAAACAATCACAAGGTCTATATTGCCTGTGCTAATCAAAATTCTCATTCTAAATCTTATGTCGAATGCCAAGACGGTGCAGAGATTTTAAGAGTTAGCATTGGAAAAACCACAAAGACAAATATAGTCAGAAAAGGTATTTCTACAATTCTTTTAGAGTATCAGTTTAAAAATGCAATAGCCAAATTCTTTTCAGATGTTAAGTTCGATATAATTTTATATTCTACACCTCCTATTACATTTTATTCCACAGTGAAATTTATTAAAAAGCGTGATAATGCTAAAACATATCTTTTGCTTAAAGACATATTCCCGCAAAATGCAGTTGATATCGGTATGATGACCAAGACGGGTCCAAAATCGATAATCTATAAAATGTTCCGTAAAAAAGAAGAAAAGCTTTATCGAATTTCAGATTATATCGGATGTATGAGTCAGGCAAATGTGGATTACATATTAAAGCATAATCCAAAAATTGCGCCCGAAAAAGTGCATGTAAATCCTAATAGTATTGAGGTTTGCGATAACACGATAGATGACGAGAAAAAAATCGAGATTTACGAAAAATATAATATTCCTAAGACCGCAACCACATTTATCTACGGAGGTAATTTGGGGCGTCCGCAAGGGATTCCCTTTATTATTGACTGCCTAAAAGCAAACGTGAATAAGGAAGATAGATTTTTCGTTATTTGCGGCGGCGGAACGGAATATAAAAAGTTAAAGGCCTATGTTGAGGAGAATAACCCTAAAAATGTTTTGTTGTTAAGCAGATTGCCAAAGGCCGAATATGAGGATTTTGTTATGGCTTTTGATATTGGTCTTATTTTCCTTGACCATAGATTCACGATACCAAATTTCCCGTCCCGATTACTTTCTTATATGCAAAGCAAAATGCCTGTGCTTGCCTGCACCGACCCGAACACCGATATTGGCAAGGTAATAACCAAGGGTGGCTTCGGCTGGTGGTGCGAGAGTAATGATGTGGGCAAATTCACCGAATTGGTTGATTATATTTTAGGTGAAGATTTAAAGTCTATGGGCCAAAAGGGATTTGAATATTTAAATGAAAACTATACAAGTGAACATGCTTATAAAATAATTTGCGAATATATTGGTGACGTTATAACGAAAGAAGAAGTTACGGTTTAAATCAAAAGAGGCGAGGGCAAGGTTATGAGAATTGTTGTTAATGATATTGCTGCAAGTAAAGGCGGCGCTATGACTGTGCTTAAAGATTTTTATTCGTGCATTTGCGAGAACGATAAGGAAAACAAGTGGATATTTTTACTTGGAGATAAATTTGTAGAGGAAACCGAAAATATAAAGGTTATAACTCTACCTGAAATTAAGAAAAATCCAATCAAAAAAGTTTTATTTGATTTTTTTACGGGCAAAAAGTTTATTCATAAATTAAACCCCGATGTCGTGTTCAATATGCAGAACATTATTACCTTTGGCATTAAAGTTCCACAGGTAGTATATATTCATCAACCATTGCCTTTTCAAAACACTAAAAAATTCTCTTTTTTTAAAAAAAGAGAGAAAAAATTAGCTTTTATACAGTATGTTATTGGTACTATAATTAAGTACTCTGTTAAAAAGAGCGATAAAGTTATAGTCCAAACCGATTGGATGAAAGATGCGGTTTGTAAAAAGTGCGGGATAAGTAGAGATAAGATAGTGAAGGTTCTACCAAATGTTAAAAGAATTGATAGAATGAGTAGCGATTGTCAGCCAAATATTCAAAACTTTTTTTATCCAACTAGCAATGTATTATACAAAAATAATGATTTAGTATTTTCTGCCAGCAAAATTTTAGAAGAGCAAAATATCACACATAATATTGATTTGACACTTAATAAAGAATCTACAAGCACTTTTGTTAATTGTATAGGAAGAATTCCTTATGAGGCGGTAATTGAAAAATATCATAATTCAACATTGATTTTTTCGTCATATATTGAGACTTTTGGATACCCGTTGGCAGAGGCGCGACAGGTTGGAGCACTTATTTTAGCAGCAGATACGGATTTTTCTCGTGAACTGCTTAATGGTTATGAAAATGCATATTTTTTCAATCCCTTTAAATCTAACGAGTTGGCGGAATTGATGAAAAAGGTGGTTTTGGGAGAGATAGAACGAAAAGATACGGCGGATATTTTTGAAAAACAGGAAGACAATTGGAAAAAAGTTATCGAATGTTTATATAATATGTGATTTTTGTCTCCGGAAAGGATATTTTTATGTCATTGTACATTATAGTGGGTGTTCTGCTTCTGTTAGGAACTATATATGAAGTTGTTAACCATAAGGCTAATAATGTTTTATATACAATTTTTTTCTTAGGGTTACTTTTGATGTTGGTATTCAGATACGGTCAGGGAACGGACTATTTTGGTTATCAGTATATTTTTGAAAAACTCCCGGATACATTGAATTTAAATACACTAAATGATTCTTCAATACATTCCGAAATCGGTTGGAAATTTCTTTGCGTGCTATTTAGGAAACTGGGATTAAGCTATCAGCTTTTTGTTGGATTTATTGGAATAGTTACCATGTTATTCTTAAATTCATTTATTCAAAAACACTGCCCGTTAAAAGTTTCGGCACTTTTTATTGCTTATCCTACCCTTTATCTTACTTATATTTCTTCCGGAATGCGTCAAGGCTTGGCGGTATGTATTTTTTTAGGTGTAATGTTGGATTTGTATCTTGAAAACAAAAGAGGAAAGTTTATTATAGCAGTATGTATATGTGCTACTATTCATACAGCTTCTTGGATTTTATTGTTATTACTGGTTGATAGGCTTAAAGATTTTATTCTTGATAATCAGTATGTTATCGTTTTATTTGCATGGGTTGCAGGTATTTGTTTTTCTTTCTTTGGATTGAGAATAGAAATTTTTGATAGAACTTTCAGTAATGAAGCGGTAGAAATTAGTTACATTGCAGCGTTGGAGCGTATACTGACTTATGTGGTTATACAGATTCTTTACAATAAATATAAAACGGTTTGTGGAGAAAACAAATTTCTGGACACAGTTATGTTTATATATAGCATTAGTACAATTTTTTACGGTATTTTCTTTTCTATGCCAACGGTATCTTCGCGAATTTGTTATTTCTTTAAAACAATGGAATTGAGTATTTGCGCAACAATAATGGCAGCAGGTAAAAAAGATTTTCCTGAGTATTCTACAATGTTTTTCTATATCGCTGCCCTTTCTATGGTTATGTTACTAAAGAATATAGACAGTTACTTATACCAAGGTAATTATTATGATAATATTACAGTATGGAATTATCCTTACAATAATATTTTTACTATGGGTGAATATAGATATAGCGTACATCAACAATTGCTAAAATAATAATATAAGGTGATATTTTGAATAAAGTAAAATATTTAGCTCATTATTGCAGACCTGAAAAGGAAGAACGTCATATATACGGACTTGCTGCTGTGAATAAATTGGATTATATTTTTAAGGTTTTAAGTGAATTAGGGGTGGAAACCACAGTCATTTCTGCTTGCGGTTCCCGTACAAAAAAAGCTTTTCCTAAAAAAACGGAAGAAATATATCCGAATATTATTTTGAAGCTGATTTCCACTATAAAGTGCAAAAGTAAATTAAGTATTATTATATCAGAATTGTGGTTTAGATTAAGATTGTTATTAACTCTTTTACACGAAGTAAAGAACGGTGACACCCTTATTGTATATCATTCTTTGATGTTAGACAGGATTGTTGGTATAGTAAAAAAACTACGAAAAATAAAACTTGTTTTAGAAGTAGAAGAAATATATGGAGATGCATATAAAAATAAGAAAATCACAAAACGTGAATTGCGATATTTCAAAAATGCTGACGGATATATTTTTGCAACGGAACTTTTAGATAAAAAAGTGAATGTTAATAAAAAACCTTCAGTTATGATATATGGAACATATTCTGCTGAGAAAGATTATGATGTAAGATTTGATGATGATAAAATACATTGTGTATATGCGGGAACTTTAGATCCTGTAAAAAAAGGCGCATACATAGCTGTTTCGGTAGCAGAATTTTTAGATGATAAGTATCATATTCATATTTTGGGTTTCGGGGATAGTGAAAAAAAGAATAGACTTTTAGAAGAAATAGAGCAGATAAGTTCTAAAAGTAGTTGTACGGTTACATATGATGGTTGCCTTTCGGGTAATGCCTATAAAAATTTTTTACAAAAATGTCATATCGGTTTAAGCACACAAGACCCTTCCGCGGAATTTAATGACACATCTTTTCCATCTAAAATTTTATCATATATGACAAATGGTTTAAAAGTAGTATGTACAAGAATCCCAGCGGTAGAAATTTCTGATATAGGAAGTAATATGTATTATTATGACAATTCTTCTCCGGAAGATATTGCTGCGGCAATTTTGAATGTAAATTTAAATGATAGCATTAACGGTAGAGAAATTGTTAATAGGTTGGATGTTAAATTCAAAACAGATATATTATCTATGATTGAAAAACTCAAATCTTAAATATAGGAGAATACTAATGAAAGGTCTTATAAAACGCCTTTTTTCTAACGAAAATAATGCAATAGTTATAAAGAATTTTTTGTTCTCGTTTCTTGTAAAAGGCGGTTCGGTCGTTATAACGCTTCTTTCAACGCCAGCGTTTATCCGATATTTTAATAATGATTTGGTGCTAGGTGTATGGTATACTTTGTTATCCGTTTTGATTTGGTTTTTAAATTTTGACTTTGGAATAGGGAACGGTATTAGAAATAACTTGACAAAGGCTCTTGTAAAAGAGGATTATGATGATGCCAAAAGGATTATTTCTTCCGGATTTTTCTCGTCTGCAGTAGTAACTGTTGTATTATTTATTATTGGCCTTGCTTTTATATCGGTTTTAGATTTACAATGGATATTTAATGTTGATTTAGAATTGATTTCATATAAAACTTTACAGTGGTCTGTCATATTTGTTTTTATAGCTATAATGATAAGGTTTTTGCTCACCTCTGTAAGTGCTGTATTTTATGCAATGCAAAAATCTGCAGTTAACAGTTTGCTTTCACTAATAATAAGTGTATTGCAATTGATTTTTGTGCTAATTTTTAAATTTGATGAACCTGAGACCGGGATATTAGTATTATCTATTTCATATATTTTTACTTCAACAGTACCAATTATTGTTGCTGCAATAATTGTATTTGGCACTAGAATGAAAAAGTGTCGCCCTAATATAAAATATATCGATAAAGAACATATAAATAAAGTACTGGGCATTGGTGCGGTTTTCTTTAGTTGCCAAATATTGTATATGCTTATAATGAATACAAACGAGTTTTTAATTACTAATATATTTGGTCCGCAATACACAACAGCGTATACTTTTTACCATAAAATAAGTAATTTGTTTGGTACAATGCTTTCATTGGCTATGACACCTCTTTGGTCTGTAATAACCAAGGCATTAGCGGAAAATGATTATATTTGGTTAAAAAAACTTTATAAAACAATTAAGTTATCGGGTTTAGGTTTGGTTGTATGCCAGTTTGTACTTGTACCGTTTATGCCCTTTATAATGGATATTTGGTTGGGAAAAGGAACTCTTACTGTAAACACATATATATCTATTTCTTTTGCCTGTTTAGGTGCTACATTTATTTACGGTTCAATTCTTTCTACAATAGTTTGCGGTATGGCAAAAATGAAGTTGCAAAGCATTTGTTATGCTATTGGCACAATTCTTAAGTTTGCTATAGTTATTTTAGGTTCTAAATTCTTTCAACATTGGACAGTTGTGGTTTGGGCTAACAGTATAGTTCTATTAATTTACTGTATTGCCGAACAAATAAGTTTGGAAAGATATTTTAAAAAAATATCTTTCTTGAAATAAAAAACACAGTTTAAGGAGATGTATGTAATGTCACTATTTAAAAATAAAACATTATTAATCACAGGCGGTACAGGTTCGTTTGGTAATGCTGTACTTAACAGATTTTTAAAAACCGATATCGGTGAAATTCGCATTTTTTCAAGGGATGAGAAAAAGCAGGATGATATGCGTCATGAATTTCAGGCTAAAATGCCCGAGGCAGCAGAAAAAATCAAGTTTTTTATTGGCGATGTGAGGGATTTGACATCGGTAAAAAATGCTATGCACGGTGTTGATTACATATTCCATGCAGCAGCATTAAAACAGGTGCCATCTTGCGAGTTTTTCCCAATCGAAGCGGTTAAAACCAATGTTTTGGGAACTGAAAATGTACTAACGGCTGCTATTGAAGCAGGCGTTAAATCAGTAATTTGTCTTTCTACCGATAAGGCGGCTTACCCTGTTAATGCAATGGGTATTTCAAAGGCTTTGGAAGAAAGAGTTTCGGTTGCAAAGGCGAGAACAACCGATAAAACCAAAATTTGTTGCACTCGTTACGGAAATGTTATGTGTTCAAGAGGCAGCGTTATCCCGCTTTGGATTGAACAAATTAAGGCGGGGAATCCGATTACTATTACCGAACCTTCAATGACAAGATTTATTATGAGTCTTGATGAAGCCGTAGACCTTGTTTTATTTGCCTTTGAAAATGGTGTTAATGGTGATATTCTTGTTCAAAAAGCACCTGCTTGCACAATTGAAATCTTGGCAAAAGCTGTGACGGGATTATTTAATTCTAAAACAGAAATCAAAGTTATTGGTATACGCCACGGCGAAAAAATGTATGAGACGCTTCTTACCAATGAGGAATGTGAAAATGCTGTTGATATGGGTGATTTTTATAGAGTTCCGGCGGATAATAGAGGCCTTAATTATGATAAATATTTTAAGGATGGCGATACTGAACGCAATCCGCTTACTGAATTCAATTCAAATAATACTGAGTTGCTTAATGTTGAACAGGTTAAGGAAAAGCTTTTGAGCCTTGAATATATTCGTCATGAGTTGGATGTATGGAAGGAAAACAAGTAATGTCTGATTGCTTAAAAAAATATGTTATTGCATTGATTAAAAGTGCACTTTCAGGTGAATCGCAGCCACTGCCAGATACATTTCATATTGAGGATGTTTTGGATATTGGAAAAAAACATCGAATACAAAGTTTAATTTACTACGGAGCGTTAAATTGTGGCGTTGATATAGATGCACCCGCTATGCAGGAGTTATTTATTGGATTGTGCAAGAGCCTCGCAGTGAGCGAACGACAAATGTATGAGATAAATCGAGTTTGTTCTACATTTGATGAGTGCGGCATTGATTATATGCCGCTAAAAGGAACACTACTCAAGAAATTGTATCCAAAATTTGAAATGCGTGTTATGGGTGATGCGGACATACTTATAAAGATGGCAGATTACGATAAAATAAAGCCCATTATGTTTGACTTAGGCTTTAAGGAAAAGACCGAAAGCGACCACGAGCTTATTTGGGTAAAGCCCGAACTTTTTTTGGAACTGCATAAACGACTTATTCCATCTTATAATAAGGATTATTATGCTTATTATGGTGATGGTTGGAAGCTTGCTTTGCCTTGTGAGGATGCGCCGCATAGGTTTAAAATGTCTAATGAGAACCATATGATATATTTATTCACTCATTTTTCAAAGCATTATCGTGATGGTGGTATAGGGATAAGACATCTTATAGATTTATACGTATACCGAAAAGCTAATTCTAATTTGGATGAGGAATACATAAAAGATGAACTTAGGAAACTAGGTTTATATGATTTTTATATTAATGTAATTAATACTATTTTGGTTTGGTTTGATGATGCGAAGCCCGACCCAAAGACAACACTTATAACGGAGGTCATTTTTAATAGCGGTGTTTACGGTCAACGAAGTAAAAAGGCCATAGCGCAAACCGTCAGGGCATCCAAAAGAGCAAAATTATTCAAGAATGCCAAAATCAATCGTTTTTTACAAATGATTTTTCCTAAGATTGATTCAATGAAATTGCGCTATAAATTTTTGAGAAAATTCCCGTTTTTACTGCCTTTGGCATGGATGATCCGGATTTTTAATATCATTTTTTTAAAAACTAATAGAGCAAAGTCATTCTACAATGATATGCGAAATATAAAATCACAGGACGTCACGGATTATCAACAGGCTTTGAACTTTGTCGGTCTTGATTTTAACTTTAAGGAGTAGAAAAATGAAAATACTCATAACAGGTGCAAAAGGGTTCGTTGGAAAAAATCTTTGTGCCACGCTTTACAATATTGCCGAAGGCAAGGATAGGACTTTTGAAATAGATTCCAATATAACAGTTTTTGAATATGACATAGATAGTGAGGCTTCTTTGCTTGATGCATATTGTAAAGAGTGTGATTTCGTTTTTCATTTAGCAGGGGTTAATAGACCAAAAGAGCAAAGTGAGTTTATGGAGGGAAATTTCGGTTTTACTTCCACCTTGCTCGAAACCCTTAAAAAGTATAATAACACTTGCCCGA
>JAZSLI010000001.1:0-4508 GCA_045535295.1 Acutalibacteraceae bacterium | reverse complement strand
ATTTTTGCTTGCCTTAACTGGCACACCCGTAAACGGGTCAAACAATTCTTTTATACTCAATTGTTCGTAAGCTAAATCTTCTTGTAATTGATTACGTATATATTCTGCTATTGCCTTTTTGTTCTTTCCTACGGTATCTACATAATATCCTCTACCTCTACACCAAAATTCTCGGTTGCCATATCGATATTTTAGATTTGCGTGTTTATCGAAAATCATTAAACTGCTTTTTTCCCTTTAAATATCCCATAAAACTCGATACACTTATCTTTGGTGGTATTGATACTAAAAGATGTATATGGTCGGGATAGGCTTCTGCTTCAATAATTTCTACACCTTTGCATTTGCATAATTTTCTTATTATTTGTCCTATGTCGGCTTTTATCTTTCCATAGATTACTTGCCTTCTGTACTTTGGTGCAAAAACTATATGGTATTTGCAATTCCACGCTGTATGTGCTATACTACTTTTGTCGATTTTCATAATTGACCTCCTATGTTTTAACGCTTGTGGTTGGCAGACCTCTTGCATTATACCATAGGAGCCTCTTTTTTTACTCATCGGCAAAAGCCTCTTTGGAACCACACGCTTAGCGTGTGGTTTTCGTTATACAAACAAAAGTGAGCGGGTTTCCCCACTCACCTTTCTTTCAGTCTATTCGTATTATAACACATATTGGAAATAAAATCAAGTAAAATTTATTTCTTTTATTTTTTTAATCATCCGTATAGCTATTTATATAAATTGTAACCGCAATATCGGTGCTAACCTTCTTTTTGTATTCGGGCTCCTGCTTAATAACTTCCTTGGCGTCCTCGGTTTCATCATACATTTCTTCAACATTTATATTAGTATAAAGGAAACCTTTCTTTAAGAGCTCCATTTTTGCCTCATCCTCGGTCATACCAAACAAATTAGGCATTTCAACCTCTTTTGGACCCAAGCTTATAACCAGCTCTATTTTTGTTTCCTTAACAACCTCTGTTCCCGCCGTAACCGACTGTGAAATAACTGTGCCCTTTGGATAATCCGAAAAATCCTTTTCCTTAATTATAAATACAAAGACCTTATTATCCTCTTCGCTCTCAATTTTTGAATAATATTTCCCCTTAAAATCAGGAACCTTGTAGGTTTTCGGTGCAAGCTCTGAGCCCTCGTCAACATCGCCAATTTTATCAACATCGGGTGCGTCTATCGAGGAGCTATCGTTATTGGTCGGTGTCTGCTCGGGCGGAAAAATTTCATCCCTGAAAACTCCGAAAATTAATCCCGCAGCTATCCCTAAAAGCACAACCACGGTGCAAACCGCAGAAATAATTGCATATTTTGCAGATTTTTTATTGCTGGAAGTCGGCTTTGGCGCAGTCTTTTGAGTTATAGGCGCCTTTGATACAACAACCGCACTCTCGCCATAAACCAACTCATCTTTAAGGGCTTCGATATCCTTTGTTCTATTCTTGGGCAAAACTTGAAGTCCGTTAGCCAAGGCCGATAAAACATGTCTTGGCAATTCTTCTGCGAATCTTGCGGGAATAGTCATCGAATCGTTTTCAAGCCTTTTTAACGCATCAAGCGGAACATTTCCTATCAAAACCCTGAAAATTGTAGCGCATATACCGTAAACATCGGTATAAGTATCTATATGCAAATCAACCGAATTATACTGCTCGACAGCTGCATAGCCATGATAAATTTCTTCCTCTAATTCTGAATCGGCCTGTCTCAACTTTTTAATAAAATAATCGGTTATTCTAAGCTTACCGTCTCTTCCAACAATTATGGTTTTATCCGAAATTCCGCCGTGGATAATACCCCTATCGTTCATACTCTTAACAGTATCAATCAAAGGTAAAAACAGAGCTCTCGCCTGCTCCCATTTAAGAGTTCCGCCATTCTTTTCGAGAAAGCTTTCAAGGGTTATTCCCTGAACCGTTTTGGTTATTGAATATACCGTTCCGTTCTCCTCAAAAACATCGACAACAGGCATAAGTGCGGGCAAATCGGCCTCAATAATGTTTTTATTGATTTCGGTAAATTCCAAAAGTCCCTCATTGAAGGTAAATTCGGCACCCTTTTCTATTGAAACCGTTTTATCGGGATTTCTATTTGCAGCACCAAGCGGAAAATACTCATTAATGGTAACAACCGCATCCTGCGCATTATCCCAACCCATATAAAAGATTCCTTGGCCATTAACCTTAAATGCTCTACCAACAATATATCGGTTTTTAATAACAAATCGTGTTGGCAAGGAGTTATTTGGATTGGCGTTATTAGAATCATATCCGCAAATCGGACAAATCTTTTCGCCACCATTGTCGTTCATACAACCAAGGCAAATTCTTTCGGTATCAAACATAAGCTACCTCCGAGAATAAAATTTGTAAGAATTATTATACACCACAATTAGTGTTTTTTCAAGTATTAGATAATTTTGGGGTTTAGATAGCTCTTATATTCACTCTTAAATCCTCCTAAATAATTTCTGCCAATGGGTGCTTTTTCTCCATTCCTAAAATACACATATTCATTGCTATATTTAGATATATAATCTAAATTTACTATAAAGGCTCTATTTATTTTTAAAAAGTGATTTTGTGGCAATATAGAATAAACCCTTGCCATTGTTCGCTTGCAATGCAGAATTTGCTTAGTTGTGTGAATATAACAATATTTGTTATCGGCCTCTAAATAAACTATTTCCCCTGAATTTATGCAGTCTGTGTCTTGATTATTCTTAATCCATAACGGATAATTACTTGCGTGAGTAAAAAAGTAGTCATTCAAAACATCAAGAATTTCCTCCTCTTTTGTCGGCCAAACCAAAAATCTATATGCATTAACCTTAAAAGCCTCATAAACAAAATCGGTATAAGCGCTTATAAAAATAATAAACACCTCGCTCCTGGTTTTTCTTATTTCCTTTGCGATTTCCAGTCCATTTTTACCCGAAAGCTTATAACCCAAAAATAAAAGGGAATACTCTTCCTGCGATTTCAACAACTCTTCGCCACACACAAAACAGTCTACCAATATATCTATTTTCATTTGTTCCGCATATTTATAAATTATTCGCTTTGTTACATAAAGAAAATTTATATCCCTGTCACATAATGCTATTCTCATTTTCTCATTGGTTTTTAAGAACCTTCCTTTCCGTTAATAAAAAGATACTACCCATCTCAAACAGTCTGTCTTGTGGCGGACTGTTTTTTTGTTTTTATTATATATTATTTGGTTTAATTTGTCAATATTTAACTAATTTTTTAAATAAAAACCGCTTTTTTTGTTTTTTACTCCTTTTTTTCTACCTTTTACTCCAAAATAAGACAAATTTAGCACTTTGCGGGTTAAATTACCTAAATATTCCATATAAAAAGGTTTACAAATTCCCGCTTTTTTTCTTTTTGTATGGTAGAAAGGATGAAAAAATATGCAAAATTACCTACTCATAAAACTAATTAACGATTTCAAAAATCAGGAAATGTCGGTTTTCCCTTTAATTTATGACCATTTTAAAAGACTCATTTACTTTTATTCAGGCAAGCTTTTCGAGGACGACTCAGTCCAAGAGCTAACCGTTTTTCTTATTGAACTGCTTTATGACATAAACCTCTTATCCTTTAAGCCCGATAAAAGTGATTCCCTTAGCCGATACATTGCAGTTTGCCTTCGAAACAAATACATAAGTCTCTCAAAGCAGCAAGCCAAGGAGTTAAAGCTTTCGGCAGGTCTATTTGATGCGCTGCCCTCTTCGCCAAATGAATTTTCAAACATAGAAATAAACGAGGCCTTGGAAAATCTTTCCGAAAAGCAAAAGCTCATTATTGTTTATAAATACATTTATAACTATTCTGATTTTGAAATAGCAAGCATTTTAAACATAAGCCGCCAAGCCAGTTAACCGCCTAAAAAACCGTGGAATTTTGGCATTAAAAGAATTTTATTCAAAATAAGGAGAAGAAAATGAAAAGCGAAATAAATATTTATCGGGTGCGAAAAGCCCCCTTTGATATTAAATCTCAAAAAGGGGCCTTTTTTATTTTTGAAGCGGCGGTTAAAACCGCTCTCAGAACCAAATGCAATATTTACGATAGTCAAGGTAGGTGCATTTGGTCATATAAAAATGCAAAAAGGGGTGAAAAAATGAAGACTAAATTTTTGCGTTGGCTTAAAGCTGCCGGAATAAGAGCGCTTAAAACTATGGCTCAAACTGCTGCCGCTGCGATAGGAACAAGTGCCATTATAAGCGAAGTTAATTGGCTACTGGTTTTAAGCACCTGCCTGTTAGCAGGCATTCTTTCTTTGCTAACAAGCGTTGCAGGGCTGCCCGAAATTAAGGAATAAAGCAAAAGAGCAAAAATCCGTGAACAAGTCCAGTAAAAACGGACAATAGAAAAAAAGAGTCCCCTATGGTAGAATAAAACCGACTACCATAGGGGGATTTTTTATGCCAAGAGAATATAGAAACATAAAGGAATATGAAAGCGAAATATTTGCATTGCGA
>JAZSLI010000015.1:0-7543 GCA_045535295.1 Acutalibacteraceae bacterium | reverse complement strand
ATTGTTTGGAGCGGCACCGGAGTGCATTTGTATTATCAATTTACAAAGCCGCTCCCCTGCTACAAGAATATTGTGGCTCAGCTCGCAGCACTTAAAACGGAGCTGACCAAAAGAATTTGGAACGGCTTAGTATCAGAGCTTGCAGAGAAGCCGCAAATAGAAAGTTTATTCCAAGGCTTCCGCTTAGTCGGCGGCGTGACGAAGGGCGGCAACCGGACAAGGGCTTATGAGTTAGGCGGCAAAGTAGAGATTGAATATCTCAATCAGTTTGTGCCTGATAAGCATAAAATGAAAGAATATGCTTATAAATCAAGCCTGACATTACAAGAAGCTGCACAGAAATACCCTGAGTGGTATGATAAGCGTATTGTAAATAAGCAGCCAAGAGGAACATGGCAAGCCAATAGAGCCGTTTATGATTGGTGGCTTAATGAGCTGAAAGCTAAGATTGTAGTAGGTCACAGATACTATGGCGTTATGGTCTTAGCAATATACGCAAAGAAGTGCGGCATTGATTATGATGAGCTATCAGAGGATGCTTATAGCTTAGTTGATATGCTTGATAAATTAACCATTGAAGAGCAAAACCGCTTTACAAGAGAAGATGTGCTTGCAGCTCTTGAAATGTTTAATGATAACTATATCACTTTCCCTATTGATAGCATCTCAGCTCTGACCGCTATTCACATTGAGAAGAATAAGAGAAACCATAGAAAGCAGCCGCTTCATTTGAAGATTGCACGGAACACAAAAGCAATTTTGAAAGAAGCCGGTGAGCTTAAACCTGAGGGCAGACCAAAAGGCAGCAAGAATAAAAATCAGAGCAATAGGGATATTGTGCAGCAATGGCAGCGTGATAACCCACATAAGCCGGTTAAGGCGTGCGTGGCTGCTACCGGCATAAGCCAAGCAACCGTTTATAGATATTGGATGAAGAATGGAGAAGCAGAACAATGAGAGAATTTACAGTAAAGGATTTAGCTGAATTACTCGGTGTATCAAAGCCCACAATTCAGAGGGCTATCAATGCTGCTGCCATTGAAGCCGATAGAGAGGACGGACAGACAAGGTATTATTGCTATGCTGCCGCCGCTGCCATTAGTGCGAAAGTAAAGCCTGATTTTGACTTTTCGGCGTGTGTCGGTGGCTCTGAAACACCGCCAAATGTTCCGCCACAGACCGAAACACCGCAAAATCAGACCCATAACACCGCCACAACACCGCCAAATGTTCCGCCACAGACCGAAACACCGCCACAAGCGGACAGTATGGAGTTTATGCGTGCTATGCTTACCACTATCCAAGAGCAATTAGCTGCCAAAGATAAGCAGATAGCAGCCTATGAAGCTCAGATAGCTATGAAGGATAAGCAGATAGAAGATTATTCCGCTCGGCTTGCAGAAGCTATGGAGCTGACAAGAGGGCAGCAATACATAGCCGCCGCCGATAAGACCGCCGGACTACTGGAAGCAGCTGCAAGCCAAGAGGAACAAGAAGAAATTATTATAGCTGCCGCCACCGGCACCGGTGACGAAGAACCGGTAACACCGGAGAAGAAGAAGGGCTTTTGGCAAAGGCTCTTTGGAAGGGAGTAAGCTATGCAGCAGAAGAGAAGATTAAAAGATGATTTTCCCACGCAGCAGGAATGGATGGAAGGTCTGAGCGAAAAGGAAAAAGCTGCTTTTGTTTTCGGCAGCTGCTATTATGATAAGGACACCGGAGAGGGTAAGAGAGTATTAACGCTCAGAGCTGCACGCAAGTATAGCATGGAGCAGCTGCACATGATACTTGATTACATGATAATGTCAGATAAGCTTGATATACTGGAAAATCACAAAGATATTATCAGCTTCGGCAATATTATGAAAGCTCTGAAAGAGAAAACGCCGCCACCCACACCGGAGCAGGAAGCTGCTATGCAGCGTGTATGGGAAGAATTTAAGATAAAGCACCCTGACTTCCTTGAGCCGGTGCAGGGAGAGGAAGGGGAAGAAGAATAATGTTAGAATGGAAAGAAGCAAATCCGCTTCCAGAGCGTTGCATTAAGTGTGAAGAGCAAGCAGAAAGATATTTTGCGGCTGACGATGCAGAGAAGCTTAGAATGGAAACGGAAGAGGACTTTAATTGTGATTGTGGCAGCTGCGATTATGCCTTAGACCGCTATTATCTTTCAAGAGAAGATGAATTAAGGGTAAGGAAAAAAGGCTTACAGAAAGCCATAGAACGCTTGCAGCGGCAAATAAATGAGATAGATATAGAATTAAAGGATTATTTGTAATAACTAAATTGGTTAGATAAACTTGAATTTGACAAAGGAGTGTGATTGTATGAAAAGATTGAATACTATCTTAAACACCATTATAGGTGCTTTTGTGGGTGTATTTATTGGGCATGGAGTTTATGTTGTTTGGAACTTCAAAACTCGCCCCGAACTGTATGCTATGCAATCTGCACCTTGGTACACAAGCATTTTGGTGTATGGAGCATTTACCATTATTGTGTTGCTGATTTGCTTTGTAATAAAAGCAATCATCAAGCACAAGCAGAAAAAGAAGTAAGCCAATTCCAATTTATCTAACTGCTTTTATAATAAAGTCATAATATAAGTAATTGCATTTACTTGACAAAAGCGGTATAATTAGAATATTCCAAAAAAATAATTAAAAAGGAAGGGCTTTACCATGAGCAAACTTGAAGATAAGAGAAAAGCTGCATTAGCAGAAGCCGCTGAGCTGCTTAAAGACATGAAGCAGGAAGAAGCTAATGCTTACATTACTGAAAACATGATGATTACGCAGATTACTAAGGGCTTCATGGCAGCATACATCAAGAAGTTTGCTACCTCTGCCGAAGATAAGAAGTGGGTTAAGGAAGAGTTTAAGAAGGCTTCCACTAAGACCGCCACCAAGAAGGTCACCACCGTCTGCATGGGTGCTAACGGCGTTCCCATTCACAAGATTAACAAGAAGGGTCAGGCAGTTGCTAAGACCGTTAGAGTGGATGCCGTTACCGGTGAAACCTATGAAACATTTGACCTTGCCGGTGCAAGAGCTGAGTTTGTAAAGCACTTTGGTATTACTCCCAAGGCTAACAAATTCACTCCCAAGGCTAAGAGAACTGAGCCGGTCTTTGATGAATTTGATGGTATTTTCTAAGCATTACAAAGCCGCTGCATAACAAGCAGCGGCTTTTACTTTCTTGTAAAATCAGACTATACTTGCAGCTTACATGGAAAACCGCTCCAAAAGTGTAAAAACAAAGTTAGAAATAAATTTATTTTACAAAATGTAAAGAAAGTGCTTGACATTGTTTTTACATTATGGTATTATAAGGGTGTAAGGAAGAGCAACACATTACACCACTAATAATATAAAGGAGATAAAGACCATGAGCAACGAAATGATTATTAAGAGAGTAGAACAGATTAAGGCTATTGAGAGCTTCATTAAGGAGCTTGAAGCCGAAGCCGAAACCTACAAGGACGAAATCAAAGCCGTTATGAATAGCGAAGCGGTAGAAACCTTGGAAGCCGGTGATTACATTATCAGATGGACTTCCACTCTGACAAGCCGCTTCAATACTAAGAAGTTTAAGGAAGATATGGGTGAAGCCGTTTATAACGCTTACTTGAAGCAGGTAGCTTCCAAGCGTTTCAGCATCGCTTAAATAATAAAATAAAGGGGAGCTGCAAAGCTCCCCTCAGAGGAAGGGGAAAGCAAAATGAGAGTAGCTTATGTGAGAGTTAGCACCGTGGAGCAGAACGAAGCTCGGCAGCTTGAAGCTCTGAAAAAGTTTGATATTGAGAAGTGGTATATTGAGAAGGTCAGCGGCAAGGACACCAATAGACCGAAGCTCCAAGAGCTGCTGGACTTTGTGCGTGAAGGTGATACGGTTTATATCCATGATTTTAGCCGGTTAGCACGCAGCACAAAAGACTTGCTTGAAATCCTTGAAGAGCTGACCGCCAAGGGTGTAACTCTGATTAGCAACAAAGAAAACCTTGATACAAGCACCGCCACCGGCAAGCTCATGCTGACCGTGATTGCAGCCATTAACGAATTTGAGCGGCAGAACCTTTTGGAACGCCAAAAGGAAGGTATTGAGATTGCCAAGAGAGAAGGTAAATTCAAAGGCGGTCAGGTTAAGCAGATTGATGATGCAGCCTTTAACGCTGCCTATGAGAAATACAAAAACCGTGAGCTGAATAAGACACAGTTTGCGGCAGCTCTTAAAATCAGCAGACCTACCCTTGATAAGCTGCTGAAAGAGAAGGGCTTGCAGTAATTTGTGCCGGTGCTGCCTAATGGCTGCATAAAGTCCAGCTCACCCGCTCCGGACACCGGACACACACGCTGCCATAGTTTGATATTCTAAAAAATTTTTGGTAAAATATTAGTGTAAGCATTAAGAAGTTAATGCTATTGGAAAGGAATAAACGCTATGAATATGCAAGAGATAGGCTATTTTCTCTTTATGGAAGAGCAAGAGAAGCAGCAGCGTGAAGAAGTTAATGTAGAATTAGAAACGCTCTTAGTGGGAGAAATGCCCTCGCAAAAGCAGAATGAGCCTTAAAATTATTTTTTTTCCCGAAATATACCGGGGGTATCGTTGCTCATGGTAGCCGGTTATATATGGGAAAATTAGATAGATATAAAGCCCTCTTGTATAGTCAGACTTACAGAAAGACTATGCAGGGGGGCTTTTTGCGTGCCGTGCTGCATTAAGAAGTCAATGGGGAGTGATACGATGATAAGACAAGGCGAAAAATTAAGAGAGCAAGTAAAACTTTGCAAAGTATATAACCCTGAGTGGAGCTATAAGCAGATTGCAGAGGTTATAGAGATAACGCCACACGCTTTCTATAATTGGCTGAATGGCTATTATGAGCTATCAGACCGGAGAGAAAGAAAGCTAAGAGAGCTGCTATCTGATTTGATGGAATGATACCAAAGAGCTGAAAAAATTGGACAATGGGGGATAATCAATAACTTATAACTTTCAGATATTCATGGAAGAGCTGACAAGCTCTTACTACTGAATATAGGAGTTATAAGAAGTGATACAGTTAAATAGCGGCTATGAAGATTATTACTATCTTAGAGAAGATGGGGCTATCTATAACGCCGCCACCGGTAAGCTATTAAAGCCTGATAGTAAGCGTTTATATAAGCTTAAACTAAAAGATAAGGGATATAAAAAAGTATCGGTAAGAACGCTATACAAGGCTTTATATAATAAGCCCTTCTGCCATGACGGTATAGAGGACTTAGAGAATGAACAATGGAAAGAGATAACCGGCACGGATGGTTATTACCTAATTTCCAATATGGGCAGAATTAAGAGCCTGCAAAACTATGATGCAATTATCTTGAAGCCGTATAGCAATCAGCACGGCTATCAGAGGGTGGATATTGTAGAGGACGGCAAGAGGGTTAGCAAGTTGGTGCATAAGCTGACGGCTGCTGCATGGCTGCCAATGCCGCCACAGTTAGACTATCAGCTGCATCATAAAGACTTTGATAAGCGGAACAATGCAGCCGCCAATTTAGAGTATTTGTCAGCTGCTGCCCATGCAAAGAAACACTCAGAGAGGAATAGAGAAAATGGGAAAGACCCTAAAAGTGCCGAACCAAAGAGAAGTAACGGTAGCCAAAGAGCCAACGGATAAGGCACATAAATACACGGCTAATAATTTGGCTGCATTGGATGAAGCTGCACGCCGCTTACAGAGTAAAGGCGGCTTCAAGCTATATATGTATCTTGCAAAAAATCAAGACAAGTATAACTTCAATCTATCAAGCACGGACTTTATGCTATGGAGCGGATTAGGTTATACGGCTTATACTACTGCATTTGCAGAGCTTGAAAAGGAAGGGTATCTTATTCTGAAAGAAGGAACAGAAACAATATATACTTTCTTTGATAAGTCGCAAATACCAAAAGAAGAAGGGATAAGCATTGAAGTGCCAAAAGAAAAGGTAGAAGAGATTTTGAAAGTAAAAGAAAAAGAGTTCAATTTCTAAGCGTTTGCGGCAGCTCGTTATTTGACTATCAAATAACGGAAAGAAATACCGTTCATTTACAGTATTAGAACGGCGTTATTTTACGGTGATATAACACCGTTATTTTACGGTATTATAAGAAATAATACAGATATTACATTACATATTACAGAGGTCAAAATAAAACAGCGTTCCGCTGCTTACGCAGCTCCACGCAGTTTTATTTTTCTGAGTTAGAATACATGGAGGTATTAAAATGGCATTTACACCGGAAGAAGCAGACTATTACCACGATAGAGGTATGATGCCTGATTGGGCATGGGTGCAGCAGAACGGACGAAGCCCACAATGGAACTATGAGTATCAAAGAAAAAAGTTTCTAAGGGAAATTGAAGAGCGTGAAGCTGCCAAGAGAAGAGAAGAAGCAAAGAAAGAAATTGAGCGGCAGCTATTGGAAGCCATAGCTATGACGATGGAGCAAGGCTCTGAAATGATGGTAGAAGCAACGGCAAATGATATTGTCGCAAGTATTAACGCCGCTCTGAACGGCACACCGGCACCGGCAAGCAAGAAATCTTTTTCCGTGGAATTGGGTGCTATGCTCGGCAGAGCCTTAGGACAAGCCCCCTTTAAGCTACTGGAAGATATTTTCAAAGACGATGATAGACGGCGTAATTGATAATGCAGCCGCCACCGGACCGGCACAAGGCAAAAATTAAAGCCGTAGGAAGCCGTCAGAGCCGTTCTAAGCCGTTGGGTGGTATAAATCCTTGTCTGAGTGCGAAAGGGGCTTAAAATCGCGTTCTGAGCGTTCTGAGAGCCATTCTCCCCTTTTGGGCTGCTGCGTGCTGCTATTCCCTTATACGGCTTTTATTATCAATAGGTTTTTTGATAAATATTTCTCATTTAACCTATTGATAATATAGTGCCCCTTTTGGTATAATCAGCGTGGAGCAGTCTGAGCCTTAGAGAAAGGGGGTTAGCTCATGCAGCAGGATAGAATATTTATTCGTGAGTATCTTGATACATATTTTGACGAAGTAGAGCCGTGGGATTTTTATAGAGCTATCTTCCCTGCCGGTGAGCTTGAAGAGAAAGGGCTGCAAGTGCAAGGCAAATATAATGCCATAGCCGTGGAGCTGCTGCCGCCCAGCACGGAGCGGAAAGCACCGGCACGGCGTTGCTTCCTGCATGATGGCTTAGAGAGCTTAGATGAGCTATTGGAAAGTGATAACTTCATCATTCTCAGCCCTATAAGCTATGCCGGTAAGAGCCGGTCAAGTCAGAACGCAAGATATATTTATGCTATGGCTATTGACCTTGATGGTATAACAGATATAGGGAAGCTTCAAAATTTGTTTCATCAGATGGAAGTGGGCTTCCTTCCTAACCCGTCCTATATTGTTTGGAGCGGCACCGGAGTGCATTTGTATTATCAATTTACAAAGCCGCTCCCCTGCTACAAGAATATTGTGGCTCAGCTCGCAGCACTTAAAACGGAGCTGACCAAAAGAATTTGGAACGGCTTAGTATCAGAGCTT
>JAZSLI010000056.1:0-41306 GCA_045535295.1 Acutalibacteraceae bacterium | reverse complement strand
AACAACTACACCCAAAGCGCTTGAAACCTGAGAATATCTGATTACCTTGTTGTTTGAATCCTTAGGGTCAACAACAGGATACGCATCAGCACTTGCTTGGCAGGTAGACCAAATGTCCGAACGGATAGTTGCATTTTCATAATCTGATTCAAAAATAACTGTTTCATCATAAACTGTTTCACCCGCTGCCACTACCGGCTTGTTACCTGTGAAGGCGGTGCTAAGAACAACTGTGAGCACTAATGTTGCAACACATATTAGCGAAAGCAGCTTACGCCATGTTGTTTTTTTCTTTAACATTTGCTTTCCTCCTTATTAGAAGTGTTCGTAAAGGCCAAACAGGAAAGCCCCATTTGGCCTAATGAAAAACTGTAACTAAACTGAATTATTTAAGCCCTGCAATTATATCGTTAGCATACTTACAGCCGTTTGAAACCTCACCGTAAATACTATCAACTCTTGATTGAAGCTGAGCAGCATTTGTTCTGAGAAGGGTTGTATCCCAAACGTGCTTGCCTTCCCAACCAGTGTAACCAATCTGAGCGGTTATAGCATACTGGAAGTCGTAAATCTTATCCTCAAAATCAAGATTAACTGCATAGTCAAGATAAGCCTGTAATCCTTCCTCATCAATGAAGATATCAGACCAATTATAGTTATAAGGATCTAAGAAGAATCTAAGGAAGTAACCTGCGCCCTCAGGGTTCTTAGCACCTGAAACGATACCGTATGCTCTGTAGTGTGCAGAAATCTTACCGTCAATGCCCTCAACAGTTGGAATTGGAGCATAGCCAAGAACGCCCTCGTCTACTCCTTTGAAATAGCCGGTCTTTTTAAGTCCGTAGGTATCAGTAAAGATGAAGCCGGTTGTTCCCTTCATAAGGCCTGCTTGTGTACCACCCATAAGCTTTGCATCATTAAGCTCATAATATAAATCATAAGCCTTTATGAAGTTTTGATCTTTAAGTCCTGTAACCATTTGGCCATCCTTCATATAAGCCATTGCTGAGCCTAAATTCATTGCCATAATGTGAGCATCATACTGTCCGCCAATATAACTATCACCAAGCTGTGTGAACTCGGTCATAACTTTTTTAAAGTTATCAAAATTCCACTCGCCCTCTTCAATATAATCGGCAGGAGTTTTAATTCCGTTTTCTTCCATTACTTGCTTATTATAGAAAGCAAGGTTCATTGACTGCCAAACTGATTTAGCAGCATTTAACTGATATGTTTTACCATTAAAGGTTGTGAAATCAAAAAAACCCTTATCCCAAACAGGATCATTCATATCAATAGATTTAACCTCGTTCAAGGGCTTTGAAATGGTTAAGGTGCTAGGGAAGAACTCATTGTTTTCAACATAAACATCAGGTGCATCACCTGTTGCTATCATTGAAGCGATTTTTGAGAGATATGTACCCTGCGGAACTTCAACCCATTCAACCTTTATTCCGGTTACCTTTTCAAAGTTTGCCATTGGATATTTTGCCTCTGTGGTTGTGTGGTCAATCCAGGTTGCAAACTTAACAGTTGTTCCCTTCAACTCCTCGGGAACCTGATAAGGGGGATGCTCCTCCTCATACTTTGCACGGGCTGCAACATATTCTTCGCCGAACATATCTACCCATTTGAGCTGAGTTCCTGAAGGCTCATAGTCTTCTCCGCCGCCTTTGCCGCCGGTCTTCCCGCCTTTGCAAGCAGCAAAAGCAGCTACCATCATAACAAGAGCTAAGAGAAATGCGGTTAGTCTTAGTGTTTTTTTCATGTTTGGTTTTCCTCCTAATCTTTATTTATAACTGCAAATATGCAACAAAATAAACATTTTATTTTGTTGTTTCATTGATATAATTTTTTGTTTTGAGCAATTATTTAAAGAGTAACTATGTTCGGCGGTTATCACCCTTACAAAAATAATTTCCTCGACCCAAAAAATTATATGAAACTTGCACAGTATAATAATACACTATCACAATATTTTTGTCAATAATTTTTGCTATTTTTCTTGGTAAAATTTGATAATTTTTTTATCTTTTACCTTATAAAAATCCACAATCAACAAAAAACAAAAAATATCGAAATTGCCTTAACCGGTTATACCAACACGGTCAATGCTCTTAACAAACTTATTCTGAATGATCAAATAGAATATCAAGATGGGTATTATAAACAGCAAGCAAGCTGCCATTTTGGTTGCATTCGCCATTGAGGTTGATGCCGCACCAATAAATCTATTATTAATCGAAAGGAATTCGCCAATATTGTTAAGCTTAACCGCCAATGGATAATTGCTACTCATATACATAACGCTGAGATAGTAATCGTTCCAATGCCAAATAATAGAGAACACTGAAACAGTTATAATAACAACGCTTGATGAAGGAATTGCAATTCTCCAAAAGGTTCTGAAGGGACCTGCACCGTCTATCCAAGCGGCTTCTTCAAGCTCCTTCGGTAAACCAACAAAGAACTGAATGTAAATATAAATAAGTATACCTGAGCGCAAGCCCATTGCAAAAAGCGAAGGTAGATAGAAGGTCCAGTTGGTGTTGAGGATGCTTGGTCTCAAATCAATACCGGTTAGGTTATTGAAAAGACCCAAGATTCCCGCAATATCCATACTTTTGAAATTAAGCACCATTGAAACAATATAAACCTGAGTTGGAACAACTATTGTTATCATTAAAAAGATTTCAAAAATCTTTTTAAACTTAAATTCAAATCTGGCAAAACCGTAAGCAACAATTGCACACATTACAATTTCTATAAATGCGCTCACCATATTAAGTGATAAGGTTCTTAAAAAAGCATTACCGTAATCAAGTCCCTCTAACGCCACCGAAAAACTATCAAAAGAAAGGTATTTAGGCAGCCAATAAAGAGAGAGGTCAAAAAAGGCTTGCTCATCCTTAATAGCGGTTGTTATTGCGCTAATCATTGGGAAAATAACAACATATCCGATAGAAACAAGGAGCGCATAACGGAATAATAAAAATCCAAACGAAAACGCTTTATTACGAAGCTTCAATTTACTAATTGTATTAATTTTTCCCATTATGCTCACCTCCACCTACGAACCCATAAACGGTCAAGCAAGAACATTATGATTCCCAACGCAGCGCCAACAATAGCGAAGTATAACCAAGCCATTGCAGCACCTGTATCATATTCGAGGTTGCTTAGCACCTTGAATACCAAAGCCATCATAACATTGGTTTTTGTTGTTAAAAGCTCAACAACCGTGAACACAACAACTAAAACAACAACTCTTGAAAGCATAGGTAATGTGATAAACCAAAACTCTTCCCACTTTGTGCAGCCTTCAACCTTTGCAACCTCATATAGCAAATCGGGAATACTTTGAAGACCTGAAATGAAGAGGATTATTTGAATTCCTGAATTCCAAATAAGGTCAAAAATCTGCTCCATTATTGCTGAGAGGTATTTTGAAATTTGGGTTGGAAGTTCGAGCTTTAATATGATTTCCTCAAAGTCTATCATATTTGCCGAAACTGCTTCATCCACACCAATATTTGTGGCATCTCCTGTATTTACTGCAAAAAGAAGATCTATAACAACACCGGTTGCAATAATAACAGGCAGGAAGTAAAGTCCTCTGAAAAAGGTTCTTCCGGCAAATTTTTGGTTAAGGATTATTGCTAAAATCAAACTAATAATCAAGATGGCAGGTAACGAATAACCAATTGTTGAAAGTGATTCCACCAAATTGTTAAGGTAAAGCGGGTGCTCATTTATAATGTAATTATAATTTTTAAGTCCCACAAAGTTTGTTACCAAGCCTTCGGATGTGAGATTTAATGTGCAAAAGGAGTAATAAATAGACTGAATTATCGGAAGTAAAAAGAATAAAAGCAAACCGATTATCCAAGGCGAAACAAACATCAAACCATATCTGCGTTTTAGTTCTTCAACGCCACGTAATTTCTTTTGTTTCATTATTATTCACCCTCCTTTACTGTTTTAAAGCTCTTGGCCGGTATCTCAATACCATCAACCTGTACGGCTGCATCTGAGAAGTTTACATATACCGAAACATTATTGCTGAACTCGGTTTTACGAAGCTTGGTTGAAATAATTTTATGATTCTCAATAGTTGCGCCCTTTATTTGCTCGTAATAATCAACTATTCCCTTTTCCTTTAAGTTGTTTATGCTTTCCTTTGCCTCGGCAAAGTTATAAACATAGGAAATGTTTTGCAAGGAATATTTCATATCAGTGTCATACTCGTTTGCAACCGCAAAGGTAACACCAATACCTGCTTCAACCGCTCTGAGAATTGCATCCTCCTCACTGATAAGCGAGTTAACTGCATTTGATGCCATTGGAATATAACCCTTGAAAACAATCTCATAAAATGGAACTGTTTCATCAAAACTATCAAACTGAGCGCTTGAAAGAGGAGCCTTTGTTATAAAGTCACTAAGCACAGCGGCATAAGCATTAGCATCTGTACCAAGCATTTTAATGCCCTTCTCGCTATACTTTTCAAAAATTGCTTGAACCTGCTTTGTCATTCCAAGTCTTGCGTAATTCTTGCTTGAATCATAATCGGCATAGGACATATTAGAAAGTGTTCCTAACGAAATACCTGTGTATTTATACTTGATGGCATTTTTAAGGATTTTATCAGTAACATCGTTAAGACTATCTCTTGCAGTTAAACGATAGCTCTTTGCTGACTTATTAACCATTCCCGAATTTAAATCCTTATGGGTAATGGTGATTCTTTTTCCACTAACTCTAACAGCCGCATCATTTGAAAGTGAACTGCCAAAACCGCTCTTGTTGTAACGAACAACATCAAAATCTATAAATGCCGAAAGTCCGTTATCGGAGCATTTTGCCAAGAATTCCTTAACCTGCTTATTGCTGCCAAAACTACTATCAACCTTGCCGCCACCGGCAACAACGCCAATATCAAGACCTGATGAACCGAATCCGTTAAGAACAACATTGAAGTTATTTCCTACCTGCTCTTTGGTTTGGTCAACAATTTGGCCAGCCTCTTTTATTGTTGTTAATTTGTAAAGGTCAAGATATGGAATACCTAAAAAGAACTCAGTTAAGGTTGAACCGCCAATAATTTCAAGGTTAAGCGCAACATCATTTGCCTTGCCCTTTTCAAGCTTACGGTCAACCGTGCCGAAAAGATATTCTCTGTAAATCTCAGCCATATCAATATAAGAACAGTTTTCTCCTCCAAAGGGATAATAACTAATAGATAGACAGCCCTCTTCTATCGGGTCAGATAAAAGCTTTGTATGAGTGTCCTTACCGAAAAGCTCAGGCATCTCAATAATATCATATCCTCTAACCCAAGCACGTGCAAAAACGGTTGTGAATCCGACATTTTTATTGCTTGAAATTGATACGATTTCGGTTGTTTCCTCGTGACTATCAATTATTGCGCAAATGCCCTTGTTTGCAAGCTTTGCACCATAAACGGGCAGTCTCGTTGCCTGAATTTTGCTGAAATTATATTCCTCATCTATCGCAGCATCGTATCCATAAACCGATTCACTTGTTTCGAAAATTGAAGCATTGCCAACATCAGGATAAACAAGCGCACCCGAGCCCGAAGGAACAAATAAATAGGAATCCTCGCTATAATTGGGTATACCGCAAAAATAAGGAGCAACCCAGATATTCATAATTCTGTTTTTATCGGTTTCAGTAATTTTAGACTTATCAATTGAGATATTAATACTATCTTTTTTCAAAGTATAATCAACCGTTACCGAAAAACATTCGGTTTTAAAATCATATGTAACCGAAATTCCGTTTTTGATTTTCTTAGCCGATGTTGTTCTTTTCTTAATTGAGCTTGTATAAGCATAAGCTGTTTTTTCGGCATAATTCGTATTATCAAAATAGGTTACGAATATAGGTGAAAGCACCTGCGGATGAGTTCTTTTTTCCTCACCGTTTTCATCTATATATTCAGCCGGAGGTGCGCCCCATTCGGAGTTATTTACCTTATCAACCAAGGTTATTTGCTTATCCTTATCGTTCCATTTAAGAGCCAAATTGCTGTTTTCGGCAACTATTTCCTGAGAAACGCCATTATAGCTTTCTTTTTCTTTATATAGGGGGTATGATCCTATTGTTTCACCACAACCCGAAAGAGAAAAGATAAGCAAAACTACTAAAAAAGTCATTAGAATATTTTTAATTTTAGTTTTCATTTTCTTTCCTCCTTACCTATATATTATTTCGCTCGCCACTGTGCCGAGGAAAATCACGAACTGCTGCATAAGCAAGAAAATAATAAACACTAAGAATATTACTATCAAAATACCTATAATGGTTAAAATCGCAGTTAAAATAAATCTTCCAAAGCTATAATCGTGAACCTTAATTGAACCTGCTATTAATAAGAATATTGTGTAAATCCAGAAAACTGCAACCATTATTCCCAAAAGACCTGATTCAGCCTTTAAAACAATATTCGATAACAACAAATAAGCAAAATTGCTTACTATAAGCGGTGTTAACGAGTAGGTTATTACAATATAAATGTTTCTAATCGTTCCCAAACCACCAAGTAATGTTGAAACTGCCCAGTTAACCAAGGTCCAAAGAACAACAACACCTATCGTTCTAACCAATACATAAAGCGCATTAAAGGTTACAGGGTTAAAATAGGAATAAGCAAATCCACTGCTTGTTGTCTTTAACACATCCGAAACATATAAAAGAGCCACTAAAACAGTTCCTATAAAGGTTGAGCCCATCTTCTTTTCTATAACCTGACCAAATCCATCGAACGGGTGGGTTAAGGTATAGAAATAATGCGAAAGGTTTTGACCCCTTATAAGCTTAATTCCCTTTTTCTTCAACATAATGAAAAGGGCGGCAACTCCTGCAATAATAACAAGAATTAATGGGAAAGCCCAAGCGAAATTATCTGCAATTAGATTCTTTCTATATGTCTCAAAGGCTTCGGAATAGGTTGGCCTGTCTGCTGCTATTTTTGCAAGGCGCATAGCCTCTTTATAATCCTTTTCACGAAGGGCGGCTCTTGCAAGACCTCTATAAGCAAGCTGAGAGTTTTTATCAGCCTTTAAAACCTTGTTCCAGCCCTCTCTTGCATCTAAATATTTAGAATCAAGAGTTAAAGACTGTGCCTCCTTAACCAACTTACCGTATTCTGTGATACTATAAATAGTCAAGCAGGCCTTTACCTTATCAACAACCACAACATCGTCTCCATTAACTGCGATTGCTGTTGCTCCCTTTGACAAGCCTTTTTGTGATCCCCTGCTGAAACCACCGCCGAAAACTCCCAAAAGGTTACTCTCAATATCGTAAAGGAAAATTTTGCCCTGTCCCACATCGAGAACATAGATAAATTGGTCATCTGCAGCAAGCTGACTCATATTTTGACCTATCCAACTGTTTTTACCAACCTTAACCGCAACACCGTCGGTATAGTTGTAATCCTTCTTCTTTATAACATTTTTACCCGCCGGATTTAAAACCTTAATTTGTCCCGTAGCGGTATCAGTGGTTGAACCGGTTGTTGTATAAATGAAGTTATTAAGTCCAACATCAAGGTCGGTGAACTGATAAGGAAGCGACTTAACCATTGCTGCTTTCTTAATATCGTTCATAAAGAGCTTGTTCCAAACGGTTGTTACAACCTGAGCTAAGGTTGCTTCAACTGTGTTTGCACCGTAAAAGCCTAAAAACTCCTCTTCTGCCGAATAAAGAATTGCACCATAATAACTTCCTCGGCTCAACACATAAGTATAGCCTCTGGTATCAACCGCAACCTTCATAGGTGCATAAACAAAATCCTTTGGAATAATTTCCGAATCAGGAAGATAAAGAGTGTTTTCAATGTTTCCATTTGTATCGGTAATCCAAACACAAGCATTTTCTGTTCCGCAAAGATAAATTTTTTCTTGCTCAGTTACAAAAAGACTTGTTGAACCCTTAAAGGAAACCGAGTTTCCGTTAGCATCTTTAAGCTCCCTTATAACATTAACAAGCTCATACTCGCTATTAAGCACGATAATAGCGGGTAAATCGGAATCAAGAATATATATATATCCGTTTTTAGAACAAAAAACATCATTAAGTGCCGCAAGCGTTTCGGTTGATAAATCCTTAGCCTCAATAACCTTTGAAGCCTGATAGAGCGGTTGCATTGAAACTGCTTTTTTAGAATTGGAAGCAGTTAAATCGTTCCAATAGGTATAGTTTTCAAAAGGTACCTCATCATAGTTAGCAGATGTTTCTGCCGAAACGCAAAGGGTTAAAAGTAACATTAAAGAAATTGCCAAACACAAAATTCTTTTTAATTTCTTAAACTGAAATTTCATTCTATCACTCCTAACCTTTAATACCTGCGCTGTTCATGGTTTTCATAACATTCGATTGAGTGCACAAATAAACCAAAACAGGCGGAATCATTAATATAACTGTTACAGCCATCGTACTACCCGAACGGGCAATACCTGCAGCTGCTATCTGATTAACAATCATTGGGAGGGTTTTTAATTCCTCTGTGAAAATACCATCAAAGGTTGCTACTGCCCACATATCACGGAAAGCAAACAACAAAATTGTCATCAAAGCGGGCTTAATAATCGGTAAACCAACCTGCCAAAAGCTGCGGAAGAAATTTGCACCATCTATTTCAGCCGCTTCCATTAATGCATCGGGGATACCACCATCCATATACTGTTTCATAAGGAAAACACTGGTAGCGGAAGGAATATGCGGTAGAATGTATATCCAATATGTATCAATTATTCCCATCCAAGAATAAATAATATATCTTGGAATTGAAAGTGTGTAGCCGCTGAAAAGCAACGAGAATTGGATAACAGTAAATATAATACGCTTATATTTTAACTTCGATTTCGAAAGTGTGAAAGCAGCCATTGAAGCGGCAACAACATTTAAAAATGTTCCTGCGGCACTTACAAAAACGCTGTTGAATATATATCTTGAAATCGGAACCTTTAAGTTAGAAAGCAATTGAGGAAGCATTTGATAGTTTTGAAGAGTTGGTCTATGAACCAAGAATCTCGGAGGGAAAATCAAAAGCTCATCCAAAGGCTTAAATGAAGTACAAATACTGTAAACGAAGGGAAGCACTGTGAAGCATCCCATTAAGAAAATAAACAAAAGAAAGAAGAAGGTTCCAACACGGGAACGGGTAAATCTTCTTACCTGATTCTTTGAGTTACTTGTTGTAAAAAATCTTACAACAGCCTCTTTAAAGGTCAGGCGTTGTTTTCTTTTAGCAACTTTAACCATTCTTACACCTCTTCCTTTCTATTATTTACCGGTCTTGTTAAGTGCAGCAACAAATACATTTCGAGCAATAACCATAAGCAAGAATAAAACAACCGCTATCGCCGAAGCGTAACCCATTTCATATCTTGTTGTACCTACATCGCTCATATACTGCACGAGCATATCTACTGAATATTCAACACTGGGGTAGCCTGCAAGCGTTGTACAAATAGCACCTGCCGAGAAGCTTCCCTGAACCGACATAACCGCACTAAATACCAGCATATTTTTCATTGTTGGAAGGGTTATATACCATAGCTCTTGCCAGCGGTTACGGATACCGTCGATAGAGCCAACCTCATATAATTCTTCGTTAACATTTTGAAGACCTGCTATGTTAGACAAGAAGGAAATACCCATACTCTGCCATAACTGAATAATAACAACAATAGTGAAAACATAGTCAGCATCTTTAAACCAAAGAATCGGTCCGGTTATAATTCCGAGTGTTAAAAGCAAGCTGTTTGCATAACCGTAACTATCGCTACTGAAAAGAACCTGCCAAATGAATAAACCGTTACCTACAAGTGAAGGCGCATAGAACATAAACGAAAGTATTGTTCTAGCGAGCGGCTTAAATTCATTGATAAACCAGGCCAAAACGAAGGAAAGCAAGAAGCCTGCCGGTCCTGTAATAACTGCGAAAACAATAGTGTTTCTAAGTGTTATCGGGAAAATATCATCTCCCGCAAACATTCTCATATAATTGTCAAACCCAACAAATTTTAGAGGGTTAATCATATCAAAGGAGAAGAAACTGAATATAATCGAAGTTATAACGGGCAAAATTGTGAAAATTATGAAAAGTATCAGAAAAGGAAGCAATAATACTAATGCCTGCGCATTTCTAGATTTATCACGTGAAATCTTAGTTTTCATTATTCTTTCTCCTCCTTATCAGCTATATTCTTTAACCTTACGGTCAATTTCTTCGTTTGCAACCGCTGTCCAACGGATAAGGGCATCAGTTGGAGTTGCCTTTCCGTTATAAACCTCTAAGAAGGCTTGGTCAACCGCTCTAACGAGATAATAACTTCCCGGAACCTCAGGAACTTCTCTAATATGTGTCCATTGCTCTAAAAGAATATCAAGGTCATCATTTTCCCAAGCATAGTTTGAAAATGCCTCTATATTAGAGGTTGCCACACGTCCAGTAGCACCTAAGAGTGACTCAACACTTTTTGAATATCTATATTGAGTGTCGGCAGAAGTCCACCATTTAAGGAACTCCCAAGCCTCCTTTGGATACTTACTATCTTTAAGAATAACGCATCCTGTACCAGAACCGGAAGCTGCTCTGTTAATGCTGCCATCCTCCATTTGAGTACCCGGAAGAAGTGCTATTCCCCAACGACCTTCAATATCAGGTGCAGTTTGCGAAATAGTTGTATATGTTTGATAAGCTGCAATACCTATCGGCGAAACACCGATACGGAAACGGTTATAGAAATCTCCCGTTACGGGCAAACCGTATTTAACATATAAATCGGTCCACCAAGTAAATACATTAATCGAAGCATCTGTATCTAATACACACTTGTTACGGTCTTTATTGTAAACTTTAAGGTTATTTTGCATTAAAAGCGAGTTATACATCGGCAAAAGACCCATATCAAGCGCAGTTGTACTACCCGAGTTTGGAAGTATAACATTCATATTATTTCTCTGAATAACCGCTGTTGTTTCTAAAAACTCATCCCAGGTCCTAGGAACTGAAAGTCCTAAGTTTTTAAGTATATCCTTACGATAATACATTATGTAAAAGCTTTGTGTATCGGGTAAAGCATAGCAGTTACCTTTATAGTAGTAAGGTTCTGCTGCACCCTCATTAAATTGCTTTAAAGCCTCATCTAAATCAGGGAATTTTGAGAGATTATAAAGCGCGCCACGCATTGCATAGTTAACAGGGTTAGACCTCGCAACACCCAATGCCATATCAGGCGCATTGTTAGTCAGCATACCTTGAATAAGGGTCGCACCTGTAATCTGAACATCAACATCTATTCCGGTTTTTGGGGTAAAGGATTCTGCAATAAGTGAGTTAAGAACCTGTGTTTGATCTCGACCCCACATAGTCCAAAGCTTTAAGGTTACCTTAGCATCAGTTTTATTTGCACTTTCATAATCCTTTGTGAAGGATGCAATAAAGCTCAAAACCGTATACTCTATTTCTTTCCAGAAATTAGAATACTTAGGCTCCGTGCTATTGACCGAAGTAAATCTTATTTCATCGATTGAAAGAGGCATTGAGCGCATTTCAAACATAAGCGAGCTTAGGTTGGTATATTGAGTATAGTAATCAGACTTATATGTATGTGCCAAATATTTGCGTTCGAGCATCTGATTTAATATACGGGTTGTGCCCTTTATTGTTGTTAAGTATTGCGAGCTGCTTTTGTCACTATCCTTCTTCATATTGCCATGTAGAGAATTAAGCTCATCAAGACACTGAGTGAGGCTTTTTTCTAAATCAGGAATTTGACCGAATAGGTCATAATCTCGGTTAGCATCAGGTGTTTCACCAGTAATCATAGAAATTTTAAGATATTGGTCGCCAAGCTTTTCAACTATCTTCTGCAAATCGTTAAAATGCTCCGACATAGGTCCTAAGGTTACCGAAAGGTCAATATAATGCTCGCCCTTTTCAAGATAAACCTTGCAAGGCTTTCCTTCGGCATCAGCCAATTTAAGATATTGCCAATTGCTATCATAATCAAATTCTATAACCTTTGCCTCTGCAAAAGGAGTAATACCATCTATTCTAAGCCAACGGTAAACGCTTCCATTAACAACGCCGCTTTGCTTAAAATGCATTCCGATTTCGTAAAGCCCGCTCTCTTCAATTTCAAAATTCCATCTAAGAGTTTGCATAGGCTCGTTCCAAGTATCTCCGCCAACATAGTTTATAACATTGTTGTATGGTGACTGTGGTTCAACACCTGCCGAAAGACTATCGGATTTTGCGGTTAGAGAGATATTATTCTTTTCGTTTGCATCTTCGCCCTGAATAACGATATCCTTGCCTTTATATTCTTCATATTTGGCAAGTTCCTTTTCTAATTCGATAAACTTTTTGACATTTTCCGGAGCAGTTAAGCTAAATGCTTTTAAAGCAAAGGGCTCTTGCTTTAAAACAACTTCAATTCTATGAGTGCCTGCTGATAAGGGGATCTGATAATATTCATTTTCAACACCCGTTTTATCAAAAGCATATTGGGTATGAAAAGCAAAAACCTCGGTCTGCTCAGGTGCTACCTGGTCGCCATAACGGTCAACGGTCCACTCATCCTTAGAGTTTTTCCACCAACGCAAAAGCTCTAATTTTTGCATTGAGTCCCAAAGGATTTCACCATCAACATAAATTGTTAGCTGAATATCCATTGCTGTGCCGCCCTGTAAAGCAGCATAATCAAATTTGAGATTATACTTTCCATTTTCGGGAGCAACAACATCAAAAATTGCCTTGTCTCCTTCATTCTCGAAAACTATACAATTGCTTTCTTCATAAATAGGCTCAGCTGAAATCTTAACCGTTGATGCAGGATTAAGATTTGCCGAGGTTAGAATAATATCCTCCTTAGCGGCAGCGTAATCCTTAAAATCAGCCATATAGGTCTGATATTCGTTAAGAATAACAAAATCGCTGATAATTTCACCATTTTCGGCAGAAGCAGTTATTCCAACGGTTAAACAAACAACCGATGAAAGAACCATAGCTAACGCCAAAACAGCAACGCCTATTTTCCTTATCGCCATTTTCATAGTAACTTGCACTCCTTGAAGTTTAATAGTGGAAAACCGGTAGCCCTCGGTTTGCCAAAAAGTTTTAGTTTATTGTGTTTAAAGTTCAAAGTGGACACACTTTTAATTAAAACTTTTTTTAATAATTAATTTTAACATTTTAATTGTTCATTGTATACCACTCACAAGCACAATTATTATGCCTTTGTGATATTTTTTATAAATATTATATTAATATACTTAACAAAACTTATACTTATTTCACCAAAAAGATAATAAACCTCATTAAGATGCAAAAAAATAAAGGTCAATAAAAACAAATTATTACCAAAAAACCGTCTCACTTTTGAAGAATCGTTTTTTGATTGACAAATTGCGGGTTTTATAGTAGGATTAATAATAAGATTGAACGCATCATTCGCATCAAAATAACAGAAAAATGGAGGGAAAGATTTGCAGCCTATTTTACTTCGTGCAGCTGATGAAACAGACGCCGAAACCGGCTTTTTTTGCCGCTCGGTTTATGCAAAAAATGAGAATTTTCGACTGCATTATCACGATTTTTTCGAGATTTTTCTAACCGTTTCGCCAAACGTGCAGCATAACATAAACGGTGTTACACATCACCTTGCGGAAAACACCTTAGTTTTTATTCGCAAATGGGATGTTCATTCCTTTTCAAATTTTAATTCTAATGATATTTCTTTTGTTAATTTCGCTTTTTCCGAACAACTGCTTAATGAGTTGTTTTCTTATTTATCCGATGGCTTTTGTTCTAACGAACTGCTTTCGACCAAATTTCCGCCAAGCATACAGCTTAGCCCCGCCGATTCTCAACACATTTTGAACCGATTTAACCAGCTAAACCCTATTTTCAACAGTGATTTGCAAAGCCAAAAGTTTCAGTCAAGAATTTTACTTTTCGAGCTTTTTACCCGTTATTTCTTCAAATATATACATAAGTCCGCCCCCGAGAACGACGATATCCCCCTTTGGCTCAAAAAGCTTAATTTAAAAATGCAAAATCAGACAAATTTCAGCAAATCCTCCGAGCATATGATAGAATTAAGTGGAAAATCACGTGCCCATTTAGGAAGAATGCTAAAAAAGCATTATAACAAAACAATTCCCGATTATCTTAATGATATAAGGCTTAACTATTGGGCTCAAGCCCTTGTCTCCTCTGAGGTTCCCGTTATTGACCTTTGCTATGAATGTGGCTTTGAAAATATTAGCTGGGCATATACCCTATTTAAAAGAAAATACGGTGTTCCCCCTTTACAATTTAGAAAAGAAAACTCATAAAAAATAAATACCACTCGAAAGATGCACACTCCGTAAGGAAGTGTGCATCAGTTATATTCGCCTAACAGCGAGTTATATTGCTTCGCAGTTATATGATGCTATGCATCGTGATATTGTCCTTCGTACAGTTTTAAGTGCGAATATAATAACACTGAAACCGCAAGGTTTCAATATCACTTTGCCGATAGGCAAAATACCACTGTGAGACCTGTCTCACAATACCACTCATTATATTATCTTTGAGAATGATATTGTTTCAAAGTATGTAACCCACTATGACACTTTCAACTTGAAAGTGTCAATTTTTATGTAAAAAGAAAATTGGGAGAACGCTTCTTTTCGAAGTGTCTCCCAAGAGTGTGATTTTTATTTATTGTGCATTTATTATAAAAGAATCTATAAGCTTTTTTTCGGTTTTGCCTTTGGCATCGGTATTATATACCTCGACCTTAATTTGAGAGCCGCTAACGCTCACCTCGCACCAAGCATTATTAACCCTTTCTTTGACAATTTTATATCTTGATTTATTAACCGTATAGTCACTATCTGCCCCTGTGTAAGCTCCTGCACCCTGATTTGAGGCAACGGGAGCGGTCAAGTAAACAACGCCCTTGCTCGAAACATTTCCGTTAGCGTCAAGCGGATTTGTAACCGAGTAAACGTGGTCATGTCCGTTAAGCACAAGGTCAACACCATACTGTGCGAAAAGTCCTCCAAGCGCCGACCTAAACGGGCGATTAATAATCGCCCCTACACAAGACCAAAATAGACACCGTAGGGGCGAATAATGTTCGCCCATTTAATTGTACGGGAACACAGGGTAGAACCACACGCTTAGCGTGTGGTTCTCGCTATACAAAAAACGGGTTGCAACCAAAAGGCTGCAACCCGTTTTTAATTCTTTTTTAATCGTGCTTTTTAAAGCCCTTACGATCCCTTGAAGGCTTGCGTGCGGGGCGGTCGTCCTGCTCGCCATCATCCTCAATAACTGCACCGTTAATTTCAACTAATGCATCTCTTCTAGAAAGATTAATTCTGCCTTGGTCATCTATCTCGGTAACCTTAACGATAACCTGGTCGCCAACTGCAACAACATCCTCAACCTTTTCGGTTCTCTTAACATCAAGCTTAGAAATGTGAACAAGTCCTTCCTTACCGGGTGCTATTTCAACAAAAGCACCAAAGGTCATAAGTCTTGTTACCTTTCCGCTGTAAATTGCACCGATTTCGGGGTCATTTGCAATAAGCTCAACAATAGAAATTGCCTGCTTTGCCTTTTCGATATCAAGGCCGGAAACATAAACGTGACCGTCCTCCTCGATATTAATTGTAACCTCGCATTGCTCTTGGATAGACTGAATAACCTTGCCCTGTTTACCGATAACATCACCAATCTTATCAGGGCTGATAACGGTTGTAAGCATCTTGGGTGCATAAGGTGAAAGCTCGCTGCGATATTCAGGAATGGTTTTAAGCATAACCTCATCTAAAATATGCAGTCTTGCTTTATGTGTTTTAGCAAATGCCTCTTTAATAATAGCAGGAGTGAGTCCGTGAACCTTTAAGTCCATTTGAATAGCAGTAATACCCTTATGTGTACCTGCTACCTTAAAGTCCATATCGCCATAAAAATCTTCAAGACCTTGGATATCAACCATTGTCATAAAGTCACCATAAACACCCTCGTCCCCTGTGATAAGTCCGCAAGAAATACCTGCAACAGGAGCCTTAATCGGAACACCGGCTGCCATAAGCGCTAAGGTTGAACCGCAAATAGAACCCTGTGAGGTGGAACCGTTAGAGGAAAGAACCTCTGAAACAACACGGATGGCATAGGGAAATTCCTCAACCGAAGGAATAACAGGAACAAGAGCCTTTTCAGCTAATGCACCGTGACCGATTTCTCTTCTGCCAGGTCCTCTTGAAGGCTTAGTTTCGCCAACCGAATAAGATGGGAAATTATAATGGTGAATATATCTCTTTGAAACCTCTTCGTCAAGTCCGTCAAGCTTTTGAGCCTCGCTAACGGGAGCCAAAGTAGCAATTGAAAGAACCTGAGTTTGTCCACGGGTAAACATACCCGAACCGTGAACTCTGGGGAGCAAATCAACCTTTGCATCAAGCGGACGGATTTCGTCGATGCCACGTCCGTCAACACGTTTTTTCTCGTCTTTAAGCCAAGCACGAACGACATGCTTTTGAACAAGATACATTATCTCGTCAAGCTTTGCCTCGTTGCCCTCAAAACGCTCATCAAACTTCTCGTGAACTGCATTATAAATAGGAAGTAAAGCGGCATCACGAACAAGCTTATCATCAGTATCAAGTGCTTTTTTAACATCCTCAATACAAAAAGCTTCGATTTCTTCCATAATAGCAGGGTCAGGATCGTTAGACTCAAACTGAAACTTAGGCTTGCCGATTTCGGCAACAATAGAATTTATGAATTTAACAACCTCTTTGTTTGCCTCGTGACCTGCCATAATGCAATCAAACATTAAGTCATCGTCAATTTCATTACCGCCTGCTTCTATCATAGCAACCAAATCAGCGGTGGAAGAAACGGTTAAATTAAGGTCAGTTTTAGCTCTCTGCTCTAAATCGGGGTTAATAATGATTTCACCGTCAACAAGTCCAACATTAACACTTGAAATAGGACCAGCCCAAGGAATATCGGAAATAGCAATAGCACATGATACGCCAATAGCTGCTGCAATTTCAGGTGAGCAGTCAGGATCAACCGACATAACAGTTGCAACAACTGAGCAATCGTTTCTCATATCCTTAGGGAAAAGTGGACGAATTGGGCGGTCAATACAACGGGAAGCTAAAATTGCCTTATCGCTTGCCTTACCTTCTCTGCGAGTAAATGAGCCGGGGATTCTGCCCACAGCATACATCTTTTCTTCATAATCAACTGAAAGAGGGAAAAAGTCAACACCCTCTCTCGGCTTTGCCGAAGCAGTTACGGTACAAAGAACTCTTGTGTCACCGTAGCAAGACATAACAGCCGCATTTGCAAGACCTGCCATCATTCCAGTTTCAAGGCGAAGGGGTCTGCCCGCAAGCTCGGTTTCATAAACCTTGTAATTCTCAAACATTTTCATATCTCCTTTTTTATTTTCAGAGATTTCCGTTTAGCAATAAATCCAATACCCGAAATTCAGATACTCGATTTATCGCTAATCTAAGGAAATCTCTTTTAAACTGACAACAAGGCAGACCGAAGAGCTCAGTCTGCCTTTTTTGCAAAAAAATTACTTACGGATGCCGAGACGCTTAATAAGAGCACGGTATCTTTCAATATCAACCTTTTGCAAATATGCTAAAAGGTTTCTTCTGTGACCAACCATTTTGAGAAGACCTCTATAAGAGTGCTTATCCTTCGGATGATCCTTTAAGTGAGCATTAAGCTCGTTGATTCTGTTGGTAAGAACTGCGATTTGAACCTCAGGAGAACCTGTGTCACCCTCGTGAGTTGCATACTCAGCCATAATCTGTTGCTTTGTTTCCTTTGTCATCAATTTTCACCTCTTTTAATTTTTTCCGCAAACCAAGCAATGGGTCATAGGTGTTCCATTAAAGGCAGTCACCCAAAGCATAGTAAACGGTAATGAGTTAATAAAACATACTAACGCATATTAACATTTGGTATTTTAACATAAAAATACATAAATGTAAAGAAAAATTTTTACTTTTTAGACTTTTATAACATCAAGTGCAAATTCTTTCGGTTTTATCATTAAGGGCCTTTCGGTCATAGCAAATCCACCTTTCACATTTATTATACTTACTACAAATTAAAAAAGCAAGGCAAAGCCTTGCTAAATACTTCTTCACTATTCACTATTACTTATTACCTAATCGACATGTTTCGGTAGTGAAGAGTTAATAGTGAAAAAGTAAAATCGACAAGTTTCTGTCGAAACTTGTCGATTTTGGCAGGGGTAGAAGGACTCGAACCCTCACAAACGGTTTTGGAGACCGGTGTGCTACCATTGACACCATACCCCTAAATACATAAAAAATTTTGCTTGAATGGTGGGGCGTCAGGGACTCGAACCCCGGACCGACCGGTTATGAGCCGGTTGCTCTAACCAACTGAGCTAACGCCCCAAACAAGCAAAAATAATTATATCATAAATTAAGAATTTGTCAATACTAAAATTTAAAACAATACTATTTTTTTACTTAACAATATATTTATTGTAAATTCTTCCGTTTTCAAGGTCTTTCCATAAAAACTCGTTGTTTTCAAGTGTCATATAGCTATGGCGGGAATTTTCCTTGGGTATTGAAACCGAACCGGGATTCATATAAATATAATCGCCTATATTTTGACATTTAGGAACATGAGTATGTCCGTTAAGCAAAATATCACCCTGAGCAAGCGGTGGCAAATTTTCACAGTTAAATTTATGCCCGTGGGTTGCATAAATTTGCTTTTGACCTACCGAGAAAAGTGCATAATCCGCTAAAATCGGGAACTGCAAAACCATTTGGTCAACCTCGGCATCACAATTTCCCCTAACGCAAAAGATTTTATCCTTAAATCGATTTAGCATTTCCACTACCTGCTTGGTTGAATAATCTTTTGGCAGGTCATTTCTCGGCCCGTGATAAAGAATATCCCCCAAAAGTAAGATTTCATCAGGTTTTTCCTTTGTTATTGCGTTAATTAAAAGCTTACAGTAAAATGCCGAACCGTGAATATCAGATGCAATTAAATATTTCATTTTTATTCTCCTTTTCCAAAGCATTTAACTTCCGTTTAATCAAAAACTAATTATCAACTAAAACCTTTTCGATTCTTCCGAAAATCATATAATGAAAATCCTTATTTTCATAACATTTAAGCGGCTCTTTATCGGTAAAGCTTTCTTCCCTCAACTCGCCAACATACTGCTTTTTGCAAACAATCACAAGTCTTGCCTCTTTAAAATAAACCGTATTATCCGAGAAAACAGGAGTTAGTCCCGTGAGGGCGGTTTTATCAACATCTCTGCCCGACATAGAACCACACACCTTATGGATTTTCTTGTTATCCCCATAAAAACTAAGAGTAAAATAGTCACAATTATCAATAAATTCCATTGTATATCTTTGCGGTCTTACCATAGCAATAACAGTATCATTGCCCCACATTTCGCCTGCAAAACCCCAAGAAGCAGTCATCATATTATAACCACACTCATTTCCCGCAGAAATGAGCATCCATTCCTCTGCTATCGCTTTTATTAGATTTCCGTCTATCTCTTTGGCAGTTATTTCCTTAAACATATTATCACCTAATTATTATTTAATTTTCTATAAAGCTCGGCAATTTCGGCTCTAAGCGCAAAATTTTCAGGCCTATTTAAGCCTTGATCATGCGATAAAAGAATCTCAACCTCTTTTCCCGCAAGTGCCAAAACCTGTCTATCGGCAAAAAGGTCTGCAATTTTCATTTGTGGCAGTCCGTGCTGACGAGAGCCTAAAAAGTCGCCCGGTCCCCTCAATTCCAAATCGGCATCGGCTATCTTAAAACCATCCGAAGTTGTTTTTATAACATTAAGTCTCTTTTTTGTATCCGGCGAATTACTATCTGAAATTAAAATGCAATCCGACTTATACTGCCCCCTACCAATTCGGCCTCTTAACTGATGAAGCTGTGATAGTCCAAATCTTTCGGCATTTTCTATAAGCATTATAACCGCATTGGGCACATCAATTCCAACCTCAATAACTGTTGTTGCAATAAGAAGTTCGATTTGACCGAGGGCAAACTCTCTCATAACCTTTTCCTTTTGCTTGGAGTTCATTTTACCATGCAACAGTCCCAAGCGATATCCCGCAAATTCGCCTGATTTAAGCTTTTCGTAATACTCGGTTGCGGGGGTTATATCAAGGGTTTCGTTTTCTTCAACCAAGGGGCAAACAATATAGCCCTGCCTTCCTTCGTTTAAGAATTTTCTAATATAATTATATATTCTTTCTCGGTACGATGTGTCAACCAAATAGGTGTCAATTTTCTGCCTTCCCTTAGGATATTCATCAATAATACTTATATCAAGGTCACCGTAAAGAATAAGTCCTAATGTTCTCGGAATCGGGGTTGCCGACATAACAAGTGTATGCGGATTTTCGCCCTTAGATGATAGCTTTCCTCTTTGCGAAACACCAAAACGGTGTTGTTCATCAGTTATAACGAGACCTAAATTTTTAAATTCAACATCATCGGTTAAAAGAGCATGGGTACCGATAATAATATTTATTTTACCGCTTCTTAAAGCCTCTTTAATAACCGTCTTTTGCTTTTTAGTTGTCGCCCCCGTTAAAATAGCACACGAAAGCCCTGTGTTTTTCATAAAACCATCAAGAGTTTTAAAATGCTGCTCAGCCAAAATTTCGGTTGGTGCCATAAGTGCCGCCTGATACCCATTTTGAGCACAAACATAGCATAATGCAGCACAAACCGCAGTTTTGCCGCTTCCCACATCGCCTTGAACAAGCCTATTCATTGGCCTTCCCTCTTGCATATCGGCAATACATTCGTTTGTAACACGCCTTTGAGCCGAGGTGAGCTCGAAGGGAAGCAACTTTTGAAATTCCTCAAAACAGTTACGCTTAATCACACAACCCGTTTTTCCTCTTGAACGCTTTTTAAGAAAGCTAAGTCCTGCTTGCAAAATAAACAGTTCTTCGAAAACGAGTCGTTTCTTGGCACTTTCAAGAGCTTCCTTTGTTTTTGGAAAATGAATATTCCAAAGAGCATATCTTATATCACAAAGGTTATTCCTTGCCCTTATTTCCTCGTTTAAGGTTTCGTCAAGCGTTAAGGCATCCAAAGCATTTTTAACCAGCTTTTGCATCATTTTTGAGGAAATAGTTTTAGTTGCAGGGTAAATCGGCTCGATTCCGTTATATGTAGCTTCCATAATAATAGGGGAGGACATTTGTCTTATATAAAAATTACCATCCGCCTTGCCATAAAAAAGATATTCCCTTCCCATTCTTAGCTTATTTGCAAGAAATTTTTGATTAAAGAGGGTTATCTCAATTTGAGCAGAGCTATCCTCTGCAATAAACTTATAAAGCACCATTCCGGATCGTTTTTTTTGCTCCTCTATAGGTGTAATTATTTTAGCCCTTATACACCTATTTTCAAAAAACGAACACTTTGAAATTGGAGTTATATCGGTCCAATCAAGATAGGCTCTCGGATAAAAACGCAAAAGGGCACCGACGGTGTCGATGCCCCGAGATTTTAAAACAACTGCTCTCTTTTCACCGACACCTTTAAGATATTGAATATCAGTAGTAGCAGTTATCATATAAAACACTCCTAATTTATTCTACCGAGATGATATAGTAGTAAACAGGTTGGCCTCCGTTAATAACGGTGATTTCGGTTTTGGCTCCGTATTTTTCATTAATAAGAGCCTCTATTTCAGATGCGGCCGAATCGGTTACATTTGCACCGTAAATAACGGTAACAAACTGACTATCTTTCTTAATCATATGCTTTAAAAGCTTCATAACAGTTTTTGTAAGGTCGGTATCAACATAGATAATTTTTCCGCCCGAAAGAGCCATTAATTCGCCTTTTTTAATGCTGTGACCATCAAATTCGGAATCTCTTGCGGCAAAGGTTATTTGACCTGTTGCAATTCGCTCCGCCGCCTTTTCCATTTCGATAGCATTCTTATCGTTATCAAGCTCAGGATCATAGGAAAGAAGTGCTGTTATTCCTTGCGGAATTGTGCGTGTATGGAGAACTATAACCTTTCTTGTGCTAATAGAAATAGTTTGCTCGGCCGCCATAATAATGTTCTTATTGTTAGGTAAAACAAAAACTGTTTCGGCGGGAGTAAGCTCAATAGCCTTTAAAATATCATCAGTACTTGGATTCATTGTTTGACCGCCTGAAACAACAGTGTCAACCCCTAAATCCTTGAAAAGAGCCTCTAAGCCCTCGCCTGCACTAACCGATACAAAGCCCACAGCCTTAGTAGGCTCAACCGGAACATAGGTTTCGGTTCTATCAGCACTCTTGGCGGGCTTTTTCTTTGCATTTGCCGCATCGTGCTTAGCTCTTTCGTGCTGGTCACGCATATTTTCTATTTTCAAATGAACAAGTGAACCAAAGGTTAAAGCATTTTCAATGGCATTACCCGGATGGTCGGTATGAACATGAACCTTAATGATTTCCTCGTCGTCCACAACAACAACACAGTCACCAATAGTTTCAAGGAAAAGCCTTAATTCGTTAGGCTCTTTTTCGCAATTTTCATCACGGTTAACAATAAACTCAGTGCAGTAGGTAAAAGTGATTTCACCCTCAAACTCACCTGCCGCATTTCTCGATGTTTCTTCCTCTTCTTCATTTTCAACCGAAGTGGACGAGGATTTTATCATAACGCCATCCTTCATAACAGAAAGCATAGCCTTTAAAATAAGGACAAAGCCATAGCCACCCGCATCAACAACGCCTGCCTTTTTAAGTGCAGGCAAAAGCTCGGGGGTTTGTTCGAGCGCAATTTCAGCCCCCTCAATTGCTTTTTCGAAAACCTCGATTTCGCTTTTCCCTTCTGAGAATGCCTTTTGGGCATATTCCGATGCAACTCGGGCAACCGTTAAAATTGTTCCTTCGGTTGGTTTCATAACGGCCTTATATGCCGCCTCAACACCAAGCTTAAACGCTTTGGCTATATTTTCGCTTGTAACAAATTCATCCTCTGCTATTCCCTTTGCAAAACCACGGAAAAGCAACGAGGTTATAACGCCCGAATTTCCTCTGGCACCTCTGAGCAGTGCAGAAGCATTAACTGATGCTACCTTGCCCGCTGTTGCCCCTTCAAGCTTTTCAAGCTCACGAGCCGAGTTGGCAAGTGTCATCGACATATTTGTACCAGTGTCACCATCGGGCACGGGGAAAACATTAAGCTCATCAACCTGTTTGCGATTGTTTGCTAAATTGTTTGCTGCGGAAATTATCGCATCACGCAATATATTGCCGTTAATCATCAGAACACTCCTTATTCTTTTATACCGTCAATTTTAACGATTACACGGTCAACAGTAATTCCGGTTGAATCTTTAACTATATACTTAACCTTTTCAGTTATACTTGCAGCAATAGCATTAATATTCATTCCGTAAGTAACAACAATGTGTAGTTCTACTGTTATACTATCGTTATTTCCTATAACCTTGATACCTGTATCAATGGGTTCATTCTTTTGAAAACGACCGATAATTTTCTGCCTTGAATTGCTTGGAACCATTCCAACAACGCCAAAGCAGGAAGTAACCTCATGACCGATAAGCTTTGAAAGATAGGCTTCGGATATAGTGATTTTACCTAATCGGGTTTCATAAGCTATCATAATACAACCTCCGTTAAAATTCAGTTCTTATAAATATATGATTCAATCGAAGAATAAATATCACTAACCGACGGTGTATCTACATTTTCGATTTTGTCATTACAAAAAAGCACCCCCGTGCGATAACAAAGCGGAATAAATGGCATTTCGTTTTGCAAAATGGAAACAACATCCGCTATTGAGTTAACGCCACTGTAAAAGCCTGCAATAACATCGGCAGGGTTTGCCGAAACGCTATCGGCATCATTTCCTGTTTGAAATTTTAGCCCAAAAGCTGCCGAGCCACCGGCACTAACCATACAAGAAATATCCATATTATCGGTAAGCCTGATTTCTCCTAAAAACAATTCGAAGCTGCCGCCGGACAAGCACGCCAGGTAATCATTATAAGGTTTTTCTATTACCTTAATCTTAATTCCATACTCCGAAAGCTGAGAGGCTATTGCCTTTGCAGCGGTTACTCTTATCTGATTTTCCGAATTGACAAGTAGTGTAAAGCTTAGCACTGTTCCGTGAGAATTAATTCGATTTCCACTACTATCTAATCTATTATATCCTATTTTTTCTAAATTCTCAATAGTTATTTCTTTTTTTGCTTCAATTTGTATATTTTGAAGCGATTTCACCTCGTTCCAAACGGGGCTGAAAAATCCAGTTGCGGCAATAGCATTGTTGTAAAAAGCATCCTTACAAAGCTTTGTTCTGTCAATACCCGAAGCTAAGGCCTGGCGGATTTCCTTTTGAGATAATTGCGGCACATTTTTATTAATTCCTAAATAAACCATATTATTGAGATTAACACTATACCTTTTGCCGCTCATTCTAACAATTCTGCCATCCGAAATATTGCTATAATAAACGTCTGCCGCACCAACCTGGGCATAATGTGTTACCGATTCGTTATCGGGCGCATTTATTAGCTTTATAGTTTTAATATTTCCCTGCTTATAAAAAGAATTCGGATTAATAATCAAACCGTCATTTTTATCATTAAGCATATATTTTCCGCTACCGATAGGCGGCTGCAAAACACCGTCCGAATCGGTTATAGTGTCACTTTCTGCTTTTAAAATCGGGAAGGTTAAAAGATTAATAAAATATGGGTCCTGCTTACTTAAAACGAATTCAACCTTATTTTCAGCCACCGCCACTGCCGAAACAGCTTCATAAAGTTGAGTGGCGTAAACACCTTGCGAGCTTTTAGCAACCAAAAATGAATAAACAACATCTCTTGCGGTGAGTGGCGAGTCATCAGAAAAGCTTACATTTTTAAGGGTAACAACCGATTTGTTTTGCTCGGTTACAACCTCCTTTGCAATTGCATAAACGGGGTTAAACTCGCTATCAAGCTTAATAAGCGGTTCATATAACAGTTGGCAAAGCTGTTTGTTAACATCAGTTTTTGCAACATAAGGGTTAAAGCTATCCGCCGCAGAATATAGCATTGTTATTGAATTTTTTGTTTTGCTTTGTGCATTTTCTTTGTTCCCAGAATCGCCCGAAGGATTTTTATTATCCTTGCAGCCAACCGCCAAAACAAGTAAAGAAAACGCTAAAATTAAAGATAAAAATTTTTTCATCTTTCTTCCCTTATCATTAAATATTAATTCGAGTGACCTCTATTGTTTTACCGCTTTTTATGTCTATTTCAAAAATGCAGCCGCACAAACAGGCCTCTCCCTTTGCAAACTCGAATTTTGAAAGATCGTTATCTCTTAAACGGTTAATTATTATATCGGTTTTTACTCCCAAAATCGAATTTTTTGGTCCTGTCATTCCAAGGTCGGTTATATATCCCGTTCCTAAGGGTAAAATTTGCTCATCAGCAGTTTGAATATGAGTATGTGTTCCGAAAACAACCGAAGCCTTACCGTCAAGATAAAAGCCCATTGCCCTTTTTTCGCTTGTTGCCTCGGCGTGAAAATCAACTGCTATTATATCTGCACCATCCGTCTTTGCTTTTTGAATTAAAGCATCTGCCGCCAAAAAGGGATTGTCAGCCGCTACCCTATCAAGATAAATTTTGCCACAAAGGTTTATAACCGCTAACGAAAATTTACCGAAATCTAAAAAACAATATCCTCTGCCGCTCTCGGCATTAGACAAATTTTCAGGTCGGAGAGTAAAGGGATTATTATCTAAATAATCATAAAATTCTTTTCTTCTAAGGGTATGGTTTCCGCCTGTTATAACATCGGCGCCCGCCGCAAAAATCAGCTCGGCACTTTGTTTTGTTATTCCATTTCCCTCAGCGGAATTTTCACCGTTTACAATGCAAGCATCAATGCTATTTTCTTTCTTTAAAAGGGGAAGCTGTTTGAGCAAAATTTGGCAACCCGCCTCACCGCAAACATCTCCTATCGCCAATAATCGCATTTTATCCCTCCTAAAGCTAATCGTATTTATTATACTTATTTTTACCCCCAAAGTCAAACCCTTTTCGCACGATTACAAAAAGGGCTGACTCACTAAAACGCAAGCCAGTCCCTTAATTTATTTTTTGTGTTCCATAATCCAAGCAAGTATTTGGGGATATTCAATTTTGCCCTCCGTCACCGAAAGCGCAAGAGAAATAAGTTCTGCTTGGGTGTAATTGATTTTAATGTCATTGAGTTCTAAGGTCATCAACATTGTAAATACCCCAATGCGTTTATTTCCGTCTACAAAAGCGTGATTGTTGGTAATAGAATACATAAGTCGAGCCGCTTTTTCTTCGATAGTTGGATAAGCAAACACGAATAATCCGAACCTGATTTTAAAGCCTCAATTTTCGTCTTTGCATTGTTAAAATACTCGTTAATCCGTCAGGATTAACTGCGTTTTGTGCCTCGCACAGCCAAAAATTCAACTCTTTAAAATTCTGCGACCTAAATCGGACAGAATTTCGAGTGATTTTTGGTGCGGAAGAATCCGTCAGGCTAACGCCTACGGGTGATGACAAACCGAAAAGTGCCGAAAGAATGCCGTTTTAGGCAGGTTCGGATTATTCGTGTTTGCTTATGCTTCGTTACCATCAAAAACGGACATAGCACTATATACTGCCAACTCCAAAAGACTTTGGTCACGAAGTCCATGACTACCGCCTGTTTGATCAATCAATTTATCGTGAAGCACAGTTACTTCTTCCGCAGTTAAAAATATCATTATCTACTAAGCTCCAATAAGGCTTCCATATTTTCGTCAATAAGTTTATCTGCGGCACCTTCAATTTTTGCTTTGCGCATTTGCATGGCAGCAACAATAGTATCATACTCATCAAAATCAACCACAACATATCTTGGCTTATTGTTTTTCAAAATAACAGCCAACCCACTTTCGTCAACAGTTCGAACAACTCTTGAAAAATTTTGATTAGCTTCAGTCATAGGAACTAAATAATTAGTATTAACCATCATTTTCATCACCTCTGTTATTATTATATCCGAAAATTAGGATAAATGCAACCTATTTTTTAATCGACTTATCAAAATAAAAATTTGCCTTTTATATATTACTGTTTTAAATAACTTGATATGGCATAAACCGTTTTACCATTATATTCCAATCTTGACCAACCGTTTGCGCTAATTCCTGTGCGAGTTAAATATTCACCGTTTTTAAGAGTATAAACAACTTCGGAATCTGTTACGGATGGTAAAGTTCTTAAATTCGTTTCGCTTTTGGCTGTAACTTGTTCATTAACTGCCTGAAACTCAGTTTTTATACCATCGTCAACAGGCGGTTTATATGAAAGGTCGGTTGTAAGATAGCTTGTTATAGCGTAAACGGTTTGCCCATCATAAATAAGACGCGACCATCCTTTATTACTTGTTGCTGTTCGTTGTAAAACTGTCCCATTTTTAAGTACACCTGCTATTTGTCCTGATGTTGTAGGAGAAAGCCTTAAATTCACTTCCTGTTTAGCTGTTACGCTATCATTTTGTGGAGTAAATGTATTTCCATCAACAATATCAGGTTTAGGTTCTGGTTTGCTATTTAATTCTGTAGTAAGATAACTTGTTATAGCATAAACGGTCTTTCCTTCGTAAATAAGGCGCGACCAACCATTTTTACCGACACCTGTCCTTTTAACAACAGTACCGTTTTCTAAAAGTACAACAACATCAAAGTTAGTTCCTGCACCGGCTCGCAAGTTTACTTTATCTTTTGCTGTAACATCCTCACTAACATCCGTGTATTGAAGTTCTTCTTGGGTTTTCGGAGGTTTTGCAGTTACGACCTCTGTACTTTCATCTTTAGGTTCTGCCGTCGTTTTCTCAAAATACGATACAACCATATCACAGTTACCTTCAACACCGGAAACTATACCTTTATTGGTGTATTGCCACATATCATATCTTCCGTCATAATCAGGTTTTTGGCTTTGTGGATATGGGGGATTTTTATATTGTGCTACCCATATTTTATACTTTTCTTCGATTTCTGATATGTTAAAGGCTGTATTGTCGGTGAGGTCAGATTTCGAGCCGTAAAACATACCTTCATAGCCTGATTTCTTTACCGTATCTAAAAAGCTGAGTGCGTTCTGTGTTCTTTGCTCTGCTGTCAAGTTATACATACGACTATCATTATTTTTAAAACCTTCGCAGTCATATACCACCGGATATGATATATGATATCCCTTTATTACCGAGACAGTCCACTGAGCTTCTTCTATAGCTTCACTTGAATTTATGGCAGTAGAAAAGAAATAAACACCTACAAGAATACCAACCTTTTGTGCTTGTTGTATATTGTAGTCGGCATTGCTGTCGCGGTAGAGTTTACCATTTTCGGCGCGGTACCCTATTCGAATAATTGCAAAATCAATTCCTGCCTTTTTGACTTTTTGCCAATCTATTTTGCCCTGCCATTTTGAAACATCAATACCGTTTTGCATTCCCTTTCTTAATTGAAGCTCACTAAAATTCACCTTCGTGCCTTCACCAATCTCGGTATTTTCGATGTTTTCGGGGTCCTTTGTGTCATCCTGTTCTAAAACTTCAAAGTCGGCATTAGCAGGAGAACCATTTTCTGTTTTCCCTTTTGCTTTTTCTTTACAACAGGCTAATAAAAACAATATTAAAACCGCTAAAATTAACATCATTATTCTTCTATAATTCATTAAGCTATTCCTCTTTTCATTCCAAATGTTCAAAGTAATCATCTAAGCCTTGATAGTCTGCATATTCACTATAAACATAATGGGTAGGATAATTAAACGCATAGTAATCATAATCATGTAAATATTCGTGAACCTTAAACAATCCTTCTAAGCTATGAGCATTTATAGAATTTTCCCAGAGCCTCAAAGCTTCTGATAATTTCCGTTTTGTAGATTTATCTTGTACGGTAGAAATTATATAATTTAGTTCAAATTTCATTATCCTGTTCATATCGAATTTGCGTTGTTCAGCACTTATTGGATCAGTAAATATTTCTTCACTTATTACATAATCCCAATAGACACTATCAGTTTCCTTTAAATGAGAAACCTCTGTTAGCAAGAAAAATTCAATTTCATAATGTAAATTTCTTATCTTTTTCTTTACCGTTTTCACTTCTGTTTCATTAATTCCCGATATAACCTTTGCCTTATGTGATTCAAAGAACTTCTTATTATGTTCTTTGAGTCTTGAATCGTGCAAATAATATTTCTCATTTGTAAAAGCTAAAATCTCTTTATAAATCTTGTTTGAAATATAAAAATGCTTTTCTTCTCCATTGGTGATAATAGCAATTTTAGATTTGACATATCTTATATCGTTGCACATTTTAATTTGAAGCAAACTTTTATCTTGGCTGTTATAAAAATCAAAAGTCCAATACGTGTTTACATCATCAAAATCTTCAAACCACTCTGGTTCTCCCCAATGAGTTTCAGATAGCAGTTCTATAAATTTTGTTACTGTTACTTCATCATCAATAACATATTGATTCTTCGATTTACTTACATAACTCGTACCAATTATTCTTGATACATCGTTAGGAAATAGTTCGGCAACCCCGTTTGCCGCTGTTCCGATAAGCAACTCTTTTGCATTGACATAAAATTTCTTTATTTCTTCGATAATTGGTTTTCTTACTTCTTCTATGCTACATGCAACAGTTGTTAAGCAAATTAATGCCGTAAGAATAACACAAGCAATTCTTTTTCTTGTGGTGTTAATTAAACGCAAAACACCTTTTTGGTATTTTATAATGTGTTGCATTTTGGTTTCGAATTCTGCGGATAAGATGTGTTGCTTTACAGTATAATCTACTAATTGAGCATCTATAAATGCATTCTTCAATATAACTCTTGTATTATCCATAAAGCACCTCCGATAATTTGTCAATTAATATCTTCTTACCTCGAACAAGTTGCATCTTTACAGTGGCGGTCTTTTTATCGAGAAGTGTTGCAGTTTTCTTTATAGAGTAATCTTTAACAAAGTGCAGATATAAAACCTCATTATATGGCGAGGGAATGCTTGTGATTATAGAAACAATTTCTTGATATTCTATATTGCTAACCAAGTTGCTCAAAGCACTATCATCTAAAGCAACTTCAGTTTCTGTGAGTGGAAGTTCAATTATTTTGGATGATTTTCTTATGTAGTCATAAGCGGTATTCTTTGTTATAACCAATAGGAAAGATACAGTTTCTTTACTTTTAATATCACTTATCGATTTGAGATTTTTGGCAATTTTAATAAATGCTTCTTGTAACACATCCTCAGCATCTTTTTCATTCTTAACGATACTCATTGCCTGATGATATAAAGCATTTTTGTGTCTGTAATAAATAGATTCAAATTTGCTTTTTTCTTCTGCTTCAATATCAACAGATGAAAGAATAATTGATAACAAAATACCACCTCCCACATTATAAAACGTAAATTTATCAAGTTTTGATTACAAAATATAAAGAATTTTTAGGTTTGTGAAATATTAGCCAAAGAAATTATAGCATATAAAAATAGAATATGTAAATAAGTGGCTGCCTCACTTTTTGGTAGTAAGACAGCCGCTTTTTATTTGATTTTATTAATATCATAAGGTGTTGTTTGATAAACAAAATAATTAAGCCAGTTAGAATAAAGTAAATTTGCATGAGAACGCCAAGAAACAATGGGTGCCTTATTAACATCATCATTCGGGAAATAGTTCTTAGGAATTTCAATGGGTTTTCCTTCCTTTAAATCCCTAAAATACTCATTTGCCAATGTTTCAGCGTCATATTCCGAGTGACCTGTTATGAAAATTTGCTTGCCCGCCTTAGTTGAAACTGCATAAATGCCCGCTTCCTCAGAGGAAGAAAGAATTTTCAATTCCTTAACTGCCTTTATATCCTTTGCACTGATAGTTGTATGCCTTGAATGAGGCACCATAAAAACATCATCAAAGCCTCTGAAAAGAATAGACCTTTTATAATCAACCTTATGAGGAAATATACCGAACATTTTCTTATCAAGCGGATATTTATTAATACCGAAATGATAATAAAGACCCGCCTGCGCACCCCAACAAATATGAAAGGTTGAATGAACATGGGTTTTGGTCCATTCCATTATCTCGCATAGCTCATCCCAATATTCAACCTCTTCGAACCTCATATTTTCAACCGGTGCGCCGGTGATAATCATACCGTCAAAGCTTTGGTCCTTTATATCCTCAAAGGTTTTATAAAAAGCAAACAAATGCTCTGCCGAAGTATTTTTCGATTTATGACTTTTAGTGTGAATAAGCTCTAAATCCACCTGCAAAGGAGAGTTTCCAAGAAGCCTTGATAACTGGGTTTCAGTTTCAATTTTCTTAGGCATTAAATTAAGCAGCAAAATTTTGAGCGGACGAATATCCTGAGTTATAGCTCTGGTTTCGGTCATAACAAAAATATTTTCATCGTTCAAGGTTTTAACTGCGGGTAAATCGTTTGGAATTTTAATAGGCATATTCTCACCTCATTTTCAAAATACTACTATTATAGAATAACATAAAAACCTCCCTTATGCAAGAGGGAGGTTTAATTTGTTAAATATTATCAAGTGCTTGGCTTATATCTGCAATTAAATCTTCTGCATTTTCAATTCCGCAAGAAAAACGGATAAGATCGGGAGATATACCAGCAGCCGCAAGCTCATCATCATTCATCTGACGGTGTGTTGCATTTGCAGGGTGCAAGCAACAGGTACGTGCATCTGCAACATGGGTTTCAATAGCGGCAAGCTTTAAATTTTTCATAAACTTTTCAGCCGCAGCTCTACCACCCTTAACGCCGAAGCTTACAACACCGCAAGTTCCATTTGGTAAATATTTTTGAGCTAAGTCGTAATACTTATCGCCCTCTAAACCCGGATAGGTAACCCAAGAAATTCTTTCATCCTGTTTTAAAAACTTAGCTACTGCAAGACCATTTTCACAGTGGCGTTTCATACGAACATGTAAGCTTTCGAGACCTAAATTAAGCAAAAATGCATTTTGCGGAGCTTGTATTGAGCCTAAGTCTCTCATAAGCTGAGCAGTGGCCTTTGTTATATAAGCGCCTTCAAGCCCGAAACGCTCTGTATAAGTTACACCGTGATAGCTCTCATCCGGCGTGCAAAGTCCAGGGAATTTTTCGGGATACTTAGTCCAATCAAATTTTCCCGAATCAACAATACAACCGCCCACAGCAGCACCGTGACCGTCCATATACTTAGTAGTTGAATGAACAACAATATCTGCTCCCCATTCAATAGGTCGGCAATTAACCGGAGTTGCAAAGGTATTATCAATAATAAGCGGAACACCGTGACTGTGAGCTGCATTTGCAAACTTCTCAATATCAAGCACTGCCAAAGCAGGATTTGCGATAGTTTCACCAAAAACAAGCTTGGTGTTTTCTCTAAAAGCGGCATTAAGCTCTTCTTCTGTGCAATCAGGCGAAATAAATGTGAAGTCGATACCCATTTTCTTCATTGTAACGGCAAAGAGATTATATGTTCCGCCATAAAGTGCCGAGGATGCTACTACATGGTCACCGCAAGAAGCGATATTGAAAACCGAGAAAAAGGATGCAGCCTGACCCGACGAGGTAAGCATAGCGGCAGTGCCGCCCTCCATATCGCAAATCTTGGCTGCAACATGGTCATTTGTTGGATTTTGAAGACGAGTATAAAAATATCCGCTTGCTTCCAAATCAAAAAGCTTGCCCATTTCTTCACTTGTTGCATATTTAAAGGTTGTGCTTTGAATAATCGGAATTTCACGAGGTTCTCCGTTACCTGGCGTATATCCGCTCTGAACACATTTTGTTTCTATTTTATAGTTACTCAATTTATTCACCCCAAATTAAATAATTTTTCTGCGTTTATATTTAGTATACACTTTATTTCTTGTTCGTCAAGTCCTAAGGAAAAAAAGTACTCTAATTCATCCTTTATATCCCACATAGGATAATCAGTTCCAAAAAGCACCTTTTGTGCGCCATAGCGACGAATGATTTTCTTTGCTGTTTCAGGCTTTAAGTAATGAAAGCTTGATGAACAGTCAACATAAAAATTAGGAAAATCCTTATATTTTTCGCTTGCTTCCTCCCAAATAGACCAACCGCCCAAATGCGCTCCTATTACAGTTAAATTATTATAAATTTCCAATATGGGTAAAAGTCGATTAGGGTTTGAATAATCATAACGGTTATCCCCCGTATGCATTAAAATTGGAAGCTTTTTTTGCTCACAAAGCTCATATATTTTAAGACAACGGTAATCGTCAATTTTAAAGGCCTGAATATCCGGATGAAGCTTAACTCCTTTAAGCCCTAAACCTATAAGCTGTTCAATATCTGCCTGTATATCCTCACTATCAGGATGTAAGGTGCCAAGTCCCGTTAGCATTTTGGGATTTTTTGAAACCTCAAAAGCTATAAAATTATTGATACTCGCAACCTGATGTGGTGTTGTTGCAACCGACTGAACAATAAAATGGTCTACCCCGACTTTTTGTTCTCTTGACATAAGGTCCTCAACCGTTCCGCTTCCAACCGAGCTTTCACCGTAAAAATTATCGGTTCCTGCTACTGCCTTTGCGGCAATTTTCTCGGGATAAATATGGCAATGTGCATCTATAACCTTAATTCCATTAATCATTTAAGACCTAATCTTTCTGCGGCTTCCTCACGCATTTTATATTTTAAAATTTTTCCTGCCGCATTCATCGGGAATGCATTTACAAATTCAACATAACGCGGCACCTTATGGCGAGCCATATGAGCAGCAATATAATCCTTCATTTCTTGCTCGGTCATAGTTTGACCCTTTTTAAGAATAATGCAGGCCATAATCTCCTCGCCATATTGCTTATCGGGAACACCGATAACCTGAACATCCTGAACCTTATCGCAGGTATAGATAAATTCCTCTATTTCCTTTGGATAAATATTCTCTCCGCCTCTGATTATCATATCCTTTAATCTGCCCGTTATTCTATAATTGCCATCGGCATCTCTGCACGCAAGGTCACCTGTGTGCAGCCATCCGTTTTGGTCAATAGCATCAGCCGTGGCTTTGGGCATTTTATAATAACCCTTCATTATATTATAACCTCTTGCAACAAACTCACCGTTAACACCGTTAGGACAGTCAAGCCCTGTCTCAGCATCAACAATTTTACATTCAACATTTGCAAAAGCACTACCAACCGTCTCAGTTCTTACCTCTAATGAGTCATAATAGCTGCTCATTGTGCAGCCCGGACTTGCCTCGGTTTGACCGTAAACCGAAACAATTTCCTTCATATTCATAACCTCGGTGGCCTTTTTCATAAGATCAGCAGGACAGTTGGCACCTGCCATAATACCAACCCTTATGTGTGAAAAATCAGTTTTGCTAAAATCGGGGTGCTGCATCATAGCTATAAACATTGTAGGCACTCCGTTAAAGGTTGTTATATGCTCAGCGTTAATGCAAGCGAGCGCCGATTTTGCCGAAAAATAAGGCAATGGGCACATAGTAGCACCGTGAGTCATAGAAGCGGTCATTGAAAGTACCATACCAAAGCAATGGAACATAGGCACCTGAATCATCATTCTATCTGCTGTTGAAAGCTCCATATGATCGCCTATATATTTACCGTTATTAACAACATTGTAATGAGTAAGCATAACACCCTTTGGAAAGCCTGTTGTTCCCGAGGTATATTGCATATTGCAAACATCATCCTTATCAACCGCCGCCGCCATACGAAGCACCTCGCTTTGAGGCACCTGCTCGGCTCTTGCAACCGCCTGACTCCAATTAAGACATCCCTTTTGATTAAAGCCAACAGTTATAACATTTCTAAGGAAAGGAAGTCTCTTAGCGTGCAAGAAGGCACCAGACGAAACCTGTTCGAGTTCGGGACAAAGCTCGGCTATAATTTCACCGTAATTGCAATCTCTTGAACCCTCGGTCATAATAAGGGTGTGAGTATCCGACTGCCTTAACAAATATTCAATTTCGTGAATTTTATATGCAGTGTTAACAGTAACCAACACCGCACCCAATTTAACTGTTGCCCAAAAAGCAATATACCATTGGGGCACATTAGATGCCCAAACTGCAACATGGGTTCCCGCCTTAACGCCCATAGAAATGAGTGAACGAGCGAATTCGTCAACATCATCACGGAACTGACTGTATGTTCTCGTATAATCAAGGGTTGTATATTTAAAAGCATACTGGTCGGGAAACTCCTCAACCATACGGTCAAGCACCTGCGAAAAAGTAGCATCAATTAAGCGGTCCTTCTCCCAAACATATTTACCTGTATGTGCCCTATTATAATAAAGCGAATTATCATTTTTCGAAGTATCGCTAAACTGTTTCATATAGTTTACAAACTGCGAGAAGATAATTTCCATATCATCAAGCTCACTGCACCATTTAGGATCCCATTCAAGAGAAATAAAACCGTCATAATTAACCGAACGTAATGCCAGCATCATCTCCTGTATCGGCATTTCACCCTCGCCTATAAGGCAAAATTCCAATTCACCCTCGGTTTTAACTGCATCCTTAATGTGAACGTGCTTTATATAAGCACCAAGATTTTTAATAGTTGCTTCGGGCTCTTCGCCTTTTATGAAATAAGGTGAATACATATCCCAAAGTGCAGCTAAATTATCACAAGCAAAACGGTCAAGCAGCTCGCAAAGTACCGCTGTATCAGAATAAATTCCACTTGTTTCAACAAGCAAGGTTATTCCCTTTTGCTCAGCCTCAGGCAAAACCTCTGCAATTATTTCGGCCATTGCCTCAGTTTTCTCCTGCTCGGCTCCTGCTTCCCTTGCTTTAAGACGAACATACGGGATATGAAGATTTGCGGCTATATCTATACAAGCAAAAATTTCCTTTAAGCTTTCTTGCTTTTCCTTTCTATTTGCAGGGTTACAAATAGTGTCAATACAAGGCAAAGAAAGCTTTTGCTCATAAAGCCTTCTAAGGGTTGCGTTTGCAGTATAATCGTGAAATGCGCCGTCCTTATCGGTGAAAAGCTTGTTATGAATATTATGAAGCTCAATACCCGAAAACTTTAAATCCTTTGCTATTTCACAAAATTCTTGGAAGCTGCTATTGTGCCAACCCTTTGTTGAAAAAGACAACTTCATTTTAATTAGCCTCCTCGTAAACTATCTTGTTTACTGCGCTCAAATAAGCCTTTATACTTGCTCCTATAATATCGGTTGAAATTCCGTTACCCGAATAAAGCTTGCCTTCTCTGCGAAGCTTAACAAGCGCAGAGCCTAACGCCTGCTTACCCTCGGTTACAGACTGAATTTGGAAATCATCAAGCTCATAATGGCAACCTATTATCTGCTCAATAGCCTTAATTGCGGCATCTATAGGACCGTCACCAATGCTTGTTCCTTGCAACAAATCACCTTCTCTTTCGAGGGCAATTTGTGCAGTAGAAGATATAATATTCCCGTTATTAATAACAAAGCTCACAAGCTTATAGGTTGCGGGTACCTGCAAGGCAACGCTTGCAACAATAGCATCCAATTCCTTTGTGCCAACCTCTTTTTTCTCGGCAACCCTTAAAAACTCCTCATAAACCTTTTGACTATCCTCATCGGTTAAATCGTAGCCAAGCTTTAAAACAGCCGAAATAACCGTTTCGCTGCTATCATTTTTATTAAGCAAAATTCCGCTCTCATTCTCGGCAACCGTAATAGCAGGCTTTTCGTTTTTAGAGTTACCCATAACCCAATTTATCTGCTTTATAATTCTATTGATTTCGGTATACTTAATATCTGATTCAAAACCACAGCTATTTCCGCAATTTTTAATGATTTCTACTGCGGTTTCAAGTTCAACCTCATCACCGCAAACGCCTGTTTTAATAATCCCGGCCCCCTTTTCTACCGCAAGAATAGCAGATGCCGCAGCAAGACCATTCTTATTATTGCAGCTAACACCGATTTGAACGTCCTTTGTGATTTGCTTCTTAATTTGAGCTACAAAATCGGCAAACCTATCTGGCATTGTTTCGGCGGCGGTATCGCAAATTGTAATTACACTCGCTCCCGCATCGGCTGCCGCATTCATAAATTCAACCAATTCCTGCTCTTCGGCTCTGGTTGCATCAAGTGCACAAAACTCCACATCCGCACACTTTTCCTTTGCCAAGGCAACCAATTCCTTAATGGTTACAAGCATATTAGCGGCTTTTTTATGGCAAGTATATTCCATTCCAACTGTTGAAACGGGAAGCTCAATTCTAAGACGTGGATGAACAGCAGTTGATAAAGCCTGCACCGCATTATTAAGGCTTTCCTCATTCATTCCCACACAAACCGAAATAACGCAGTTTTTAACAAAGGAAGCAATAGTTTTAACAAGCAAAATATCGGTTTTAACATTTTCTATTTTGGGCAGCTCAACCGTATCAACGCATAATCTTTCAAGCTGACGTGCAATTTCAATTTTTTCTTTAAAGCTAAAAGAATTTTCTTTTCTGCATAAGGTTCTGTCTGCGATTCTGATTTTCAAACTTATCATCTCTCTCAAATAAAATTAAAAAGTCCCTGAGACTGCAAACGCAATCTCAGGGACGAATATACTAAATTCGCGGTACCACCCTGATTACCGTATAAAACGGTCTCTCCACAAAGCTCCAACAAGCTTTTTGCCATGATAACGGGGCATTCCGTAGCAGCTTACTATTCTTTCAGCTGCTCTGCTCAGGAATGAGACTTGCCTTACATCCTTGTACCGACTTTCACCACTTTGCCGACTCTCTAAAACAAAAAATGTAAAGAATAATTCCTTCATTGCATTTACATATCAGTGATTATATCACCATTTTATTTCTTTGTCAAGTTTTTAAAATAAAAAAATATTCCAAAAAAACGATTATTCCTCACCGGTTTCCTGATGCTCTAACGCATATTTGCAACACTGCAAAACAAGTAAATTAAAAGAAATATCATTTTCGGCAGCGGTTTTGTTAAGCTTTTCAAACAAAGGCTCTGTAAATCTAACTGTTCTCGAAATATTCGCAGATTTAAATTCGTTTTCAATTTTAAACATAATATCAACTCCTATTACAATATTATGTCCAAAATAGATTATAATTATATAACCATTTTTGGTTGCGTTTTAATCTTTATTATGTTAATATAGTTTTGGTGATTTTATGAACTGCGAAAATTTATTTTGTATATATCAAAAAGATAATCAATGTATTCTTGATGAAATTGATTTAGATATTACAGGTATGTGCACATCTTGTATTTATATCAATATTGATAATGAATCATTGGAAAAAAGCAAAAACGAATTATTAAACAAATATCGAACAAAATAACAAAAGGGTGCCAAGAAATTCTTGACACCTTTATTTTAACTATTTTAAAATTAAGCCTTACCAACCGAACCGAAAAGCTCCATCTTTTCTTTAACGGTTGCTTTGATAGCGGCCGCACCGTCTGCCAAAAGCTTTCTTGGGTCAAAGCCCTTACCTTCAAGGTCCTTACCTGCTTCAATATATTTGCGAGTAGCATCAGCAAATGCTAACTGACATTCTGTGTTAACATTAATTTTAGAAACACCTAATGAAATTGCCTTTTGAATCATTTCTGCGGGGATACCTGTACCACCGTGGAGAACCAAAGGCATATCACCTGTTAACTGCTGAATAGCATCAAGTGTATCAAAGCTGAGACCTGCCCAGTTTGCAGGATATTTACCGTGTATATTACCAATACCTGCGGCAAGCATTGTAACGCCTAAATCGGCTATCATTTTGCATTCCTTAGGGTCTGCAACCTCGCCTGCGCCAACAACGCCATCTTCCTCGCCGCCGATAGAACCAACCTCAGCCTCAATTGAAAGACCTTTTTGCTCGCAAATTGCAACTAATTCCTTAGTTTTTGCAATATTTTCTTCAATAGAATAATGAGAACCATCAAACATAACAGAAGAGAAGCCAGCTTCAATGCACTTCTTTGCGTGCTCATAGCTACCGTGGTCAAGGTGTAAAGCTACCGGAACAGTAATTCCAAGCTCGTTAATCATTCCATTAACCATACCAACAATAGTAGTATAACCGCACATATATTTACCTGCGCCCTCAGAAACACCGAGAATAACAGGAGAATTCAATTCCTGTGCTGTTTGAAGAATAGCCTTGGTCCATTCAAGGTTGTTGATATTGAACTGACCAACTGCATACTTGCCTGCTTTTGCTTTGTTAAGCATTTCTTTTGCCGAAACTAACATTTAAAAATTCCTCCGTTGTTAATTTTTTATCATTAGATATTGTATACCAAAAAATCGATAAAATCAAGCATTATTTGCCACTAATTCTTTTTCCTCTGCTTTTTCGCTTTCAAGCATTTCGGGATTAGCAAGATATTTCTTTAATACCCTGAACGCCGAAGCAAAATAACTGCCCGAGCAAATTCTTTCATCCATTGTAACGCCGATGGGAATAGTTTTCTCAAAAACAATTTCCCCACCCTTTCTTTTAGGTACCTCACGGCTGTTACCCATTGCCAAGAAAACACTTGTTGTTCCGAATTCATAGCAATGATGATAAATATGGTTCGTTCTAATAGAAGCCAAATTGGTAATACCAAGACTCATATGAAACGGTGACATATCAATTATAAACTTGGGTAAAAGACCGTGTTTATCAAGGAATTTAAAGAACTTAACTCCAACCGTTAAAAGACCGGGTATACTCAAAAGGAATTTGATAATCTTTTCGGTTCCGTTATTTTCGGGAGCTTCTCTATTTGCATTAACATAATCGTTAATCTTTTGATTTACTGCAAAAATATCGTCATTTATATCGAAATACATTTTAGACATTGTACCATTATGACTTTCGAGTGATTGAAGCACAACCATTCCAACTGCTATTTCGTTTCGCTCGTAAATCTTTTTATTAACTACAAAACGGTTAAGCTCGGGAAACTGAGACATAGTTTTTATGTATGCCGCAATAACCATAGCCATGTGACTGATTTGAATTCCCTCTTTGCGCTTTTTATTTATATATTCTTGAATAGGTGCATAAGGAATGTCAATAGTGGTCATATTCATAGAATCAACACGCTTATCCATAATATGCGCCGCTACTGTATACATCGGGTCAGCATTTCTAACCCTCTTGCCATCTGCTCTCATATTTTTCCCCTGTCTGCTAAAAAGCAATATATTTTATATATACAATATATTAACATATTTCGACAAATATTACAAGGTATTTTTGAACAAGTTGTGAACAAAACGGAGTTTTGGAAGTATTTAATTTTCTATATCTTTTTTATTCTCAATGGTTTTTCTAATTTCTTGGCATATTCAATCATTGATTTGGTCCCCCTGCTCTTACCATCCCAAAAACAAATAATAAAATCCGAAGCCTCCGCCATTTTTATGTTTCTTTTAGGTCCTGCTGCCCTACCATATTTATCCCACCTTGCCAAATTTTTTTCAATCTTGTATCCGTACTCTCTCGCATAACGCTCGCCAAGCATATCCGCTCCTTTGCACCCACCTGAAACAAAAATTAAAGTATACTCATTTTTAATTTTGCTGATACAAAAATCTATATATTGTCTCGCCTCGGCATAATCATTATAATCCCTGCACCCTGCAACCGCAATTCGTTTTTCCAAATACTTCACTCTTCTTTTTATATGGGGATTATATCCCCTTAATATTTCATATTATAACCCCCATAATTATTAATGTCAAGGAGGGTTAAAATGATAATATTTGATAAATTATGGATAACAATGAAAAATAAAGGTATTTCAACATACAGGCTTAGAGAAAGCTGCGGCATTGACAGTAAGACAATACGCAGACTAAAAGCTAACGAAAACATTGAAACTAAAACTTTGGACAAAATTTGTTCTGCCCTTGATTGCAATATTTTTGACATAATGGAATATAAAAAATAAATTAATAAACAAAAAGTGTTCTTCTGATGTGAACCGCCCCAATTTGTGCGGACAGCACAAAAAAGTGCTCTATGGTAGCAAAAATTAAATTTTAAGCAATATACTGACTTCGTTTTTCGAGCGGAGTCAGTTTTGTTTTAAGTTGTATGCGTTGGTTATTGTAGAAATGG
>JAZSLI010000064.1:0-14147 GCA_045535295.1 Acutalibacteraceae bacterium | reverse complement strand
GATAATAAATATAATGTCGTAATTACTGTAGATAAAAATTATGTATAAAATAAGCCTTCTATTATTTAGAATAGAAGGCTTATTTTTATTGTATAATGAAAACCACACGCTAAGCGTGTGGTTCCAAAGAGGCTTTTGCCGATGAGTAAAAAAATAAGCTCCTATGGTATAATGCAAGAGGTCTGCCAACCACAAGCATTAAAGACATAGGAGGTCAATATGAAAATCGACAAAAGTAGTATAGCACATACAGCATGGAATTGCAAATATCACATAGTTTTTGCACCAAAGTATAGGAGGCAAATAATTTATGGAAAGATAAAAGCCGACATAGGTCAAATAATAAGAAAACTATGCGAATGGAAAGGTGTAGAAATTATAGAAGCAGAAGCCTGTCCTGACCACATACATTTACTGGTTTCAATACCGCCGAAGATAAGTGTATCAAGCTTTATGGGATATTTAAAAGGAAAGAGCAGTTTGATGATTTTTGATAAACATGCAAATCTAAAATACCGATACGGTAACCGAGAGTTTTGGTGTAGAGGATATTATGCAGATACTGTGGGGAAGAACAAAAAGGCAATAGAAGAATATATACGGAATCAATTACAGGAAGATTTAGCATACGAACAAATGAGTATAAAAGAGTTGGTTGACCCGTTTACAGGTGAGCCAGTTAATGCAAGCAAAAAATAGCCAACCGCTTTAGCGGTAGCTAAGAGTACGCTTGCGGTTGGCAGATTATTCGGTGGACTTTCAGTCCAGCCAGTAACAGCGGCTTATAGCCGCAGAGCAAACTACCGGCTTAGCCGGTAGTCATGATTATGATGAGCTTTTTATTTGAAACAAAATGTGGTATAATTGTTAGAAACAGTTTATTTTAATTTCATAAAATAAAGAGAATATATTTTTAAGTTGAGAGGGCAGGAAAATGGCTTGGTTTGATGAAGCGGTATTTTATCATATTTATCCGTTAGGAATGACGGGGGCTCCAAAACAAAATTCTTACAGTGAGCCGGTGCATAGGCTTAATACGCTGCTGCCATGGATTTCTCACATAAAGGAGCTTGGATGTAATGCACTTTACATCGGACCGCTTTTTGAATCTGTTGGACACGGTTATGAAACCACAAACTATAAAAAATTGGATAGTCGGCTTGGCACAAATGAAGACCTGACGGAGTTTGTATCAGAATGTCACAAGATGGGAATCAGGGTGATTTTAGATGGTGTATTCAACCATACAGGTCGAGATTTTTTCGCATTTAGGGACATTAAAGAAAATAGAGAAAATTCAAAATATAAAGATTGGTATTGCAATGTGAATTTCTATGGGAACAACTCGTTCTGTGACGGTTTTTCTTATGAAAATTGGGGCGGATATGACCTTCTCGCAAAATTGAATCAGCGTAACCACGAGGTTCGAGATTACATTTGCGATGTAGTTCGTTTTTGGGTAAGTGAGTTTGATATTGACGGAATTCGTCTTGATGCGGCAGATGTGATGGATTTTGATTATATGAAAGCACTTCGCAAGGTGGCAAATGAGATCAAGCCTGATTTTTGGCTTATGGGTGAGGTTATCCACGGGGATTATTCCCGTTGGGCAAATGACGGAACGCTTCATTCGGTAACAAACTATATGCTGCATAAGGCATTGTATTCAGCGCATAACGACCATAATTATTTTGAGGTTGCGCATACAATAAAATATGTGAGCAATATGGTTGGAAATCGTCTTAATCTTTATACCTTTGTTGATAACCACGATGTTGAACGTATTTATACAAAGCTCAAAAACAAATCGCATTTTGTGCCTATTCACATTATGCTTTATACTTTGCCGGGAATTCCTTCAATTTATTATGGTTCTGAATTTGGAATTGAAGGTAAAAAAGAAGGCGGTTCTGATGATTCATTAAGACCGATACTTAATTTTGATGATTATAAAAATATAATAAAAACGAATCCTTGTGTAAAGCTTATTTCTTTGCTTGGTAAAATCCGAAGGAACACACCTGCTCTTTGCTATGGCGAATATAGGGAATTAGAACTTCAAACAACATATTTTGCTTATGCGAGAATACTTGACAGTAAATCTGTTATTATTACGGTTAACAATAGTGACAATGATGTGAATATGAAACTTACTTGTAGCGATTCAGGGGAATATGTTGGAGCTTTAACGGGAGAAATAGTTGGTGTGAGGGAAGGGCATATAGAGGTTAGAGTTAATGCCAATAACGGTGAAATTTGGATTCCAAAAGAGCTTATTGACGGTAGCTTTACGCCCATAAAAACGGTAAAAATAGAAGAGTCTCCTAATCTTATAAAAGATGAAAAAGAGTCCAAAAATCCTATAATTGAAGAAAATAATATTCAAGAGGTCGCCATAGCTTATAATAAACCATATGAAGAAATGTCTGTTGAGGAGCTTCAAGAGGAAATTTTAAATAAAATGAAGAAAAATGGTGTTGTGACCGATTATATGTTGGGTACTGTAAGAGAAAACACACACCACGTCTCTTTGGTGAATTGGGTTAAAAGCTTTAACTAATAAAAATCATCCCTGCCGATTATTCGGCAGGGATGATTATATTTAATTAGTTTTCTTTTTTCGGCGGCTCTTTGAGTGGCGTTGGCTCGGAGTTTTGTTCAGAACGGATTTCCCAATGGATGATAAATGCCAACAGGGCACGAATTATAATTACAACACCGAGTATTGCCAATTCCTCCAAATTATGAATAATAACAGTTTTAATAATCTCGGCGCCCATTTTAAATTCTAATGCTAAGGAAAGCGCTTTTCCAAGGTCGATTACAACATGAAAGGGACGCTTTTTAATTACGCATTGAATGAGGCGTATTAAAGCACGACAAGAGCCAACAATAATGATAATGATACCAACTAATTCTAATAGACTGGCAGAAATTTCTGCTATGGGATTTAGAAAATCTTTAAAATGTGATACAAACTGTTCCATTAATTTTACACCATCCTTATTTTTCGTAGTTGTTCCAGCCGGAGGAAAATAGCTTTTTACCATCTTCGGTTACCCACATGGCTTCTACATTATTCATCGATTCAATTAAGGCAGAGCCTTCTTGCTCTGATAAACAAAAGAGGGCGGTTGAAAGGGCATCGGCTAATCCGGAGTTTTCACACACAACCGATACCGATAGATATCCTTTTGCGGGCATAAGTGTATCGGGGTGAATGATATGATGATAAGGTTTACCGTCAACATAGTAGAATCTTTGATAGGAACCACTGGTAACAACTGACTGTCCGTTAAGCTTTAAATAGGCGAGATAGTCGTTACCGTTTGGATTTTCAATTCCAATAGTCCATTTAGAGCCATCGGCTTTACTGCCGATGGTGCGCACGTTACCGCCCACGTTTAATATATAGGCGGTGATACCTTTTTTTTCCAAGCTTTGAGCAACACACTCAACTGCATACCCCTTTGCAATAGCGCCAACATCTAATGTCATTAGCGGGTCGGTTATAGTGACGGTGTTATTTACCTCGTCAATCACAAGAGTTGAGATATCGGTATGGTGGGCGGCGGCTTTCAGGCTTTCCATAGGGGGAAGAGAGGCTTCATTGGGATTATCCTTACCGATGGTTCTATAATTGTGCCACAAACTGAGCACACTTCCCATAGCGATATTCATTACACCGTTTGTTGCAGTATACATTTTTTTTGCATAGAGCAGCATATCAATAATACGGCGGTCCACCTTAACGGTTCGATGTGCACCATTGGTTAATTCGTTAATGGTGCATAGATTTTCGAGGCCATCAAAGCGGTGATAGATGGAATATAAACGATGGTATTCGCAAAAGAGCTCCAATATTTCGTTTGATGTTTTATCAAACTCTTCTTGACTGCTTTCATAACCGGTTATGGTTATGACTGTGTCGAAATAATCCATCGAGTAGGTAGAGTATTTGTTTTTCTCCTTTTGGGGCTTACAAGAGCAAAGCAGACTGCTAATTAGCAAGCAAAGGGAAATAATAAGACAAAAGAATCGTTTTCTCATAAATGTAATAAAGATAAGAAAAGGGAGATGAATCTCCCCTTTTTTATTGTATATAGTTGTGTTTTTTAATTAGATTTTAGATGCGGCTTTTACGAAACCGGTTACAAAGATGGTGCAACCTGCTTTTTGAAGATCGTCAACACCTTTGCCATCCTCACCAACTAAGCCTGCGATTTCGGTTGCAGTTTTGCCGATGCAAGCAGCATCAAAAGCGGCGGCTTGTTCGAACCATTCCTTCTTAGCATTACCGTAAGCTACCATACCATAATCCTTACCTTGTTCTTTCTTTGAAAGAACGAGCTTGGTGGTATCAAGTGTGGAAGCACCCTTAGTGTCAAACGTGAATGAAAGCTCAACGCAGTCACTTATTGCGGCAACAACCTTACCGTCCTTATCAAGAGCGGCGGCAAATACGGTTGTAGAAATCTTGTTGCTGCCATCCTTATCTGCGGTGGCATCAGTACAGGTTTGTTCAGTCGCAGCAGTAACCTTTATGGTGTCGTTTGCTGTAACCTTGGAATCGGCAGCGGCATTGTAGGCCTTTTCAATAGCGCCAACGAATTCGTTGATTGCAATTGTGCAGCCTGCATCAACAACCTCTTTGTTGCCTTTTCCTTCTTCGGCTATTAAAGCCTTAACCTCGGCAAGAGTTTTGCCGGCAACAATTTTTTCAAAGGCATCTGCCTGTTCGAACCATTCTTTTTTAGAGCCGGCATAAGCAACCATGCCATAATCCTTACCTAATTCATATTTTGTTTTGAACTCGGTCTTTGCAACAGCTTTACCATCAGCAGTAAAGTTTACGGTATTGCTTGCAGTATCAAGTGCACAAGAAACGATTTTACCATTCTTATCAATAGTAACAGCGGCAAAGGTAATATCTAATTTACCTGAACCCTCTTTGTCAGCAGTTGCAGCATTAGCTACGGGAGCGCTGATATCTATGCCAAAACCGAATTTAAGTGTTTGGGACTTTTCCTCTTTTGCGCAACCGGCAAACATTGCTGAAAGAGCTAAAATTAAGCATAGAACAATAACTGAAAACTTTTTCATAAAATCTCTCCTTATGTTTAATTTTTAATAACAACTACAATATAACATAATGTAATGGGTTTGTCAACCATTAACTGTTAAAAATTTAACAATCTTTCAGGAACTTTTTTAATGAGCAAATTACCGCATAATCCAATAAGCACACCCATAACAGTGCCTGTTACAGTAAGCACAACCAAATAATAGCCTAATTCGCTTGTTTCAAGCAGGAGCATTGCCATTAAAATTTGGGCTACATTGTGGGTAACACCGCCGCCTACGCTAACACCAATTTCTGACATAAATTTTAAGCGGCGAAGTACAATCATTACAATTAAGCTAAGAATACCGCCTGCAAGACTATATAGAAGGGAAACAACATTGCCGAAAAGAAGACTGATCAGTAAAATTCGAATAAGTGAGACACAAGCGGCTGAAAGGACGCCTTTGCGGTAGAGCAAAAAGATAATAATAATATTTGGCAAGCCTATTTTTATGCCTGGCACAGCGGGAAAAAGGGGAGGTAATAAAATTTCCACATAGGCAAGAATTATTGCCAGGGCGGTGAATATACCCATAAGGGCAATAGTTTTTGTTTTTTTCATTATATTGCCCCCTTTTTATATAACTATGTCAGGTTGGTCTAAATTATCGGTAGTTTTAACCGTAATAACAATACCGTTAGGCAAACACACAATACTTTCACCATCACGAAAGATGGGGCGGTGATTCACACATATCTTATCGGGACAGGAAGCAGTTTCAACATAGGCCTTGCCATCATGAATAATTAAGCGGTTAAGCTGTTGTTTGTTTTCCCCTGTAATAATATCCTTTGTGATGTTCTCGTTTAGAGAATAAACGCCATAGCTTTTTCCGTTAACAGTTACCTCAACCGAGTTGCCCTGTGGCCTAAACAAGAATAGATAAACTGCACCGATAGCAGCAATTAAAAGAAGGGAAAGGATAAATATAACATCGTTACGAATTTGGCGGTTTTTGGAATTGCTTTTATTGTTCATATTCTTTAATAATGCTTTCCAATTCATAAATTTCGGGCAGGTTAGGGAAAAATACGGTTTTAAGGCAACCGGTAGGACATTCCTTAACACACGCACCACAGTTTGTACATTTAGTATAATCAATAACTGCCAAATTATCAGTAACAATAATAGCGTTGTTAGGACAAGCCTTTTCACACTTTTTGCAACCGATACAAGCGTTTTTGCAGGATTTTCTTGCATCAGCACCCTTTTGTTTGTTGCTACACATAACCGCAGTTTTACATTCTTGCGGTATCATATTGATGATGTTCTTAGGACAGGTTTTGGCGCAAAGTCCGCAACCAAGGCAAAGCGCTGTGTTAACTCGGGCAATACCATCAGCCATACAAATGGCGTTAGAGGGGCAGGCTTTGGCGCAGTCCCCAAGTCCAAGGCAACCAAAATGGCAAGAGCCGGGGCCACCGTAAATCATAGATGCGGCATAACAGGTTTCAACCCCCTCGTATTTTGCGGCTGGTGGGTTGGCTTCGCAATAGCCATTACAAGCAACAAAAGCAACGACATCCTCAAAAGGCTCAGCCTCAACACCTAAAATCTTGCCGATTTCATCAGCAACACTTTGAGCGCCTGGGATGCAAAGATTTGGTTTTACTTTCTTATCCTCCGCTAAGGCGACGGCGTAATCGTCACATCCCTTATATCCGCAAGCACCACAGTTAATACCGGGTAAGCATTCACGTATTATAGCTTTTTGCGGATTTTCAGGTACTGCAAAGAAGTGGGAAAAAACAAGCAGCATAACGCCTGCTATAATTGCAACAGCAAGCATAACAAGAAATGCAATTAAAATTTCCATATAGAGCACCCCAATTAAGCAAAAATATTTTCAACAATGCCGCCAAAGCCCATAAATGCAAGGGAAATAAAAGAGGCGGCAATAAGAGTAACAGCTAATCCACGGAAAGGGGCGGGTATATTGGTTTCATTAATACGGGAACGAAGACCTGAAAAGAGCACCATTGCGAGCAAGAAACCAAGACCGCAACCAAGCGAACTTACCATTGACTCGATAAATGAATAACCGTCAATTATATTATTTATGGTAACGCCCAAGACCGCACAGTTGGTGGTGATAAGCGGCAAATACACGCCCAAGCCCTTATACAATGAAGGAGAAAACTTTTTAAGAACAACCTCCAAAATTTGCACTAAGGTGGCAATAATTAAAATAAAGGCGATATTTTGTAAATATCCAAGTCCAAGTGTGTTAAGAACATAATACTGGATTGGCCAGGTAACAGCAGAAGCAATAAGCATAACAAGTGTTACAGCAACACCCATACCTACTGCTTGGTCGAGCTTTTTGGATACTCCCAAGAAGGGACAAATACCCAAGAAGCGACTGAGCACATAGTTATCCACTAAAACGGAGGAAAGCAAAATTACAATAAGAAGCTTAAATGATTCCATTAGTTCTCAGCTCCTTTCTCGGAACAAATTCCAACTGTGCAGTTGCCTGCATTGGGGCAACCCTCGCAGGAAAAGGAGGTCTTTTTTGGGGCTTTTCCCTTTGTGACAACATAAATAAATGCAATAAGTAAGCCGTATACTAACAAGCCACCCGGTGCCTTAGTTAAGAATTCAATCTTATAGTTTTGCATAAACGGAATGTTAATGCCTGCAAAGGAGGCGGCACCAAATACCTCACGAATAGTAGCCATTGCGGTTAATGATAAGGTAAAGCCGAGACCCATACCGATACCGTCAAGCGCAGATGCAACAACAGCATTTTTGTTAGCAAACATTTCGGCTCTTCCTAAAATAATGCAGTTTACTGTTATAAGGTCGAGATAAACGCCCAAGGTTTCATAAAGGCCGGGCATAAAGGCTTGAACTATCATTTTAACAATGGTTACAAAGCCTGCAATAATAACAATATAGCAGGGAATACGCATTGTCTCAGGAATTATATTGCGAAGCAGTGATATAAACACATTAGAGCAAACTAAAACTGCCAAAGCGGCAAGCCCCATACCAAAAGCGCCATCCACTGTGGTGGTTGTTGCAAGGGTGGGACAGGTGCCGAGTATGAGCACTAAAACAGGATTCTCTTTAATAATTCCGTTTAAAAGCAGAGAAACAGAGGACTTTTTCATTATTGGGCACCTCCATTCAAGGTTTTTACAGTTAAGAATGCACGCTCAATAGCCTGCTTATAGCCATTAGTAGTAAGTGTTGCACCGCTTATTGCATCAATCTCGGTGTAATTGGTTTCGTTTTTGCCAACAAACTGACCATAGAAATCTTGGTTGGCACAAGCGTCACCTAATCCCTTGGTTTCGGCCTGAGAAACGGTGAGGCAGTCAAGAATTTTGCAATCGGGTGTTATAGCTACTCGAACAACAATATATTCATTGGATGCGGGATGATACTCGTTGCCACCCTTTATTCCGTAACCGGCGCCTTTGGTTTCGATCACATAGTTGCCGCTTGCGGTCTTTTTAGCCGAAACAACAAAGCTGGCTAAATCGGCATAAGAAGAAATATCAATATCGGTAAAGGTTGTGGACTGTATTTTAGCAACAGCATCGGTCAAGACAGTGGCATTTTCGGTATCGTCAGAAACAAGACTGCCATCAGCTCTAACACCGATAAATTTGTCGCCCATAACAAAAACGTATCCCTTTTGGTTGCTGGCAACATAAATGGCATCAAAGCCAGGGAGCTGTTCAACAATAAATAGTTTTTCAAATTTCTTCTCGCCCTCGGGTAAAGCATTTGATAAATTATCGGCTAAAATTTCTTCTTCATTTCGAATATCAACCGAGCCGCCGCCTAAAATGATAGCGGTATTGAGGGCATCCTTGATAGCATTTTTATATGCCTCGGTGGTTTTGGTGGCGCTTGCAATAGTATCAACCGAGTCAACACCTGCGGCATCCTTATTGGCAAAGGCTTCACCATAGGTTTTTTCCTTACCCAGAGTCTCATTCGAGGATAAGCAAACAGCACCTGTGACGATTCCGTTCGAATCGACACCGCACATAATAACCATATCGGGACCATAGCCTGCGGTTACAAGTTTGATAACATAGCCTGCATTTGAGGTTTCTTTATAAGCTTCGGTTACGGTGGAGGGAAGAGCAAATTTAGAAATATCAACCTTTTCAAAGCCTTTTCCGTTTGGCATAACTTCTAAAAGAGCTTTATTTGCTGAGGCATTTTGATTTTTTGCAATTATAGGAGAAGTGATAGAGTTTGTTGTTGCCAAGAGTAAGGTTATAACCGTGCAAATACAAACAAACACAAAAAGATTTTTTAAATTCTTTTTCATTTTTGCTCTCCTCCCGCTACAAATACTTTTTTACGAGTCCATTTAATGATATAAGGATTAAGGATATTCATAAACAGTATAGCGAAGGATACTCCTTCGGGATAGCTGCCGAAATATCTGATAAGGCAGGTGAGAAGACCGGCACCAAAACTAAATATAACCTTGCCCCATGCAGTATAGGGAGAGGTAGTGTAATCGGTTGCCATAAAGAATGCACCAATAAAAACGCCTCCCGACATAGTGAGTGAGAGTGCAGTTGTGGCGTCAAAGCCCTCCATAAGTAATGAGAATATGAAAACAGTACCGATGAACACAAATGGAATTTGCCAAGTGATTACTCGGCGAACAAGCAAATAAATACCGCCCAGCAGTAAAGCGGCAGCACAGGTTTCACCTATGGCTCCACCGTGGTTACCAATGAATAGCGTTAGGAGAGAGGGTAGCTTTTCTGCTGCAAGAGGAGTTGCACTCGAAACGGTGTCAACATTTAAGGGGAAGGCTGCGGTTGCCATTGAACCAAATGCAACAAGCATAAAAACACGAGCGGTAATTGCGGGGTTAACTAAATTTTGACCCACACCGCCAAACAAGCATTTAACAATAACGATGGCAAATAAAGAGCCAACTGCACATTGCCATAACGGAATATTAGCGGGTAAATTAAGAGCTAATAATAGTCCCGTAACTGCGGCAGACAAATCGCCAATAGTTTGGTCTTTTTTAGTAATGAGATTAAAGAGAGCCTCAAAGCCAATACAACAAGCCACACAAACAGCAATAACCAACAATGAACGTAAGCCAAATATGATTGTGCCTGCAACGGTAGTAGGTAAGAGTGCGATTAAAACATCTCGCATAATTGCATTTGTTGAGCTGCCGCTATGAATATGGGGTGAAATCGCTATTTTTGTTAATGAACTCATACGCCTTGGCCCTCCTTTGCTTTATCCTTTAATAACTGTTTTGATAATTTATTTAATTGCACCAAGGGACGATTTGCAGGACAAACGAAGCTGCAACAACCGCATTCCATACAGCTTGTAACCTCTAATTTTTCTAAGGCTTCGGTATCTTTTTTACCATAAGCCTCGGCAATGCTAACCGGTGCCAATCCAAACGGACAGGTATTCACACACGCACCGCAACGAATACATGCGGTTGTTTTTGGAAGCTTAGCTTCTTTTTTGGTTAGAGCAAGAACTGCGTTGGTGTTTTTTACAACGGGTGCATTTTCATTAAGAACAGTTATACCCATCATTGGTCCGCCATAAATGATTTTGGCGGGTTGATGGGTTAGACCGCCGCAGCAAGCAAACAAGTCGTTCACCAAAGCACCAATGGGAGCAATTACATTTTGGGGATGCTTTACAGCACCGCCTTCAACCGTAACGCATTTTTCCACTAATGGCATACCTGTGCGAAGAAAAGTACCAATGGTTGCAACTGTGGTGCAGTTGAGCACAATGCAACCCACATCAATAGGCAGGTTGTTGGTTTTTATTTTGCGGCCTGTTGTGTGATAAACCAACACCTTTTCGCCACCTTGCGGATAAATGGCGGGAAGGGACTTAATCTCTACTGAAAAATCGTTAATTGATTTTGCCATCTTTTTCATGGTTTCTTCGGCTTTTTTGTTGTTGTTTTCAACACCGATAATGATATTCTTAATGCCAAGATATCGGTTGAGTGCTTTTAGAGCGAAAACTATATCATCGGTACGGGTAAGCATTGTAACTGTATCGCTTGTTACATAAGGCTCACATTCGGCACCGTTGATAATAAGATAGTCAATGCGCTCGGGGTCGACATCTAACTTTACATAGGTTGGAAAGCCTGCACCGCCAAGACCAACTATACCGGATGCCTTAACAGCCTCAATTAAATCGTTTCGGTTATTAACGGTTGGAGGAGTAACTGATTCGTCAAGCTCCATTTGTCCGTCCGATTCGATTACAATAGCAGTTGCTGTGGAACCGTTATACATTAAATAATCGGATAGCTTGGTAACCTTGCCCGACACACTTGAATAAACGGGGGAGGAAACATAACCGTCCGCCTCGCCGATTTTGGTGCCAACCTTAACTAAGTCGCCCACTTTAACGATAGGAATAGCCGGCTTTCCGATATGCATTGCCATTGGAATAGTTATAATTTTCGGGATTTCCATGCGAATAGCAGGACTGTTTTTCGTACCCTTTCTATGAGGCACTTTTATTCCAAGAAGATGAGAAGCCATAATCATGTAAACCTTTCTTCAAAAATTCAAGCCTAAAAATAATATTGTATATATTATAACAATACATACTAATATTAAAATAATCACGTAATATTGTCAAGCATATTCACAAAATGCAAATATTTAAATTGATGGAAATTAGTCCAAAAATATCAAAATAAATTTATGAATTTTGTCTATTCAAATTTAATTTCGTAAAAGTTGAGCAGTTCGTTAGGGGTTATGGATAAGCATTTGCATATACATGCCAATTCATAATCTGTGACTTGACGGCCATTATTTTCAATTTTACTTATCATTTGCTGATCGATATTAACATTCATGGTTTGCAGTTTAGCAGCCAAATTGCTCTGCGAAATGCCTTTTTGCTCTCTTAATTTTTTAAGGTTTTTATAAATAATGTTTTTATTATTGTAATAACAAATTTTTTTCACAATGTTAGAATCCCCCTTATACGTTATATTAACGTATTGACAATATCATATTTTTGTGTTATAATTACGTCACATTAACGTATCGAGGGTAACATATTTTTACGCCATAATCGTTTTGCATTAATGTGAATTTAAAAAATATGTAAGGGAATATAAATAAAAAGGGTAAACATTAGATAGCGGATATTAAATATTTATTTCGCATTAAATGACACATATGTACATAGTATGTGTTATGCGGTGCAGCTTATTTTTATAAAGTTATATAGCATTATCTCTAAATTTTTATCTGTTTTTTGTAACTAATGGTTAAAATTTTGTTACCATTTAAAATTCGCCTTGCATTTTAAATATGGGGTGGTATAATTAAACATAGAATTACATATAATTCATCATTTTTCATTTTTTATTGTTATTAATCAATTTTTTTGAAAAGGGGTAAAGAAAAATGAAAAGAAACATCAAAGGCTTTACAATCACCGAGCTTGTTATAGTTATTGTTGTGATTGCAATTTTAGCTGCTGTACTTATTCCGACTTTTGTTAGCCTTATTAATAAAGCTAATATGTCAGCCGATGAACAGGCAGTTCGTCAAATGAACACCATTTTAGCAGCTGAGGAAGTAAGCGACAAACCGGCTACCGTAACCGAGGCAAAAGACATCTTGATTGCAAACGGAATCGCCGATTTCAAGCCAACCTTCGAATCCAATACATATTATTGGGTTGGCGCTGATAATCGTGTCCTTCTTTGGACTGCTGATGAAGAAGACGCAACCAAGGGTAAGGTTACGTATCCCAAGGAATCTGTTAAGAAGTATAAGGATTTAACAGAGCCTTCTGCTGACTGGTCTGACCTTTCAACTGATTATGAAGTTGTGGTTCTTGCAGTTGAAGAAGGTAAGCCATTAAAGGAAACTTTGCTTGATGCAATAGAGGCTGCACAAGGCGATACAATTATTAAATTGCCTAAGAAGAGCACTACTGAATTACAGTACGGTGGCCTTTATGCAATTGGCGATGCATTGAAGGATGCAAGCGGCGTTGGTAAGCACGTAACAATTGACCTTAATGGTTCAACCTTGTCAAGTAAGGGCACAAATGGTGCGTATTCTAAGGATGAATCGGGTAATTGGGCACTAGACGAAAACGGCGATTATATTATGAATATCCTTGAAGTTCCTGATAACGCCGAATTGGTTTTGACAAACGGCAAGTTCGAAATCGACCATGCTACTGCTGCGCAGGAAGAAAGCGGTTCATATGCTGCTATGGCATCTGTAATGCTTGGCGATGGTGCAAGATTTATTATGAATGATGTTGATATGGTTACCGATATGGCAGGTGTTATGGCGTCGGGTAGCGCAAGCGAAGTTTCTATTTCCGGTTGTAAGATTAACTCTGCTAACTATGCTGTTGGTACAAACAGAGTGGAATCTAACAACGTTCATATCATTCTTGAAGATTCTGAATTTTCTTCTACATGGGCAACAACAATGCTTATTAACTGCCCTTCTGATACTTATATCAACAACTGCAAGATTACAGGTATTGTTCACGCAATCGCACTTAGAGCAGGTCATTTGGAAATTAATAATTCTACACTTATCACAACAGATACACAGCCTGGTATCTATTCTTACAAGAATTTTGCAGAAAGCGTTAACTACAAGGGTTGGTGGCATTCGGGTAACACCATTCCTGCCGGCACATTGGTAGTTGGTGACTATGCAAAGGTAAACGGAAATGGCACATTCTCTTACGCAGGCGATGCTCTTGTTGAAATGTACAACACCAAGATTCAGAGTGCTGATGCAAATGCAATTCCTGAAATTCTTCTTGCATCTTCTGATCCCGCTAAGAAGGTTTCTGTAACCTATGACGAAAAGAGCACAGCAGGTACAATCAAGTTGTATGGCGAAGATTGGGAAAACCTTGGCAATAATAACGGCGTTGTTATCAGCAATAAGGGTTCAATCAAGGTTAATGGCGCAGAAAAGAACTAATTCGTAATTTTCCCCACTTCCTCCCGCAAGGGAGGAGTGAGGTTAAATTAAG
>JAZSLI010000063.1:0-33333 GCA_045535295.1 Acutalibacteraceae bacterium | reverse complement strand
GTGATACAGGGTTGACCACACTTGGTCGGGTTTCTTTTGTAATTCCACCTTCATATATTTTTCCTTATGTGTGTATGGTTTGTAATTCCTCCTTCTTAAATTAAAAGTATTGTAATTAGAATCTATTCTATTAATTTTTTTATTTCAAGTAATCCTCTCTACTCTTTAAACAATCAAGAGGATTCTTTACTCTTTACTTAATCTTGATAACTCTCAATTACTCTATGTTTAAGATAAAGACTCATAATGCTTATATAATCATTATGATTAATAAAGAGTCTTATATAAAAGAAAAAGAGTCATAAAGATTCTATAAGAATCGTTATAATTCATGAAGATTGCGGAAACATTGAAAAATTCATATTTCTATGCTATAATAAGAAAAAATGTTTGGAGTTGATTCAATGGAATATATCGTAATTCCCGATACGGCTATTTGGGCAGTCAATCGTGGCAAACAGGAAAATGAATCAAGCAATATTATTTATCGCGATAAAAGCGGCAGAGGACATTCCATTGATTTTGATGTATGTGCAACCAATTTCAAAGCAGAACACGGAACCTCATCGGGCAACTGCATAGGCGAACGAAAAATGGATGGATACTACATTGTTTTCTACACAAGTGGCATTAAAACGAAAATAGTATTCAAGAAAATGTATGTTGGAAACGTATTCCGTTATCACCGATTAAGCGGCTCAAAAGCAAAGCGATTTTTAGAACTGCAAAAATTAATAAGCGAAACAAGATACACCACATACGATTTATCTTAAAAGCGAGGAGGATATACAATGTTGAAAAACAAACCCACGCGGATACTTTGTTGTCTGCTCTGTGTTATCGTTTGCTCTTTGACCTTATTTGGTTGTTCAAAAGAAAAACCTAATGATGCCATTGTAACATATCCCGAAGATGTTTCTGCTATTGCTGATTTTAAGTGTGTTTGTTCAACTGACCACGAAACAGAATTTGTTATAGAAAATGATGAGGCAAAAGCATTATATACATACATAATGGAGCAATGGAAAAAGGCAGAGGAAACCGAAATTGACAGAACCGAGCAAGATTACATTTACCTTTCTTTCCAAGACGGAGAGCCATTGCTCATTTTAAGCCAAGAGCCCAATGCTAAAATATCCGATGCTCTTGCAGTATCAGATGAGCATTTTTATGGTGTCTTTTGGATTCACGAAAACGACTATATGGTATATACCGCTATGCCAATGACCTCTTTCCAAAAATATTATAAAATGCCCGATGGCACATATGATAAAATTGCCGAGTTAGTAAAAAAGTAACCTATAAAACAGCAAAACACCCTATGACTTTTGACGGTCATAGGGTGTCTTCGTTTTTTCATTTGTCGTAAATGTGTCGTAAATCGGGTTTTGCAAGGTTTTGAAAACCCTGTAATACCGCTGTTTTACAGCATTTTCTTAATCGATGGGCTTCATCGGTGGGGACATGTAGCCCAGCATAAAGTGCCTGATGAAATTGCCGCCAAGATACATTCTGCGGTGCTTAAAGGAATGGGATTTATTGTTCTTCATTCTGCAGTTCACTCAAAGCCGTTTCGTTTGCTTATGGGCAGTACCTGTACTCTTACTTGGCGTGAGGATGATGACTATGAGTTTTTGTGGGTTTGCAATCCTACTCACCCGATAGCAAAGGGAATTGACCGATGTATTAAAATTGATCATGAGGAGGCTTATGGAGAGCCATTTTCAATTCCCGAACCTGATGAGCTGGTGTTTATTGCCTCTTATGAGGGTGGCGAGGCTTTTAGAGCGGGTTGCTGTTTTAGGCGAGGAGCAGGAAAGATTTTCTATTTCCAACCCGGTCACGAGGAATTTCCAACCTTTAAAAATCCTGATATAATAAAAATTATTAAAAATGCGGTGAGATGGGCAAGGCCTGAAAAAAGGCTCGAAACCTTGCTATCTCCCAATGTTATTAAACCAATCAAAGAATTTAAATAATATTATTTTGGAGGAAATCATTATGAAAAAACAAACCTTTGCATTATTCTTTGGAAACCGTGGATTTATGCCCGCAGAGCTTATTGAGGGCGCAAGAGAGGATATGGTTAAGGCTGTAACCGATGCAGGCTATGACTATATCATAATGGATAAGGATGCCACACGTTACGGTGCAGTTGAAACACGTGACGAGGGTATTGCTTATGCAAAGTGGCTCAAATCACACGAGGGCGAATATGATGGCGTTATTTTATGTATGCCTATATTTATTGATGAAAACGGCGCTATTGCTGCTTTACAGGATGCGGGTGTTCCTATTTTAATGCAGGCTTATCCCGATGAAATTGGCAAAATGGACTTCAAGCACCGCAGAGATGCTTATTGCGGAAAGTTTTCAGTTACCGATGTTTTTGAGCAGTATAAGGTTCCCTACACAGTTATGAAGCCTCATGTTGTTGACCCATTAAGCCCTGTCTTCACTCAAAATCTTCACGATTTTGCAGCTGTTTGCCGTGTTGTTAAGGGTATGAAGCGTTTTAATATCGGCTGCATAGGTGCCAGAACAACCGCATTTAAAACTGTTCGTTTTGATGAGGTTACAATGCAGAGACACGGTATAAATGTTGAATCTTTTGATTTATCTGAGCTTTTTGAATTTGTTCGTGCTAAGGCTGATAACGATGAAAAGGTTCTTGCTAAAAAGGCCGTTCTTGAAAACTACACAGATTTCACAAATGTGCCAGAGGACAAAAAGCTTATGCTTTCTAAAATCAGTGTTGTTATTGATGAATACATAGAAACCTATCATCTTGATGCTATTGCACTTCGTTGCTGGAATGAGATGGAAACCTATTTGAGAGTTTGCCCTTGTGTGCTTCTTTCTGAGCTTAATGACAGAGGCATTACTGCTTCTTGTGAAATTGATATGTGCTCAGCTATTACAATGCGCGCATTATCGCTTGCAACCGAGGGACCTGCCGCTTGTCTTGACTGGAACAACAATTACGGAGAGGATCCGGATAAGGTTATTCTTTTCCACTGCGGTTCAACTGCTCAAAAGCTTATGAAGGAGAAGGGAACAGTTACATCTCATAAAATGTTTGATAAGGGCGACCCAGGCAGCGGTTGGGGAACAAATGAGGGAAGAATTGCTGCTTTCCCGATGACCTTCTCAAACTGCAAAACTGAGGACGGTAAAATCACCATCTATTTCAGTGAGGGTGAATTTACAGATGATAATATCGAAAAAGAGTTCTTTGGTTGCGGCGGCGTTGCTAAAATTGAAAATCTTCAAGATAAGCTCATTAAGCTTGCAAGAGGCGGATTTAAGCATCACACAACCGTTGCTAACGGACACGTTAAGGCAATTTTAGAGGAAGCCTTTAAATATTATTTAGGATATGATGTTGTTAGTATAGATTAGTGGTTTTAGAGGTTTAAAAAATGATGTATAGTAGGATAGCCGATACTAATTTAAATGCTTGTAAAATAGTATTAGGAACCCATACCTTCGGCACCACCACAAATAAAGAATTAGCTTTCGCCTTGCTTGACAAATATGTTGAGCTTGGCGGAAATATGCTTGATACCGCAAGTGCTTATGCCGATTGGATGAATATGGGCAAGAGTATGAGCGAAAAAACTATTGGTGAATGGATTGAGAGTAGAAATAATCGAGAAAAAATCATTATTTCTACCAAGGGTGGACATCATGATATGCAAACCGGTGCTTCGAGATTATCGGTTGAGGAACTAAAATATGATTTTGAGCAAAGCCTTATAAATCTTAAAACCAATTATATTGATATTTATTGGTTGCATAAGGATGATGTTACTCAGTCTCCCGAGGCACTTATTGAAAATCTTAATAAAGCAGTTGATTTGAAAAAGGTTAGGTGCTTAGGTGCTTCAAACTGGAAATATGACCGAATTATTGCTGCTAATGAGTATGCTCTTAAAAACGGTTTAGCTCCTATTAAAGCAAGTCAGATTATGCATAATTTCACAAGCCCGAATTCTGTAGCAAGTGATATTTTAGCAATGGACCCTGATGAATATAAAAAATATTGTGCAGATAATCTTGATATGTTTGCTTTCTCGGCTCAGGCGGGAGGTTTTTTCGCAATAATGGAGAAAAGCGGTTTTGAGGGTTTATCACCATCTGCTCAAAAAAATATGAACAACGAGCATAATATGGAGCTTTATAAAAGGGTGAGCGAGATTGCAAAGGAGAAAAATGCTTCTGCCTCGGCAACTGCATTAGCTTTGCTCATTAAGGACAAAAAGCTTAACACCTTTGCTCAAATAGGTCCGCTTACTATTGAACAGCTTGTGGGTTCTTTCGAGGCTTTAAAGGTTCAAATTTCGGATGAGCAAAGGAACTATATTTTAGATGATCTTAATTATTAAGGAGAAGAGGTATGATTTTAGGCGGTCTTGATGTTGGAACAACTGGTTGTAAAATTGTTCTTTATAATGAAAAAGCAGAGCTTTTGGAAACATATTATAGAGAATATAATATTGCTCGCTTTGGTGGTCAGCACGAAATAGAGTTTTCCGATATTATAAACGGAGTAATAAATATTTTAAAGGTTGCAGTTAAAAATTATAAAATTGATGCGCTGGGTGTTACAAGCTTTGGCGAAACCTTTGCTATGCTGGACAAGGATGATAATCCGTTAGCTCCTGCAATGCTTTATACCGACCCGAGAGGAGCCAAGGAATGTGAACTTCTTTGTGAGCATTTTGGAAAAGAAAAGCTTACTCTTTTAACCGGTGTTGAGCCTAATGAAATGTATAGCATTTGTAAAATAATGTGGCTAAAAGAAAATAAAGCCGATGCTTTTGAAAAATGCAAAAGAATTCTTTTGGGTGAGGATTACATAGTTTATATGTTAAGCGGTGTTGCCCAAATAGATTATTCTCTTGCGGCAAGAACAGGAGCTTTTGATATTGAGAAAAAGTGCTTTTCGGCAGAAATCTTTGATTTTTGCGGGGTTGATTTGTCACTTATGTCAAAGCCAGTTGAGGCGGGCACTGTTGCGGGAAATATGAAAGAAGCCTTAAAGCAGGAGCTTGGAATAGACTATGATATTAAGATTGTTTCAGGTTGTCACGATCAGGTTGCCGGAATGATAGGCTCAGGCGTTTTTGATTCAACAAAGGCGATGGATGGAGCCGGAACGGTTGAATGTATCCCTGTTATTTTGGATTATAAGCCCGAAAACCCTGAATTTTATAAGGGCGGCTATTCCTTAGTGCCTTTTATTAACGGAAAGTATGCACTTTATGCTTTCTCATTCACAGGGGGAGCAACAATTAAATGGTTTAGGGATAATTTTGCACAGTTGGAATTTGAAAGATGCGAAAAAGAAGGCAAGAATGTTTATGCCTTTCTTGATTCTCAAATTAAACCTGAACCAACCGGAATTTTAATTCTTCCGCATTTTGCGGGTGCTGCAACACCTTATATGGATAGCGATTCAAAGGCTGCTTTTGTTGGCATAACGCTTGAAACTACTAAATTTGATATTTACAAGGCCTTAATGGAGGGCGTCTCTTACGAAATGCTGCTCAATTTTGAAACGGTTAAGCGTTTTATAGGTGAAATAAAGGAAATAAGGGCAACAGGAGGCGGAGCCACCTCGGATATTTGGTTGCAGATAAAGGCGGATATTTTAGATACCGAAATAACTGCACTTTCTTGCAAAGAGGTAGGTGCGGCAGGAACAACCGCTCTTGTTGGTGTTGCCTTAGGAGTTTACAGTGATTTAGAATGGGCTGTTTCTAAAATGGCACCTGTTAGAAGGGTGTTTAAGCCAAACAGTGAAAACACTAAAATTTACAGTGAACTATATAAAAAATACGCAAATCTTTATAATGCGGTTAAGGGGTTATAAATATGTTAGATTATGTTGGTAATCCACTGCAAATCAGAGGAGTAGAGCAGTATTCTTTGCAAAACTCCGGCAAGGGAGATTCAATGAAATTTCTTATGGTGCGCAACGGACTCGGTCTTGAAGCTTGGATTTCGCTTGATAGGGCGGCAGATGTTTCAAGAATAAGCTTTAAGGGTGAAAATATGGGTTATTTTGCACCTTGCGGCTATGTTGCACCTCAATATTACGATAATGTTGGGGCGGGATTTTTAAAATCCTTCACAGCAGGCTTTTTCACTACCTGTGGATTAACTGCGGTGGGCTCACCTTGTGTTGACGAGGGCGAAGAGCTACCGCTTCATGGTAATCTTTCTCATATTCCTTCGAGACTCAAAAGCATCGAGGAATCAGAGGAGGGATTAAAAATAACACTTATTATTGAGGATTGTTCGCTTTTTGGAGTGAAGTTTGTTATGGAGAGGGTTTATGATTTCTCCTATTGCCAAAATAACTTTACCGTTAGCGATACAGTTACTAATATCAGTGATAAGCAGTCTCCCTATATGATTCTATATCATTGTAATATGGGATATCCTTTACTTTCAGAGAAAAGTGAGGTTAAAATTCCCAACAAAAGCTTTGTTTCAAGAAATGAGCATGCCCAAGAATTTATTGATTCTGCTTTGCAAATGGAACTTCCTCAGGCAGAATATGAGGAATGCTGTTATTACTATGATGTTTTAGAGAAAAACGGATTTGCTAAGGTTGGAATTTATAACCCTCAAATAGAAAAAGGTCTTGTTATGAGCTATGATAAACAAGCTCTTCCTTGCTTTATTGAGTGGAAAATGATGGGAAAAAAGGACTATGTCTTAGGTCTTGAACCCGGAAACTGCACTGCGGATGGACGAGATGTTTTGCGCAAAAACGGTACGCTCAAATTCCTAAATCCTAACCAGAGCTCAACAACCTTTGTAAAGTTTGATTTTATTGATAATGCAAAGCGTTTTGAGGAGGAATTTTAAATGCAGACTATTAAGATAAATGAAAATGGCATTAATATGCTTTTTTCGGTTAGTGATTCCAACATTCTTTCGCTACTGAATTTTTCTCATATAGATAGAGAAACACCCGAATATTTTACCCCTAAAAACCAACTTGATTTTCTTGCAGTTGAGGTTCAAACAACGGGTGGAAACTGTGCAACCAACAAGCATTTAAAGCATCTTTATTCGTCTTTGCCAAAATATGTTTCGCATACCGACCAAAGAAATGAAAAGGGAAGAATTGTTATATTCACCCTGCGTAATGCCGAGATAGAAATAAAACAGCATTATCAATTTTATGATAATATTAAAATTGTTCGTGCATTTGCCGAGGTTAAGAATATATGCGAGCACGAGGTTGGTTTAGAATATATTTCCTCCTTTGCTTATATGGGAATCGGTGCACACGGAAAGCAAAGCACCATTAAAAAGGTTGATTTATATATTCCGCATAACTCTTGGACTGAGGAGCTTAATTGGCGCAAAAACACATTAGAGGAGCTGGGCTGTAATCCTAAATCGGTTAACCCCTCTTCTAAATATGTTAGAATTTCAAATACGGGTACTTGGAGCACTAAAAAATATTTGCCTATGGGCGCTACTGTTGATAACGAAAACAATGAAGCAATGCTTTGGCAAATAGAGGCAAACGGATCTTGGCAATGGGAGCTTGGAGATGCTTTGGGCCTTCATTATATTAGACTTTCAGGTCCTGATGAATGGGAAAACAGTTGGTGGAAAAATTTAAAACCTCAGGATAGCTTTACAACAGTTCCGGTTGCAGTATCTGTGGTTGGCGGTGATTTTTCCGATGCGGTAGCCGAGATGACTAAATATCGTCGACAAATAGTTCCCAAAAGACATATCGATAAGAATATGACTGTTATTTTCAACGATTATATGCGCTGTCTCTTCGCCGACCCAACAACCGAAAAGGAGCTTCCTTTAATTGAAAAAGCAGCCCAGCTTGGTGCCGAGCTTTACTGTATGGATGCAGGTTGGTATTCCGAGGGCGGTTGGTGGCCCCTCGTTGGCGAATGGGAGGTTTGTGAAAATCGTTTCCCAGGTGGAATAAGAAAGGTTTTTGACCATATCAGAAACTGCGGTATGAAGGCGGGAATTTGGATAGAGCCTGAGGTTATGGGTATTAACTGTCCGCTTGTTCCTGAGTTTGAGGACTGCTTCTTTAAACGCCACGGAAAAAATGTTATTTCTAACGGAAGATATCAGCTTGATTTTAGAAAGCAAAAGGTTATAGACCATCTTAATAAAACGGTCGATAGGCTTATAAACGATTTAGGCGTTTCCTATTTTAAGTTTGATTATAATATCGACCCCATTTTAGGAACCGAGACCGATGCCGATAGCTTGGGTGACGGTCTTATGCAATGCAATGAGGCTTTTCTTAAATGGGTGGATGGCCTTTACGAGCGCCATCCCGACCTTGTTATTGAAAATTGCAGCTCGGGCGGTATGAGAATGGAATATGCTTCATTAAAGCATTTTTCATTACAGTCGGTTTCGGATGCTTCGCTATATCACGAATTTTCGCATATGGCAGCTATGGTATCAACAGCGGTTATTCCCGAGCAAGCAGGAATTTGGGTAGTTCCTATGGCTGATAACAGCGAAGAGCAAATTGCCTTTGCAGCCATTAATTCAATGCTTAACAGAATGTATATAAGCGGAGAAACCGGCAAGCTTAACCAAAAGCAGTTTGAGGTTCTTAAACAGTCGGTTAGTTGTTATAAGTTGATTAGAAAAGATTTAGTGGACTCAACACCGATAATTACTGACGGTATATGTAATTTTGGAGACGAATGGAGCACATCGGCAATTGTTAGCGGCGATAACAAGACTCTTTATGCCTCGTTTAGACATTTAGAGGGACAAAATACTAAGAAAACAATTAGCTTTAAAAATTTAAATATCGTTCCCGATTCTGCCAAAATTATATACCCTGAAAACGTAGGCAAGGTGACACTAAACGGTAATGAGCTTACTGCCGAGTTACCTCAAAACTCTGCTATACTTGTTAAAATGAAATTAAGGAAGGATTAATATGTTAGTAACTTTAAAGGAAATATTAGAAATTGCAAATGAGAAAAAATGTGCTATCGGTTCATTTAACGCCCCTAATATTCCAACAGCTCAGGCTGTTATAGCTGCTGCTGAGGAGTTGAATCAGCCGGTAATTCTTATGCATGCTCAGGTGCATGAGGAAATGGAACTTTGCGAGATGGAAATTATAGCGCCTGTATTGCTTGCTTTGGCAAAAAGAGCAAAGGTGCCGGTTTGCGTTCATCTTGACCACGGAACCGATGTTGATTATGTTAAGAGAGGTTTGGATTTAGGCTTCACCTCGGTTATGTATGACGGTTCGTTGCTCTCAGAAGAAGAAAACACCGCAAATACAAAAATTGTGGTTGAATATGCAAAGAAAACAGGAGCTTCGGTTGAGGCTGAGATTGGTTCAATGGGTGCTCGTGAGGGCGGTGCAGAAGGCGGAGATTCCATTTATACCGACCCAGAAGCAGCAGTTCAATTTGTTAAGGCAACAGGAATTGATGCATTGGCTTGCGCCTTTGGTACAGCACACGGTTTTTATAAGGATGCGCCTAAGCTTGATTTTGAACGTCTTTCTAAAATTGACAGTATGATAGATGTTCCTATTGTTATGCACGGCGGCTCTGGTGTTAGCGAGGAGGATTACAAAGAAGTAATTAAGCGTGGCGTTAGAAAGGTTAATTATTATACCTATATGGCAAAAGCAGGCGGAGAGGCTATATCGAATAAGCAGTATTCTCAGTTCCACGATGCACTTACCGATGCTAAAATCGCAATGAAGGAAAATGTTAAAAAAGCAATAGAGATATTTTCGATGAAATAAAAATTAAAAAAAGGGCTTTCACTGAAAGCTCTTTTTTGTTTACTTTTTTAAAATTTTGTTGTAAAATTATGAAGATAGATAAAAAAGGGGGTGGGAAAGTGAGAAAAATTGCTGTTATCGGTGCAGGCGCTGCGGGACTTATGGCGGCTATTAAGGCCGCAGAAAATAAGGAAAATTCGGTTTTTGTTTTTGAAAAAAACAGTAGAGCTGCAAGAAAGGTTATGATAACCGGAAAAGGCAGATGTAATGTTACAAATAATACCGACCTTCATACAGTTATGCTTAATGTGCCTAAAAATCCCCGTTTTTTATATTCGGCATTTTCCGCTTTTTCCCCTAAGGATACAATGGATTTCTTCGAAAATGAAGGAGTTCCACTTAAAACCGAAAGGGGAAACAGGGTTTTTCCCGTTTCGGATAAGGCGGTTGATATTGTTGATGCTTTGGTTAACAAAGCACAAAAAAGCAAGGTTAAATTTGTTTTTAAAGAGGTATTAGATATCATTACCGAGAATGGCGAGGTAAAGGGTATTGTTCTTATAAATAACGAGGAATTTTTATGTGATGCCATTATAATTGCTACGGGCGGTGTATCATATCCGCTAACCGGCTCGACAGGGGATGGCTATACCTTTGCTAAAACGGCAGGGCATACTGTAACCGAAATTGCACCATCGTTAATTTCACTTGTTTGTCATGAAGGCTTTTGCAGCTCTTTGGCAGGACTTTCGCTTAAAAATGTTGGCTTGACGATTTTTGAGCATGATAAGAAAAAGCCTATTTTTGAGCAAATGGGAGAACTGCTTTTTACCCATTTTGGTATTTCGGGACCTCTTGTTTTGAGTGCATCAGCCTATATGAAAAATCCCAAACAACGAGGTTATTATGCATTAATTGATTTAAAGCCTGCGTTGAGCATAGAGCAGCTTGATAATAGAATTTTAAGGGATTTTTCCGAATCCAATAATAAGGATTTTTCAAATTCTTTAAATAAGCTTTTGCCTAAAAGCCTTATTCCTGTTATAATAAAATTATCCGGAATAGAAGCCTCTTGCAAGGTTAATCAGATAAGTCGAGAGCAAAGAAGGCAGTTATGCTTTTTGCTTAAAAACTTTAAACTTACTATTACCGATTTTGGTCCAATTGAGGAGGCAATTATAACACGAGGCGGAGTTGCGGTTAAGGAAATTAATCCCGCAACAATGGAATCCAAGCTTGTTAAAGGGCTTTTCTTTGCGGGTGAGGTAATCGATGTTGACGCTTTAACGGGGGGATTTAATTTGCAAATTGCATTTTCAACCGGATTCGTTGCAGGAAAAAGTGTTTAGGTAAGATATTTTTAAAATATATTTTAAAATGGGGAGAAAACTATGATTTCTATTGCTATTGATGGACCTGCCGGAGCAGGAAAAAGCACACTTTCGAGGAAAATTGCCAAGGAATTAGGCTTTATTTATGTAGATACGGGTGCGCTATATAGGGCTATTGGTCTTAAATTTTTGAGAATGGGTATTGATACCAAGCTTGAATGTGATATTGAGGGAATTTTAGCAAAAACAGTTGTTGATATTAAATTTGTTTCGGGCGAGCAAAGGGTTTTTCTTGATAATGAGGATGTTAGCAATCTTATAAGAACACCGGAAGCTTCAATGATGGCTTCTGCTGCTTCGGCAAAGCCCGAAGTTAGAGCCTTTTTGCTTGACCTTCAAAGAAATCTTGCCAAGGAAAATGATGTTGTTATGGATGGCAGGGATATTGGAACCGTTGTTTTGCCTAATGCCACCTTAAAAATTTATCTCACCGCTTCTGCCGAGGATAGAGCAAAACGCCGCTATTTAGAGCTTTGCGAGAAGGGACAAGAGGTTAATTTTGAGGATGTTTATAACGATATGGTTAAGCGTGACTATAATGATATGAATAGAGAAATTGCACCCTTAAAGCAGGCGCAAGATGCAGTTGTTGCCGATACCACAGGCTTTGAATTAGAGCAAGCATTAGAGCTGTTGCTTAAAATAGCAAGGGAAGGAATAAGCAATAAATGAAAATAACCTTAGCTGAAACAGCAGGATTTTGTTTTGGGGTTGATAGAGCGGTTAACATTGTTTATAAGCTTTTAGCAGAAGGCAAAAGGGTTTGTACCTTGGGACCTATAATTCATAATCCTCAGCTTGTGAATGAATTATCTAAGCGAGGAGTTAGGATTGTTTCTTCACCAAAAGAAGTGGGTGCGGACGAAATTCTTGTCATAAGGTCTCACGGGGTAGAAAAAGAGGTTTTGCTTTGTGCAAAAAATCTCGGAATACAGGTTGCCGATGCTACCTGCCCCTTTGTTTCGAAAATTCATAAAATAGTTAGTGAAAAAAGCGCAACGGGGTGTGTTACCATTATTGCCGGTGACTGCGAGCATCAAGAGGTTAAAGGCATAATTGGGCATTGCGAGGGCGAATGTTATACCGTTGCAAATGATGTTGAATTAGAAAAATTACTGCAAGAAAACAAGAATTTTAGAGAAAAAGAGATAATTTTAGTTTCTCAAACCACTTTTAATGCAAAAATTTGGGGCGAATGTCAAAAAAAATTAAAAAAAGTATATACAAATGCGCAAGTTTTTGATACAATATGTAATGCTACCGCAAAAAGACAAGCTCAGGCGGAGGAGATTTCCAAAAATAATGATGCAGTTATCGTTATTGGAGGAAGGCATAGCTCAAACACCGCCAAGCTATTTGATGTTTGCAAGAAAAATTGCAGTCACACCGTTTTGGTTGAAACGGCGGATGAACTGAGTCCTTGCGATTTCAAGGGTTGCTCGTCTTTGGGCGTAGTGGCAGGTGCTTCTACACCTGCGGGTATTATAAAGGAGGTAATTGATACCATGTCGGAAAATTTACAACCGGTTGAAGAACAGATGGAGGTTAAAGAATCTGTTCAAAAAAGCTTCGAGGAAATGACAGACGAGGAAGCATTCGAAGCTTCACTCAGCAGCTTAACAGGCGACCAGAAGGTAGAGGGCACAGTTATTGCTGTTAATCCCACTGAAATAACGGTGGACATCGGCAGAGGAGTTACAGGTTATGTTTCTGCTGCCGAATATTCTTCTGACCCTGATGCTAAGATGGTGGATGAAGTAAAGGTCGATGATAAGATTAACCTTATCATTATGAAAATTAATGACCAGGAAGGAACCGCAATGCTTTCAAAGCGTCGTTATGATGCTATTGCCGGTTGGGACAATATAGTTGCCGCCAAGGATTCGGGCGAAATCATTAACGGTTTCGTTAAGGACATTGTTAAGGGTGGCGTTGTTGCTTATTCCAATAATGTTAGAGTGTTTATTCCTGCTTCTCAGGCTACATTGTCAAGAAATGACGATATTGAAGCCTTAAAGGGCAAGGAGGTTTCTTTCCGCATTATTGAAATCGGCAGGGGAAGAAAGGCTGTTGGTTCTATCCGCAGCGTGCTCCGTGAGGAACAAAAAGCAGCCCAAAGCAAAATTTGGGAAAATATTGCTGTTGGTGACCGTTTTACAGGCACAGTTAAGTCCTTAACAGGATATGGTGCTTTTGTTGATATCGGCGGTGTTGACGGTATGATTCACATTTCTGAGCTCTCTTGGGCAAGAATTAAAAATCCTTCCGAGGTAGTTTTGGTTGGAGATACTGTTGAGGTTTATGTTAAGGCTATTGATACCGAAAAGAAGAAAATTTCTTTGGGATACAAAAAGCCTGAGGAAAATCCTTGGGTTATCTTTGAGAACAATTATAGCATTGGTGATACCGTTAAGGTTACCATCGTTAGCATGACTACATACGGTGCTTTTGCTCGTGTTATCCCCGGAATTGACGGTCTTATTCACATTTCTCAGATTGCTAACAAGCATATTGCAAAGCCTCAGGATGAATTAACTGTTGGCCAAGAGGTAGATGCAAAGATTATCGCAGTTGATTTCGATAAAAAGCGTGTTAGCCTTTCAATTCGTGCTCTTTTAGAGCCCGAGGTTGAGGAAAAACAGGAAATCTCGGCTGATGAATCGGTTTATGAAACTCCCGAGGAGCCTGTAGCTGTTGAGGAATCGCCTGAAGAGGTTGTTGAGGAGCCAATAGCACAAGAAATCGCAGAAACAACCGAAGAATAAAATTTTATCCCTGATAGGTTTTGGAATCTATCAGGGATTTTTTTAATAAAAGGGCGCAAACTTCGGTTTGTGCTTTTTTGTTATTATTCTGCTTGGTTTTCTATTTTTTTACTGTGTAAAGCATATTCGGTGTTATAAATTGCGTTGTTTGGCGAGGCAGATGAGTTAATAACGATATATGTGTAAATGGCATCAAAAATAGCTAACTGGGCAATTCTTGAACTCATTGCGAGTATGGAATGCTGCGTTTCGTCCGACTTGGTGAAAAGGGCAATATCAGCCTCTTTAACTAAGGGAGAATCGGAATAATTGGTTATGCAAATTGTTTTTGCGTTGCCTATTTTACTTAGTCGGCAAGCATCTACAATATCCTTTGAGGCACCCGAGTGCGATATTGCAATAGCAACGCTATTTCGGTCTAAATGTGAGGCGATAATTGCTTGAATATGGTTATCCGAGCAGGCCTGTGCATTAAGTCCGAGTCTTAAAAATTTGTGAGCAGCATCCTTTGCTATTGCTGCCGAGTTTCCAAGACCGAATATAACAATTCTTTTTGCATTCATTATGATATTTGCAGCGCTTTCCAAATCATTTGCATTTAAAACGCTTTCAGTGTTCCAAAGGGCAACAGAAATATCGTTTATTCTTTTTCTAAATATTTCTAAACAGCTATCGGTTTTTTCTATCTCATTGCTTATGGAGGAGGTGAGATTCATTTCTGCCGCAAGGGCGATTTTCAAGGCTTGATATCCTTGAAAGCCTAATTTGCGAGAAAAGCGAACAACTGTTGCATCACCACATTCGCATTTTTTTGCTAATTCACTTACTGATATACCAATTATTTCTGCGGAGTTTTCCAGTATATAATTGGCTATTTTTTTTTCGGAAGGGCCCATTTGTGAACGCATAAATCTTACTTTGTTAAATATAGATTCCATTTTGCACCTCGAAATGAAATGAATTTTCATTATTTTACCACATTTTACACAAAAGTCAAGAAAAAGCGAAAATTATTTTCGCTTTTCTCTTGAAAAGATAGCGATTTATTAGTAAAATTGATTATGGATAATAGCCGCTTTTTGATTTTAATTATACATATTTAGGAATTTTGATTTTTCTATATAAGCGACAAAGTTTATCTTTTTGGTACAGTGTATGTTAATATTTTTTAATGCTTAATTTACTTTAAAAGAGAGGGATTATATGTTCGATTACAAAGTGAAGATAGGTTTGGTTGCAATGCGCAGAAATGCAACTGATAGACCACGTGGCACCTTTCTGAATTGGTATTCCGCAGAGCAAAGAGGAAAAAGGTTTACGGAATACATAGAAAACAATTTTGCCAGCGAAAACATTGAGTTTGTTGATAACAAAGGAATAGGTATAAACGACCTTGTGTTTGATGATAAGTCCGCTGCTGAGGTTATAGAGCGCTTTAAGGCAGAGGCAGTTGATGCTGTTATGATTATTAACTGCAACTTCGGAAATGAGGAAGCAGCTGCTGATATTGCAAAGGCGCTCGGAAAGCCGGTACTTTTATGGGCACCGCTCGATGATGAATATTATGTTGACGGTATGAGGCCAACTGATTCTCAATGCGGATTGTTTGGTGTTTCCCGCCAAATGCAGCGATATCATATTCCTTTTTCACATTTGCCTTGTTGTAGGGTAGAGAGCAAGGAGTTTAAGCAAGGCTTTGATTCTTTTGCAAGGGTTGCTTGTATGGTAAAGAATTTTAGCGGTATGCGTATTGGTCAAGTTGGTGCCCGTCCTGCCCCGTTTTTCTCTGTTATCTGGAATGAGGGCGAGTTAATGGAAAAATTCGGAATTAAAATTATTCCGATTAACTTTGCGGTTATTGAGCAAAGAATGAAAACTGCACAAACTGATTATGCGGATGAGATTGCAGAATATGAGCAATATTTCCTAACCAATTATGAGTTAGACGATTTAACCCCGCAATACATAAAACCTATGGCAACAATGGTTGCAATGTATAAGCATTTATTCGAGGAATTTAACCTTGATGTTATTTCGGCAGAATGTTGGACAGCAACACCGATTATGTTTGACGGTCTTGCACCTTGCGCATTGTACGGACTGCTCAATGAAATGGGATATATGGTTGCCTGTGAGAGTGATATGCACTGTGCAATGACAATGGCACTCTTAAAATGTGCAACCTTTGGTAAAGGAAAACCTTTATTCGGTGAGTTTACTGTTCGCCATCCCGAAAATAAAAACGCTGAGCTTTTATGGCATTGCGGACCGTTCCCCGTTTCCCAAAAAGCAAGCGGAACCAAGGCAAGACTTGTTAATCAGAGAGCTTGGTTAAGAGCAAAGGACGGTACATACACCGTTGCGAGATTAGACCAAGAAAACGGAGACTATATGATTTTGCCGCTGGTTTGCAAAACGACCGAGGGTCCTCAAACACATGGAACATATCTTTGGGCGGAGTTTGAAGATTTGCAAAAGATAGAGGATAGATTATTAGATGGTCCTTATATTCACCACTTTGTTGAAATAGAGGGTGACTATAAAAAAGAAATCGAAGAATTTTGTAAATATTTCCCGAATTTAAGGGTTGATAAAAGTATTTAATATTAAGAGGAGAAATTAAGATGAATTATCAAATGAACGAATTTTTGTTTGCAATGATTTTAACCGAGCTTGAAGATGCGGTTGGAATTGAAAATTGCTCTACAAGGTCAATCGATAAGGTTACACATAGTGTGGACTATTATTGGCTGTCAAGAATGTGGGCTGATAGAGGTTGTCGTATGCCCGAGGCTGACATTGTTGTTTGCCCTGAGAATGCCGAAGAGGTTTCAAAGGTTGTTAAAATAGCTAACTACTATAAGCTTCCTGTAACCACTTGGGGTGCAGGCGGCGGAACACAAGGAGGGGCTATTCCTGTTTGCGGCGGTATTATTCTTGATACCAAGAGAATGAATAAAATTTATGAGGTTAATACCGAGGGTATGTATATCGAATGTGGTACCGGTGCTATTTACAAGCATATTGAGTGGGCTGCAAACGAGGTTGGCAAGGCAACAATGCATTATCCCTCATCACTTACCTGTTCAACTGTTGGCGGATTTTTAGCACATAGAGGCATCGGAGTTGTTTCTACCAAGTACGGTAAGATTGATGATATGGTGCTTAAAATGGAGGTTGTTCTTCCTAACGGTGATATTATTGAAACCTGCTCTGCTCCTAAACACGCAGCAGGTCCCGACCTTAACCAAATATTCATTGGCTCAGAGGGAACCTTAGGAATTATCACAAAGGCTCAAATCCGTATTTATGACCAGCCCGAAGAACGTCGCTTCCGTGGATTCTTGTTCCAGGATATGAGCGGTGCCTTCAAGGCTTCTCGTGAGCTTTTGCAAAAGTTTAAGCCTTCGGTTATGCGTCTTTATGATGAGGCTGAAACCGCTTCACTTATCAAGAAAATTGTTGGCGTTGAGCGTAAGGGCGCATTTATGAATATTGCCTATGAGGGCGTAAAGGAAATGGTTGAGGTTGAGGAGAAAATACTTCTCGAAACCTTTGCTAAATATGGCGCAGAGGATTTAGGCAGCGAATACGGTGAAAAATGGTGGAAGGAAAAGATTACCTTCTTTTATCCCGGTCATATGATGGATATCCCTCAGATGTTCGGCACAATGGATACAATAGCTCCTTATGGTAAAATTGAGGAAATCTATTGGGCAATGAAGGAAGCTATCGAAACTAATTTCCCGCAAGCGAAGTTTATCGCACACTTCTCTCACTGGTATGAGTGGGGCGCAATGGTTTATGACCGCTTCATCATTGAGGGCAAGGATGTTCCCGAAGATCCTGTTGAAGCACTTAGACTTCACCAGGCAGTTTGGACCTGTGGTGTTCGTGCTGCACTTGCACACGGTGGTGTTGTTAATGACCATCACGGTGTTGGCATTAAGCTTGGTAGACTTATGAAGGAACAGTATGGACCGGCAATGCAGGTATTTGAAGGACTTAAAAAGACACTTGATCCGAACGGTATTATGAATCCGTTTAAGCTTGGACTGTAATTAGGGGGAACAGATTATGATAATGTCAGAAAAAAGTAAAAAGCACGTTGATTCCTGCCGCTTTTGCTGGATGTGTCACCATATTTGCCCTATTGGCAATGCAACCGGTCAGGAAAGAAATACAGCAAGAGCAAGAGCATTAGGAATTTCTCTTGTTAATCGTGAAGCAATTGATCTTTGCGAAATCATGGATAACATTTATGAATGCTGCACCTGCGGTGGTTGTGTTCACACCTGTGTTACAGGTTGGGATCCTGTTATGTTCACCAAGGAAACAAGACTTCAAGCAGCATTAGAGGGTAAGCTTCCGGCATATATTGAGAAGCTTGTTAATAATTGTCTTGAAACAGGTAACGCTTATGGTTTAATCGAAACCTGCGAAACTCTTGGAGCTGCAATTAAGGCACATTCCGCCAAGGAGGATATTTTACTTTTCTTGGGCGTTGATGCTAAATTTAAGGTTTGCAAGCAGGCGTTAAAGGCTATTAAGGTTCTCGAAAAGGCAGGCACCAAATTCACTGTTCTTGATAATGAACCTGCTTCGGGAGCACAGCTTGATTTCCTTATTGGAGCTGCCGAGGAAACAAAGGAGCAAATGGCTACTTGTGCAAAGGCTTTGGGTGAGTTCAAAAAGGTTGTTGTTTATGACCCCAATGATGCCAAGGCAATTAAACAGCTCTATAAAGAGTATGACGTTGAGGTTAAGGCAGAGGTTGTTACATACACAAGCTTTGTTGCAGCACTTTTGAAGGAGGGCAAGCTTGAAGCTATAAACACCGGCAAGGATGTTGTTTATCAAGACCCATATCAGCTTTCTCGTGACCTCGAAGAAACTGAAAGCCCCCGAGAGATTATTATGTCCTATGCGGTGCTTACTGAAATGCTGCTTAACAGAGACGAAACTGTTTGGGCAGGTAATATTCTTATGGCTGAGTATATGCCTGAGGTTATTAAAGAGGTAGCTAAGAGAAGAATCTTTAATGCAACAAGTATTGGTGCTAAAACTATGATTACAGCCTGCGTTTCTGAATATGCGGCATTAAAATCAATCCAGCAGGATCAGGTTGAAATTTTATCTATTGAAGATTTAATTTTAGGAGAATGATAGATGTTAGTTTCGTTAAAATGTGTTCTCGATATGGCGGAAAAGGGTAATTTTTGTATTCCTGCATTTAATGTTTACAATATGGAAACTGTTATGGGTGTACTTGATGCGGCAGAAGAGGCAAAAGCACCTATCATAATGCAGATTTATCCTCGTTTAATGAAGGAAAAGGCAGGCTACTTTTTAGCACCTGTTGTTTTGGCAGCAGCAAAAAAAGCATCTGTGCCGGTTTGCTTCCATCTTGACCACGGTCCCTCTGAGCTTGAAACAACCCGTTCCTTGCGTTACGGGGCAACCGGAATAATGCTTGATGGCTCAACTCTTTCCTTTGAGGAAAATATTGCTTTAACAAAGAGGGTTGTTGAAACCTGTAAATTTGTTGATGTTGGTGTTGAGGGCGAGCTTGGTCATGTTGGCTTTACCAAGGATGAGGATATGGATGAATTTACAACACCTGAGGATGCCAAGAAATTTGTTGAGGAAACAGGGGTTGACTGTCTTGCTGTTGCAGTAGGTACTGCACACGGTAGATATTCAAAGCCCCCCAAGCTTGACATTGATAGAATTAAGCAAATTAGAAAGGCAACTAATAAAACTGCTCTTGTGCTTCACGGTGGTTCAGGCGTTCCCGATGAAGAAATTAAAAAGGCAGTTAAAGCTGGTATTAGAAAAATGAACTTTGCAACTGATATTTGCTATGCTTTTCTTGATACCTGCTTAGAAGAGCTGCAAAAGCCGGATAGAACGGTTGCTATTGATAACTTTATGAAAAAGCCCATTGAGGCAGTTAAGGATTTTTGTATCACAAGAATTAAGCTGGTTGGTGCCGATAATAAAGCATAAACCGCTTTCGTGAAAGGATTTTGGCAATGAGTAAAATTGTAGGAATTGGTGCTAATGTATTTGATACTCTTTACAATATACCTACATACCCCAAGGAAGATACAAAACTAAGAGCAACCGCCAGTAAAACAGCGGGCGGAGGTCCCGTTGCGACCGGTCTTGTTGCCGCAAGTAAACTTGGAATAGAAACTGCTTATATCGGCGTTTTAGCTGATGATAACGGAGGAAAATTGTTAAAAGAGGATTTTATTAAATATGGCGTTAATACCGAGTTAATCGAGGTTAAATCGGGCTATCGCTCATTTGCTTCAGTTTTATGGCTTTGTGCCGACACAACAAGTAGAACCTGCGTTTTCGATAAGGGTGATTTGCCACCACTTTGTTTAAATGAAAAACAAAAAGAGGCTATTGCAAAGGCCGAACTTTTAATGGTTGATGGTAATGAAATGGCCGCAGCTATTGAGGCTGCAAAGATTGCTAAGCAAAACAAAACTAAGGTGTTATATGATGCAGGTGGACTTTACGAGGGAGTAGAGAAGCTTTTGCCCTTTGCGGATATTCTTATTCCTTCAGAGGAATTTGCTATGGGCCACACAGGAGAAAAAACTGTTGAAGCGGCAGCAGAGAAGCTTTTCACACTTTATTCACCTGAAATTTTGGTTATAACTCAGGGTAAAAAGGGCGGCGTGATTTTTGATGGTGAAAATCTGATTTCATACCCCATTTATCCCGCTGAGGTTGTTGATTCAAATGGTTCGGGTGATGTTTTCCACGGTGCTTTTGCGGCAGCGGTTTGCAAGGGCTATGATTATGAAAAATGCTGCCACTTTGCAAGTGCAGTTTCGGCAATTAAATGTATGGGAGTTGGCGCAAGGCAAAGCGCTCCCGATTTCGAAACTGTTCAAAAATATATGAAGGAGAATGGTTATGAACTTTAAAAAAGCATATAAATCTCAAAACGGATACACACCTATATGCAAAATTGGGGAGTGTTCTTTAAAAAAATTAGAGTTTGGAATTATTGAACTTAAAAGCGGTCAAACTCTTGATTTTAATACCGGTGATAAAGAAACTGCTTTTATAATGCTTAGCGGATACTGTAATGTTAGCTTTGGCGATGTTAAATGGGAAAATATCGGCAATAGAATGAATGTTTTTGAAAATCGCAGAGCAGAAAGCTTTTATATGCCAATAGAGCAAGAATTAACCATTGAAGCAGTTACTAATATAAAAATTGCGGTTTGCGCAACACCTGTTAAGGAAAAAACAGAGCCTCAGCTCTTAAAGGGCGACCGTGTTGTGCTTAAACTTTTGGGTGAACAACCCTTCCAAAGAGAAACCAGCTTTATTATTGATGGCACAACCAATGCAAAGGTTTTAACCATTGGTGAAGCATACTGTACCGAGGGTAACTGGGCTGGCTTCCCACCACATAAGCATGATGAGGATAATATGCCTACCGAGTGCATAGCAGAGGAAATTTATTATTTCCTTTTCGATCCCGAGCAGGGCTTTGCTGTCCAGTGTCTTTATACGGCAGACGGTGAGCTTGATGAGGCGTATAGGGTTAAGAACGATGAACTCGTTGAGTTCCCTTACGGTTATCACACAACTGTTTCAACCCCAGGCTATAAGACCTATTTCCTTTGGCTTATGGCGGGAGATTACCAAGGCTTTAATAGAAGCAGTGACCCTGAGCATGCTTGGATAGAAAATAGATAAATCGGGAGTTTTTATGAAATATTTACTTGGAATAGACTTTGGTGGCTCTGCTTCAAAGGCCACGCTTATTGATACTTCGGGTAATATTGTTGCAGAAAATACGGTTGAATATCCAACCCTTCATCCGCAAAGCAATGCTTGCGAACAGGATAGCAGGGATTGGATCTTGGCACTTTGTGAAAACTGCAAGGCCTTAATAGCTAAATCTAAAATCAGTAGCGAGGATATATTATCCATCGGTATTGATTCGGCTACGCATACCTTCCTTGTTTGCGACAATGAGTTTGTACCGCTTAGAAACGCTATTCATTGGACCGATACAAGAAGCAGGGAGCAGGCAGATAGACTGTTACAGGCAACCGCCGAGCAAATTTTCCATAAAACCTACCATAAACCGAGCACTATTTGGACTTTGCCTCAGCTTTTATGGTTGAAGGAAAACGAGCCAAATCTCTTTTCAAAGGTTAAATACATATTTTTTGAAAAAGACTATATTAGATATTTTCTAACCGGCGTTTTTTGCACAGATTATATTGAGGCGCAGGGCAGTATGCTCTTTGACTGCAATAAAATGGCTTGGGATAGTGATTTATGCGCTCTTGCCGGAATAACTGTGGATATGCTAGCACCCATTAGAAAGCCAACCGATATTATCGGAAGGGTGACAGAAAAGGCGGCAGAGCTAACAGGACTTTTCGCCGGCACACCCGTTATTTGCGGAACAACCGATACTTGTATGGAAATATTTGCGTCCGGTGCAGTAAACAAGGGTGACACAACCGTTAAGCTTGCAACCGCAGGAAGAATTTGTGTTATTACAGATAAAGCCTATCCGGACACTCATTTAGTTAATTATTCTCATATTAGCGAGGGCTTGTGGTATCCCGGAACAGCAACAAAGGCTGCGGCTTCAAGCTACCGTTGGTATAGAGATACTTTTGGTGGAGATTATAAGGAGCTTGACAGTAAGGCAAAGGATATTCCGATAGGCTGTGAGGGACTTATTTTCCACCCATATCTAAACGGGGAGCTTACCCCTTATGCTGACCCTATGCTTTGCGGCAGCTTTACGGGAGTTCGTTCAACACACACAAAGCCACATTTCACCCGTGCGGTGTTAGAGGGCGTTGTATTTTCCTTGCTTGACAGCAAGAAATATCTTGATAGCATTAATGTACCTTATAGTAGGATGGCAACGCTTATAGGCGGCGGAGCAAAGGCGCCTCTTTGGAGTCAAATGACCGCTGATGCCTTGGGTATTTCGCTTAAAATTACCCAAAGCAGTGATTCTTCGCTGGGTTCGGCAATGCTTTGCGGTATTGCAACGGGGGTTTTTAAAAGCCCGTCCGATGCGGTAGAAAAATGTGTTAAGGTTGAAAAAATTGTAACACCAAATAGCGAAAATACCGAAAAATACGAGAAAATTTTTGAAAAATATAAAAAAATACACGATGCATTAGCTCCGATATATAGGGAACGATAATATGAAAATTGTTGTTTGTATCCGTCAAGGCTTAGATGGCGAAATAAACCCTTTTGACGCTTGCGCTTATGAGGCGGCGTTACAGATAGATAATGCCGAAATAACTCTTTTGAGTATGGCGCCCGAGTCGGCAAAAGGCTTTTTGGCTTCATTAACAAGGCTTGGTGCTAAAAGAGCAATTTTGCTTTCGGATAAAGCTTTTGCAGGGGCCGATACCTTGGCAACTGCTTACACCTTATCGCTTGCATTAAAGAAAATAAAGCCTGATTTGGTTTTTTGCGGTAGACAAACGTTGGTTGGAGATACTGCACAAACACCGCCTATGCTTTCTTGCTTTGCAGAGCTTTCGCTTATTACAAATGTTATGAAAATTTGCAAGGTAACCGAGCAAAATATTGTTTGCGATACTCGTTATGAAAATGGTGTAACTGCTAATTTTCCGAGCATTATAACTGTTGAAAGAATTAATAATTTAAGAAGACCACGTCTTACTTCAAAGATCTGCGAGGTCGAGGTTTGGTCGGCTGCTGATATTGGGGCTGATATTTCATCTTGCGGATTACAAGGCTCACCAACAAGGGTTATTTCAACAACCGAAAACAAGGCGGGCAAACGAAAATGCAGATTTATAAGTGCCGAGGAATTAGGGGGTATAATAGAGCTTTCTTCTAAAAAAGTGATTCAAGCTTCGTCACAAAATAAATCGGTTGCGGTGCCGCTTAAAAGAGTTTTCACAGTAACCGATGCACCTTATGAATTCGCAAAAACTATTTCGGATGATATAACTGTTTTACCCTTTGATACAGCGGAAAATTTGGCGAAAAAAATCGAAAAAGAGCAGCCATCCTGTGTTTTGTGGGGAAGCGATTATCTTTCGAAAAGTCTTTCGGCAAGGGTTGCAGCGTTGCTTAAAACCGGACTTTGTGCTGATTGCACCTCGCTTGAAACGGATGGTGAAACCCTTTATATGATACGACCTGCCTTATCGGGAAGTGTTATAGCAAAAATAAAATGCGTAACAAAACCTGCTATGGCAACCGTTAGAACAGCGCAAAATGATAATGCCGATATTGTGGTTGCGGTTGGTTACGGGGCAAAGGATAATCTTGATTCAGTTTTTGCCTTCGCTAAAAAGTATAACGCTGAGCTCGCAGCAACAAGAAAAGCGGTTGATAACGATATAATGCCTTATTCTTCGCAGGTGGGCTTAACGGGTAAAACCATTTCGCCGCTAATTTATATTGCGGTTGGCGTTTCGGGTGCGGTTCATCATATTGTTGGTATGCAACGTTCGGCAACGGTGATTGCCATAAACGAGGATAAAAATTCACCTATATTCGAATACGCTGATTATGGAATTGTTTCACCTTGCAATATATTGGAAAAACTTTGTTAATAATAGTCAAAATTTTATATTTAAAATGTGGTTAAAGATATCAATATACCTAATGAAAATTGTCATTAAAACAAAAGAAAATTTTGCGGGAAAATGTTATTATGTTAAAAGGATTTGAGACATTAAAAATTTCTGCTAAAAAGGGGGGGTTGGAAATGAGCGTTTTGTTTTTTGAAAGTTATAAAAAACAGGTAGATGAAGCAACCGGTTTTCGTTGCCGATTAGTGTTAGGCTCGAGAGAATATTTTAAGCATCATTATCACGATTATTATGAAGTATTTTTAACCCTTTCGGATAATGTTAAGCACTGCGTTAACGATAAAATGTTCGAATTAATGCGTGGCGATTTGGTTTTTATGAGGCCTTCCGATGAGCATTTGTTTTTCTTTGAAGGAAATGAATTTATGTTCTTAAACTTTGCTTTTGATAATGAGACCTATCAGTCCTTGAAGGGTTATATGAAATCAAACAAGTTTGATGAGCTTGAAGCCGAGCAATTTCCACCCGTTGTTAATATTTCAGATGATCAGATAAAATTTATTAACTCATTTTATGTTAAACTCAATCAAATAGATGTTAAAGATGATGCTAAAAAGTGCACGGAGTTTAGAGTTTTCCTTTTGAAACTGTTTTCAAACTATTTCTTTGATAGAAAGGCAACAAAAGAGGAATTTCGAGAGCAAGTAATAGAAGCACCTGTTTGGCTTGCACAATTTTATTCAAAGCTTCAAAAAATAGAGTTCTTTTCATTACCCTTTGATGAGCTCGTTAATCACTCAGGTAAAAGCAAGGAGCATTTAAGCCGCTTGTTTAAAAAGGTTTACGGCATAACTCTTTCGGATTACCAGCATAAGCAAAGGCTTAACTATGTTGCTAATAAACTGGCTTCTTCAACCAATAAGGTGATAGATATATTCATTGAGGTGGGTTATGAAGATATTTCGTGGGCAAATGTATTATTCAAAAAAAGATATGGTATTTCTCCCTCACAATATAGAAGGGAAAATACAATTTAAAGGGGAACGTTATAATGGAAAAAACGAGACTGGAAATAAGCAAATCCGGCTTTAAGCTTAATGACAAGGATTTCTACTTAGCTTCGGGTGATATCCATTATTTTAGAATTCATCCATCCGATTGGGAGCAAAGACTTTTGCTAATGAAGGATTTTGGATTAACCGCAATCCAAGTTTATATGCCTTGGCATTTACACGAGCCCCAACATAAAAAGTTTGATTTTTATGGATGTGATGGAGAACTTAATTTCAAGGAGTTCGCAAGGCTTGCCGATAAACACGAGCTAAAAATTCTTCTAAGACCCGCACCGTATATTTGTTCCGAGTGTGATAAGGGCGGACTTCCTGCGTGGCTTAACGAAAAGAAAAAAATCTCGGTTCGTTGCTGCGATAAGGATTATCTCAAATTTGTTAAATCTTACTATAAAAGGCTTTGCAAGGAATTTGTCCCTTTCCTTTCAACAAAGGGAGGTCCAATAATTGCGGTAGCACTTGATAATGAATATGGCGGTTACGGTAATGATAAGCAGTATCTAATTGAGCTTCGCAAAATGTTGGAAGGCTTTGGCGTTGATGTTCCTTTTTACACAACCGATGGATACAGCAATTTGATGACGGTTAACGGTTCATTACCTGACTGCTTGCACGGAATAAATTATCGTTCAACAGATCAGGGCTCAAAAAAAGCGTTTGAACTGCTTGGCAATTTGCGACCTGATTTCCCGCTTTTTGCAGGTGAGTTTTGGTCGGGAAGGTCTACAATGTGGGATGAAACCAATTTTGCCCGAGACCCAAAGGATGTAGCAGCCGATTATAAGGACGCCTTAGAAATGGGAGGCTTTGTAAATTTCTATATGTTTACGGGCGGAACAAACTTTGGTTTTACATCGGGTGCAATATTCGGTTCAGCCTTCACACCTAATCCCGATAAAGCAAAAAAATATCCAAAGGATTGTTTTTACACCACAAGCTATGATTGTGATGCTCTTATCGGAGAGGACGGTAATCCCACCGAAAAATATTTCCTTTGCCGAGATGTGCTCGATGAGTATTTAGGCAAGGAAAAAAGACCGCATACATACGAAAGAAAAGAATATCAGGAGCTTGAAATTGAGCTTACCAAATCAGCTGAATTGTTTGAAAACATTGATGCGTTGACAAGCAAGAAAACAGAATCACTACTTCCAATGACGATGGATGAAATGGGTCAAAGCTTTGGATATATTCTTTACTCAACAGACTTAAAGGAAGGGGCTGACAGTTGGACAAGATTTAAGCTTGACCGTTCTGTTAAGGATAGAGCCAATATTTTTGTTGACGGAAAGTTTAAGGGAACCTATATGAATGGTGGAGATAACCAAACCATTGATATAACGGTTAAGCCCGGTGGAGTAACCATTGATTTGTTGGTTGAGAATATGGGAAGATACTCTAATGCCTTTAATCTTAATGAGGAAAAAGGAATGTTATGTAATTACATATTTGAAAACAGCAAAAATGTTTATTATTGGACTCAGCGTTCAATTCCAATGAATGATTTGAGCCAACTTGATTATAAAGATATTGAGCAAAATGAAATAGAAGCTTCAAGACCGGTTTTCTTAAAAGGCACCTTTAATGCTAAGGCGGGGGTTGATGCTTATCTGCTCACCGAGGGCTTTGTTCACGGAAATGTTTGGATTAATGGTTTCAATATCGGAAGGTATTGGGAAAAGGGACCGCAAAAAACCTTGCTTATTCCAGGAGGTCTCCTAAAGGAAAACGGAAATATCTTAGAAATTTTTGATACCGAATATAACGGCGAAACAAGAAAAATAAGATGTATTGATAAGCATATTATAAGAACCGATCAAACACTTTAAGTTTATTATTTTCCTGAAATTTTTTATTAGGAAATTATAATAAAAATTGTTAAATTAGCAAAATTTTTTAAGGAGGACCAATTGTTATGAAAAGACTATTCTCTATGCTAATGGCAATTTGTCTGTTTGCTTGAGCTTTTTCTGGCTGCGGAAAAGACGGTGATAAGGATACAAGCAAAAAAACTGAAACAGTCAACCTGTTTTCTGATGAGTATTTAGCAGCACGTGAGGCTTACGAAAAGTCAAAAGATCCCTATGGCTATCCTGAACTTAAAGGAACAACTGTTAAGTTTGCAACCTGGATGGACCACACACAAGACGAGGCAGCTAATGCTATGGTTGCCTTCTGTTTTAGCAGTTGGTCTTAGAGCAGGAATAATGATTTATATTTATATTCCGTTTTTTAAAGGAATGCTAAAGGAGTTAGAGGAGGCTGCATCTATTGACGGTGCAAATGTTATCCAAACCTATTTTCGTGTTATATTACCTTCGGCAACCGTTGTTTTATTTACAGTTTTAGTTTTCTCGGTTATCTGGCATTGGAATGATTATCAGGTTTCGGTTATGTATTTCAACGATAACTACCCAATGGCCTTACAGCTTTCTGAGCTTCCGACTAATGCTACTATTGGTGTTAGTATTATGGAAATGACAGCAACAAAAACAGGAATAACTGCGGCGGCAAGTCTTATGTTTATAACACCGTTGTTAATTTTCTATTTATTTGTTCAAAGAAAATTTGTTTTGAGTATTGACCGTGTTGGTATAACGGGATAATTTAAAAGGAGTGTAAAATATGATTAGAACAATTTTTAAAAAATCGTTACTTTTACTTTTGATTTTAACAATGATTCTATCGGCGGTTTCTTGTGGAAATTCTGAGGGTGCTTACAAGGGAGAGCTTTTTGACCTTTATTCTGATGAGGGCGAGGCACTTTTCAGAATAATCAGAGCAAGAGATGCTGATGAAGAAACAATAGCATTAGGTGTTAAGATTAGAGATGCGGTTCTTGATAATTTAGACCTCGAAATTGAATACAAGCCGGATGCTATGAAGCAGCAAGAAGGTATTTATGATATTTCGATAGGTGTTACTAACCGACCTGAATCTAAAAAGCTTTATGATAAAATCAAGAAAAACCGCAAAAACAGTGATCTTGATTATATAATTGCTGTTAAAAATGGTGTTATATATCTTGTTGGTGGTTCGATAGACGGACTCACCTTAGCAGTTGAAAAGTTTATAGCCGAATGCTGCACAACGATGAATGCCTACCTTTCAACCGAGTATTATTATTCATATGAGGCAGGTCCAAGTGAACCACTTGTTTTAGGTGGCAAAGAAAGTGACCTTACTGAATATGTTATTGTTCGCCCCCGTTATAATGTTTCTTATTTAACCACAATGGAAACCGATAAGCTTATAAAAGCTGTTAAGCTGTTAACCGGTACTGAATTAAAGGTTGAGCTTGATACAAAGCAGGCCTCAAAGTATGAGATAGTTATAGGAAACGCTAACCGTAAGGGTGTTCCAAAGATAGAGGATAGAGATGCTTATTCTATACTTTACAAGGATAATAAAATCTATCTAAACGGCGGTCATTTTTATTCAACTGCTATGGCAGTTACGGAGTTTATAAGCCTTGTTCAAAACGGCGGCGAGCTCAAAGAGGGTGTTGCTATAACAGGCAGTTACGCCAAAACCCTTGAAGATTACGATAAAACTCAATATTATACTGCCACCTTGTTAGATGATTTTGACGGTGATACCCTTAACGAAAAGTATTGGGACGCAAGAGTTAATGAAGGCGAACCTTATGCAAAGGGTAAATCTGAAATTCAGCCTAGAAACCTTTCTGTTAGGGACGGAAATCTTGTTATGAAGGGTACGAAGGATGGAGATAATTATTATGTTGGTGCCGGATTTACCTCGAGTTTTAAGGCGTGGTTCTTATATGGAACATTTGAGATGAGTGCTATTTTGCCTGCGACTAACGGTTTTTACACTTCGTTTTGGGTTTTAGGCTCTGATAGTGATAATCCAAAGTGTGAGTTTGATATTTTTGAAAAATTTGCAAATAATGACCAAGCTATTAAACATACCTTGCTTAACTGGCCCGGCGGATTTAATTATAAGCAGGAAGAACAAGGATTTAGCAAAAAAACATATGTTTGGCTTGACGAAGGCGAATATTGGCATGATACTTATCACACTATTGGTATGGTTTGGACCTATGATAGCGTTATCTTTTATACTGATGGTAATAAAACATATGAGGCTAAGTTCGATAATTATCCGACGAGATTCGGGCTTTCTGCTCGAAAATATGCATTTATGCAGGGCGCTTTGGGTGTTAATTTTCTATGCCATGATTTAGGTCCCGGAGTTGTTGCTAACGCTAATGGTGTTATGGGTATTGATCATACAACCGACTGGAATCATTGTGAATATAAGGTTGACTATATGTTTGCTTTCCAAAGACAAGGCGAAGGCGGAGTTAAGTTCAGATAATTTTATTAATAAGGAGTAGCGGTGAAATCTGCTGCTCCTTGTTTTATAAAAAATACATTTTATTACTAAAAATAAGCAAAAAAACATTGCTTTTATACTAATAATAATTTATAATGATGCTGTAAACTAATATAGCACTTTTGTGGGTTTTAAAGCCGATTTTAAGCGCTAATAGGGGGAATTTCGGAAAATGAAGTTTTTAGACCAAAAAATCAGACTGAACATTGATAGAATTGCTTCAACCATTTGTGTGAGTAGCCAAAGAATTACCGATGTTGTTTACATGGAAACCGGTTACAAGGAAAAGCAGGGTATACCTGAAACAGGTTGGGAGCCTTATGATATCAATACAATTTTAACTGAGCTTGATAAACATTATTGGTTTAAGTTTAATGTACATACTCCTTCTGTTAAGAATGGGCAGTCATTATATTTTAAGCTTAGAAGCGGCGTTGAAAATCAAAACTGTGCTAAAAATCCTCAGGGTATAGTTTATATTAACGGTGCGATGGTTCAAGCACTTGACACTAATCATACAACCGTTAAGCTTCAACCTGACTGCGATATTGAATTTGTTTGCTATTATTACACAGGAACTGATATTGGCTCAACCAAATTTGTTCCCGATTTAATTGTCTTAGATGATTTTATTGAGGAGCTTTTTTATGACTTAAAGGTTCCGTTTGAGGCTGCTAAGATTTTGCCCGCCGGCAAGGATAAAACCGAAATATTTAAGCATCTTGAAATTGCGGTTAATATGATCCATTTTTATGATACGAAATCACCAGAATATTATGATTCGTTAAAGAAAGCAAAAAAATATTTTAATACTGAATTTTATGGCAAGGTTTGCGGCAAGCAGGAGCTTATTGTTAAATGTATCGGTCACACACATATTGATATTGCTTGGCTTTGGACCTATGCTCAAACCAAGGAAAAGGTTCAAAGAAGCTTTTCGACCGTGCTTAATCTTATGAAGCAGTATCCTGAGTATAAATTCACCTCATCTCAGGCTGTTCTTTACAAATACATAAAGGATTATGCTCCCGAGCTTTTTGAGGAAATTAAGAAGCGTGTTAAAGAGGGCCGCTGGGAAGTTGAGGGCGCAATGTGGCTTGAATGTGACTGTAACCTCACAAGTGGCGAATCTATGGTTCGTCAAATTCTTAAGGGTAAAACCTTTATGAAGGATGAATTTGGGGTTGATAGTGAAATTCTTTGGTTGCCTGATACCTTTGGTTACAGTGCAGCCATGCCACAAATTCTTAAAAAGAGCGGCGTTGATTATTTCGTTACCTCAAAAATCAGTTGGAATGATGAAAACCGCATCCCCCACGATACATTTATGTGGAAAGGTATTGACGGAACAGAAATTTTTACCAATTTCTTAACTTCGCAAAGTTTCTGCGGATATAATTATGCCGAGACAACTACTACCTACGTTGGTAGAATGAATCCCTCTCAAATCCTCGGCGGATATGCTCGCTATCAGGATAAGGAGTTTAACGACATTACCTGTATGACCTATGGCTACGGTGACGGTGGCGGCGGACCGAACTCCGAATTTTTGGAATATCAGCGCAGAATGAGCAAGGGCTTGCCAGGAATTCCTAAAACCGAGCCAAGCTTTGCTAAGGATTATTTAAAAGAGGTTGAAGCTAAATTTTTCGAGAATGTTAAGCTTTTAGGCAGAATGCCTAAATGGGTTGGCGAGCTTTACCTTGAATTCCATAGAGGAACATATACCTCTATTGGTAAAAACAAGCGCAACAACCGTAAATCAGAATTTGCAGTTAATAAATCAGAATTCTTGGCTTCGGTTGCTGATATGTATGGTTTCAGCAAATATCCGAGAAAGAAAATTGATAATGCTTGGGAATATATTTTACTTAATCAGTTCCACGATGTTTTGCCTGGTTCTTCTATTGAAGAGGTTTATAATGATTCGGACAAACAGTATGCCGAGGTTTTTGAAAACTGCAAGGATGTAACCGATTCAAGCGTTAATGCCATTGCTAAAAATGTTAAATCAAACGGTGGCTTGCTTGTTTTCAATTCAACCCCATCAACTCAGGATGGTGCTATTGTTTATGATGGCAAAACCTATGAAATTGAAAAAGTTCCGGCTCATGGTTGGAAGGTTGTTGAGTTTAAGGATTTAGTTGGCTGCTCTGCAAAGGCAACTGCAAAAACCTTGGAGAACCGTTTCTATAAAATTGTTTTTGATAAGGATGCAAATATTATAAGCTTCTATGATAAGCGTTTTGATCGTGATATTGTTAAGCCCGGTCAGAAGTTCAACGAGATAAAGGTGTTTGAGGACCAAAACTTCCGTTATGGAAACTGGGAAATTAATGAGTTCCATAAGAGCAAGCATTGGTCATTAGGCAAGCTTATCTCGATGGAGCCCGTTCAGGACGGAACAAGGGTTGGTATGAAAATCAAGAGAGAATATTGCAAATCAACCTTTGAACAGACAGTTTGGGTTTATTCATTGCTTGATAGAGTTGATTTTGAGACTCATTTTGACTGGCACGAGCATCATCAGCTTGTTAAAGCGCTTTTCCCGATTAATGTTCATGCAAGCAAGGCGGTTTACGATATTCAGTTTGGTAACGTTGAGAGACCTACCCACAGTAACACCAGTTGGGACCAAGCTAAATTTGAGGTTTGTGCTCATAAGTGGGCCGATGTTTCGGACCGTTCTTACGGTGTAAGTATTATGAACGACTGTAAGTACGGTTATAGCTGTACCGATACTGATATGGCACTTACCTTGCTTAAATGCAGTACAGACCCCAACCCCAATGCAGACCAGGGCGAGCATATTATGACCTACTCGGTGCTTCCGCACGGTCAGGATTTCCGTGAGAGAACAATACCTTCTGCTTATATGCTCAACCAACCGTTAGACTGCGTTAAGGTTGAAAAGCAGGATGGTACATTGCCTGCAACATTTAGCCTTGTTAACACCGTTTCAGATAATGCGGTTATTGAGAGCATTAAGAAGTGTGAGGATGATTCTGCTTATATTATTCGTATGTATGAAGCCTTTGACTATAATGTTAATGTTAAGCTTGATTTTGGCGTTGATGTTAAAAAGCTTGTTGCTTGTAACCTTATGGAAGAAGAGCTTAGGGAAATTCCTGTTGTTAATAATTCCGCAGTGATTAATCTTAAAAACTATGAAATTTTAACCTTAAAGGCTTATGTTTAATTAAGAATACCACGCACTCGCATAACTGCGAGTGCGTTGTTACTTTATTGTATAACGAAAACCACACGCTAAGCGTGTGGTTCCAGAGAGGCTTTTGCCGATGAGTAAAAAAGAGCTCCTATGATATAATGCAAAAGGTCTGCCAACCACAAGCATTAAAGACATAGGAGGTCAATTATGAAAATCGA
>JAZSLI010000009.1:0-15106 GCA_045535295.1 Acutalibacteraceae bacterium | reverse complement strand
TCCTTAGAGCAACATCGCTAGACGAAATCCCTGAGATGTGGAATATTCTTAAAGGAGATATGAGCCTTGTTGGTCCTCGTCCGTGGTTGGTTAGATATTTGAACTATTATACGGATTATGAAATGCAGCGCCAGTATGTGCGCCCCGGATTGACAGGATTGGCACAGGTCAACGGGAGAAACGCAGCGGGTTGGGAAGAACGCTTTGAGTACGATGTGGAATATGTACATAAAGTGAGTTTGGGTTTAGATATTAAAATTATTTTTATGACAGTAAAAAATGTTTTTACACATAAAAATATTGAGTTTTCCAAAGGTCATCAAACATTGAGAGAATATTTTAATGAAAAAAATGCCCGCAAAGATGAAATATCTGTACATTAAGCGTTTATATTAATATTTTGAGGAACATTTAAAGAGACTATTATGGCATTGTGAAGTAGCACAAATTCCCTGAAATAACTGTATTTACTATGCAATATATATATCTTTGGTGGACGCAGAACACAAAACAAGGAGACGGGAAAATTCATGACCGAGTGTGAAAGATTTATTAAGGAAGGAACTTTTAACAAATCATTTTTTGCCGAGGAAATACGTGATGGATTTTTAGTTGATGAACAACGAAAGAAAATTTGGGCAGTTGAATTGGATATGCTTTTGGAGTTTGACAGGGTGTGTAAAAAACACGGTCTGCGGTATATTTTATGGGCAGGTACATTGCTGGGTGCGGTGAGACATAAGGGCTTTATTCCGTGGGATGATGATATGGATGTTGCGATGCTTCGTTCCGATTATGATAAATTATTGACCCTTAAAAACGAATTTAAGAAGCCTTATTTCCTTCAAACTCCTCATACCGATCCAGAAGCCGGTTACACACATGCTAAAATTCGCAACTCTGAAACAACCGCATTTAACAAGTTATGGAGTTACAGAAATTATAATTTCGGAATATATATCGACATTTTTCCTTTTGAGTTTTTGCAGTTGGATGGAATTGAAGAACGAGTTGAAGAAATTGAAAGAATCAGCATTCAAAATTCGTTATGGATGAAAATGCCAAGTCCATATAAAAATGAGCGAGATATAAGACGAATCGCCACATGTTCTGTTAAATCAGCCGAAGATGTTGTTAAAAATTACGAGCGTATTCAGCAAATTGCAACTATGCATAATCATATACATAGCGATTTTGTAAACAAACTGATCACTAAGGTTTCTAAAATAAAACCATATCCTGTTAGTATGTTTTATGAAACGGTGGAATTGCCATTTGAACAATTTACATTTCCTGTTCCTTGTGAATGGGACAAGATTTGCAGTATGATGTATGGGGAATATATGGCATTACCTCCGATTGAGGAAAGACGCAACAAGCATCAGCATACAATTTTTGATCCCGATACACCTTATACTAAATTTCAAATTCCGGAATATGAACCATACACGGAATATCTTAATTACGGAAAAAGTAAACCTAATGATTGATAATTGATGGAGGAAGCATAATGCTTAATTTTACGGTTGGTCCGGTAATGTCAAGCGATGCTGTTCGTGCAATCGGTGCACAGCAGGTACCTTATTTTCGCACGCCTGAGTTTTCAGAGGTGATGATTGAAAACGAAAGATTAGTAAAAAAGTTTGCCAAAGCAGATGAAAACGCAAAAGTGTGCTTTATGACAGGTAGCGGCACAGCATCTATGGAGGCGGCTGTAATTAATGTCTTTACCACACAGGATAATGTTCTCGTGGTTGATGGCGGCAGCTTTGGACATCGGTTTGTGGAAATTCTTGAGATATATGATATACCCCATACTGTTATTAAGCCGGTATTTGGACATGGAATTACAGCAGAACAGTTGGCGGAATTTGATGGTAAAGGATATACCGGTTTTCTTGTAAATTTGAACGAGACATCGGTTGGTGTTTTGTACGATATCAAGCTCATCAGTGATTTTTGTAAAAGAAATAATATTTTTCTCGTGGTAGACTCTATAAGTTCGTTTTTATGCGATCCATTCAATATGGCGGAACTGAGAGTGCAAGTGATGATTACAGGTTCGCAAAAAGCATTGGCATGTCCGCCCGGAATTTCTTTGATTGTGCTTTCGCCTGAGGCGGTGGAGCGTGTTTACAGTTGCAAGCCAAAGACTCTTTATTTGGATTTAAAATCCGCCTTGAAAAACGCAGAGCGAGGACAAACTCCTTTTACGCCTGCGGTGGGAACGCTTCTCCAAATTAATCAAAGACTTAAAGAGATTGAGGCAAGTGGTGGAGTGGATTCTGAGGTGGCAAGGGTTGGACGATTGGCAACATATTTCCGCAAAAAAATCATAGAATATAAGCTACCCTTTGAAATAGCTTCATTTTCTGTGCCAAATGCAGTTACGCCTCTTATGCCAACTAATGATATTTCTGCGAATGATATTTTTACCATATTGAAGGATGAATATAAAATATGGGTTTGCCCGAATGGTGGCGAATTAAAGGACAAAGTGTTTCGAGTTGGTCATATTGGAGAACTTGAAGAAAAAGACTATGATATATTGATTGATGCTTTACTCGACATGAGAGAAAGAAAGCTTATTTAAAGAGGGATGACATGGTAAAGGTTATAACTTACGGTACATATGACTTACTTCACTATGGGCATATTAGACTTTTGGAAAGAGCAAAAGAGCTTGGCGATTATTTAATCGTTGGAGTCACTGCGGATGATTTCGATAAAACACGTGGTAAAATAAATGTTCAACAATCCTTGGAAGAAAGGGTTGCCGCCATTCAGGCAACTGGTATTGCTGATAAGGTTATAATTGAATCTTATGAGGGACAAAAAATTGATGACATCAGGAAATACGATGTTGATATTTTTACGGTTGGTTCTGATTGGGTAGGCACTTTTGATTATCTTAACGATTTTTGTAAGGTTATATATCTTCCGAGAACAGAGGGCGTTTCAAGCTCGGAAATAAGAGCAGAAAGAACGGCATTGAAATTGGGCATAGTGGGATATTCACCCTATCTAAAAAAATTCTATAATGAATCAACATTTGTGAACACTGTGGATGTAACTGCTCTTTGTGTGCCAGAATACGGTGTTTTGCAGGAATTGAAAGATAAAGTGCAAATATATACAGATGATTACGATGTATTGCTTAATAATGTTGATGCCGTATATATTCACTCCCGACCGGACGAGCATTATATGCAATGCAAAACTGCATTAGAACAGAACAAACATGTTATGTGTGAAAGTCCGGTGGCAATGTCAAAGGATGAATGTAATGAGTTGTTTGCTTTGGCAGAAGCAAAGGGATTGATTCTTATGGAAGCAACAAGAACAGCTTATATTACAGCATATGAGAGAATGCTTTTGCTTTTAAAGGGTGGGAAAATTGGTAGAATTGTGTCAGTAGATGCCACTTGCACAAGTTTAAGTTCCTCTGAACAGGCTGGTAATAATCAGCCATGGGGTTCGCTTGAAGCTTGGGGACCTACAACAATGCTTCCCGTTTTTCAAATATTGGGCATTGATTATGAATCCTTGTTGTTTTTTACAATATATAACCAAGACAAGCAATATGACAGTTTCACAAAAATTGATTTTACATATCCAAATGCTACCGCAACCATTAAGGTTGGAAACGGGGTAAAATCAGAAGGAGAATTGATTGTATCCGGAACAAAGGGATATGTATATATTCCGGCACCATGGTGGAAAACAGATTATTTTGAATTGCGTTATGAAAACCCGGCAGATAATCGAAGATATTTTTATCAAGTTGATGGAGAAGGTATTCGATATGAACTGGTTGCGTTGGCAACAGCGATTAGAAACGGCAGAGCGGATTATCATATAAGCAGAGATATAACAACAACAATTGCTGATATTATGCATCAGCATAAATTAAAAAAGGAAAGGTTTGGGGGCGGTAAATGATGAGTGGCTTATTCGGCAAAAGATTACTTTTCCTTGGTGGCGCTGTGCAATGTTGCAAGGTCGTGGAAGCGGCAAAAAGATTAGGAGTATATACCATTGTAACAGATATTAAAGCGAGCCGCCCAATGCTTGAAATTGCAGACGAAGTGTTGCCTTATAGTGTTATGGATGTTGAAGGAATTGCCAAATGGTGCGAATGTAACCATGTTGACGGAATTATGAATCTATGTATTGACGCTGCACAAAAAGTGCAGGAGCAATTGTGTTCTAAATTTGGATTTCCTGCTTATGGTAATGCAAAACAGGTATTTGCCCTTACAAATAAGGAAGAGTTTAAGCGTATCTGTTTAGAATACGGAATTGATACCATTCCAAAATATGAAGAAAAGGATATTGAGCTTGATACAGTTGAATATCCGGTGCTGGTAAAACCGGCAGAAAGTAGCGGATCAAGAGGATTGGCAATTTGTGCGAATAAGGACGAATTGATTGCTGCTGTTAATTACGCAAAGAGCGTATCAAATAACGGGAAAGCAATACTCGAAAAGTATATGGGTGATAAACCCGACTTTACAATGTCATATTTTGTGATTGATCGTGTTCCCTTCCTTTACTGTACTCATGATAGATATCTTGGCAGAAAAGAAGACGGTTTGGATAGACAGTGCGTTTGTCAGTACGGACCTTCTAAGTTCTTAGATTTATATCTTAAAAATATTGATGAGAAATTTCAAAATATGTTAAGAGGAATAGGTATCGAAAATGGTCCGGTATTTTTCCAAGGCTTCTTTGATGATGATAAGTTGAGAGTTTATGATCCGGGTATTCGTTTCCCCGGAACAGAATATGAAACGGCCTATTGCAAGGCTACCGGTGTTGACTTAATGGAAATGATTGTTAAGTATGCACTTGGAGAAGACATCAGCCATTATGCCGAAAAGCTGAAAAATTCTTATACACTTAACGGTATGCGTACGGCATCTCTTTTGATAGACTGTCGTCCGGGAAAGATTGGAAGTTATGAAGGATTAGATGAGGTTCGTAATATACCGGAGGTCACAAGAGTAAGCCAAAAGGCTTTTGTTGGGGATGATATTCCCGCCAGTGGAGATGTTAAACAGAGAGTTTGCGAGGTCACCTTGCTGTGCAAAGATGACCCGAAACAAATGGAACAATTAATCAAAAGAATTAAAGCTATAATACAGGTTAAGGATGAAAATGGAGAAAACATGCTGGTTTCTCTCTTTGATACAAAGCATGTTTTTGAGTATAATTGATTGTTTTTTATTATAAAATGTGTGTTATTTTTAGATTTTAAAAAGGAAGTAGGAATTACGTGCATATTCAAATAGTTATTATTATTTGTTATTTTCTTCTTTCTCTTGTAATTGGATTAGTAACAATAAAAGGCACTAGCAATAAAAATTTTCATGGTGCACAGTTGGGTGTCGTCGCTATTGTTTGCGCATCCGCAGGAGAATGGTTAGGCGGAACAGCAACGGCCGGTGTTTCTGAATATGGTTTTACATACGGAATTTCAGGTGCTTGGTATACCATAGCTAACGGGCTTGGTGTGTTGTTTTTGGCGCTTTTTTTCGCAAAGATATACCGATCAATAGGTCGTATGACAATTCCCGGAATTATCGGGCATGTTTTTGGCAAAAAAGCGCAAGTAGTGTCAAGTATTTTATTAGTATTTGTTATGCTTGCGGTAGGAATATCACAAGTGATTGCAGCAGGCAAGTTTGGTCAGGCATTGTTGGGAATTGACTTTAATGTGTCCGCTATTGTTTTTACCTGTATTTTTGTGCTTTATACCCTAACCGGCGGAATGAAGGCAGTAAGCAGAACTAATACGTTGCATTTGTTTGTTATGTATTTTGGTATGCTTGTAACAGTAATTATTCTGATTTCCCGATTGGGCGGTTGGAGTAATATTGTCGAACAAATTACCGCAATTGATGTCAAGGAGGGGACGAATCATCTCTCAATGACAACGATTGGGTTCCCCAAAATATCTTCGTGGGTAATAGCAAGTTTGCTTGGCGCCTGTACAGCACAGGCAGGAATTCAGCCGGTCTTAGCAGCGAAAGATATCCCTACTGCCAAAAAATCTTGCATTTATACAGCTTTGGTTATCGCACCATTTGGTTTGATGACAGCATTGATTGGTATGTTTGGCAAGATTATGGCGCATCAAGGAATCTTGCTTGACAAGGCTGGAAATATTATTACAGATGGCAAACTAGCTTTAACAAGCGTAATGATGACACTTCCGCCATTTGTTGGCGGATTGGTTCTTGCTGCGGAACTTGCTGCAATTTTATCTACGGTATCTCCAATTATACTTGCAGCAGGAACGATGCTCACGAAGGACATTTATCAGGCAAGAATCAACACAAACGCCAATGAGCATGAACTGTTAAAGGTATCAAGAATTACTACGGCGGTTTCAGGAATTATTTGCTGCCTCGGTGCAATAGTTCTTGTAAATAATAGCAATGTTCTTGATTTGGTTTATTCTGCTTATTCAGTTCGAGGAGCATTGTTTATTGTTTTGATTTATGGCTTCTTTTGGAAAAAAGCAAATGCAAAAGCCGCTTGTTATAGTATGGTTATAACAGCAGCGGTATCTATTGTTTGGGTGGTTTTAAAGCTTGTATTAGGCTATTATCCTATTGCGAGTTGGTTTACAGAAACATATGCAGCAGTGATTACTGCGGTCGTGTCGATGGCTTTGTTGAGTAAAATTTTTAACAAAAAAGCAATAACCGATATTGCCCCGCAATGAGAATTAATTGCACAATTCTAAACGAGACATAAATCAGAATATTGACAATATTCCTTGATAAAAATTTTTTAATAAGAATCAATGTATTTTGTTCGGATATAGCAAAAGCGAGGGGAATTCCCCTCGCTTTTGCTATATTGCTTTCAAGATTACAAATTTTAATTATTCCATAACGATAGCAATCTTGACGCCGGTTAAGGAAATGTTCTTTTCCATAGCATCAACATACTGTTCTAACGGATAGTGGTCTGTTACGAGCTTTTCAACCGGAATAGACATCTCTCTTGCCTTCTTTAAGAAGCCAAGAGTTTCAATGTACTCGTTAGCTGAGTATACCCAAGAACCAACCAAGGTGATTTCCTTGTTGCAGAGGTCGAAGTGGGGGTTCATTGTGCATTCACCTGCATTTACAAAGAAGCCCATTTCGCAATATCCGCCGCCACGGCGAACATATTTGTAAGCGTCTGCTGCTGCCTGAGGAACGCCTGTGCACTGGAATACGAAATCTGCACCGAAGCCATTTGTGAGTTCTTTAACCTTAGCAACTCTCTCTTCAATGGTTTTAAGTTCTTTAAAGTTAATTACTGCAGTAGCGCCCATTTCTTTAGCGAGGTTAAGACGGGTATCAACACCGTCAACTGCAATGATATTAACAACACCTGCTGCTTTTAAAACAGCAATCTGCATTAATCCGATAGGTCCGCAGCCCTGTACTAATACGGTAGAACCGAAGTTAATAAGGTTTGTAGATTTAGCACGATTCCAAGAATGAACACATACGCAAGCAGGCTCGATAAGCATTCTTTCGTCAAGAGTCATACCGTTAACCACGAAAATGGAGGAATTCTTGCGAACGAGTATATGTTCAGCAAACCAACCGTTATTGTGATGCTCTGTATCGTCTTCGATAAGACCATAAACGCCAAGACCTGCACAAAGGTTGGGAAGCTCAGGATAGCGGCGGCAATAGTCGCACTCACCACAAAGAAGAACAGAGGTAACAACCTTGTCACCAACTTTAATTGGGTCGCCCTTGGTGTCGGTGGTAACGCCTTCGCCGATAGCTACAACTTCACCGGTTCCTTCGTGTCCAAGAACAATTTCCTTGTAGCCGAAAGGGTTATAACGATATTCGTGAACGTCAGTTCCGCAGATACCGCAACCCTCAACCTTAACAAGAATTTCACCGGGGCCGGGGGTAGGAATTTCGATGTCACGAAGTTCAATGATAGCTTCGCCTTCAACACCGTCAACTATTTTTGGTTTTACAAGATAAGCCACTTTTGATGTTGCCATAATAAGCCACTCCTTTTGTTTGTTAAAATTTTAGCAATATGCTATTTTTATTGTACCAAATAGGCAGAGAAAAGTCAATAAAAGGATGCACTAAATTCCTATAACAACTGTACAGCTGTCAATTTACTTTTCAGCATATTTTTTGAGAAAAGTGTAACCAAGGTATTCAAAGTCGAAATAGCCTTAAATGGCGGGTTTAGGCGTTTTTCGGCTCACCTGCACAGGTTCTATCTTTGTTTCGTAGAGTTAAGCAATATAAATCTCCAATGCTTACAGATAATAACAGTGTTATCAATTAGGCAAAGGAGTTTTTATATATGAAAGCAACAGGAATTGTGAGAAGAATAGACGACCTTGGTCGTGTGGTTATTCCGAAAGAGATAAGAAGGACGATGCGAATCAGAGAGGGTGACCCTCTGCTGACGACATTGACACTTTTTGACAAGTTTTGTATTGCGATATATAGTGTGGTAGAGAGATACGAAAAAGCGAGGTTTTGACTGACCTCGCTTTGTGCTATCTGAAATTTTTATGGCAGTTTTGTCTTAAAAACTCTTTGATTTCTCCGTTGTCTTTGTTCTCGTAATATCCGAGTAAAAGCTTCTTGAATTCAGACACGTGGTTTTCGGGAATGACAAGTAAACCGCCTGCCTTTGAAATTAAATAATGGTTTGCAAAAATTACGGATGCTCGTTTATTACCATCATTAAAAATTTGTGTTTTCATACAGTAAAGGCAAAGTTCTATGGCAATATTTATTGGCTCATCGTCTTTACTGATAATATCTAAAAGGTTTTCTATAACAACGGTTTCTATTGGCAAAGGCGGAATATAAGAAGTGCCGCCGATAGTAACGGGAACCCCGCGCATTCTGCCACCGTTTTCAAAAAACCCTTCATTTACAAGCTTTGCAATATAGCAGAGGATGGAATAATCGCTTTTTACTCCCAGAACATCCTTATCTAAAATAAATTCCCAAGCGTGTTTTAAGTTTAATATTTTCTGCACATCACTTGCCGTAACACCGTTTACCTTGCCGTTTTCGATAATATCCTCGGTTTGCGGGAAAGAGGTTGCAACCCCCTCTAAAACCGCTTGCTCGTAAATAGACAGCTTCATATTTATTCGGGCAAAATCAAGGTTTAAAAGCACATCGGGGGATAATTCGTTTTCCGTAAAACCAATTTCGGCAAGTGCTTTTTCTACCTTTCTAATTTGCTTTCGAAGTTCTTTTGCCTCGGCATTGCTTCTAAGCAATAATTGATATAATGTATCGGAATAGACATCAACATAGGTCGAGGTTACACGACTACCAACTCGCTTGCGGACATATAGATATTTACCGCTTTTGTTTTCTTTAATTTCGGGCGTACCATCATAAGCCAATAAATTAAGACGAGCATAAAAATCTGCTCTTTGCTGTAATAACTCTTGTATTTCGGGATAATTATTCATATCAAAACTCCTTTTAGGGAACTTTTTATAAATTTATTATAATAATTGTTCCCTAAAATGTCAAGTGTTATTCTTTACGCAAAACGGAAATTTTACAGTATAAATCTCCACCTTTAACAAATACTAACAACACAATTTGTAATTTAAGGAGAATGTATATATGAAAGCAACTGGTATTGTGAGAAGAATCGAGGAATGTGTTATAATAGGACAAAAGTTGTCGAAACACGCATAAACACTGGGGTTTTCACTGATTTTTGTCCAACTCAATTTGCACAAATACATAAGATACATAGCAAAAGCGAGGGGAATTCCCCTCGCTTTTCGTTTAGTCTAAAACGATATCTTTTACGATCTCATCAAAATATTTGGATACAATATGCAAACAAAACTCTTTCATCATTTCAATATTTTCTTCTTTTCCGCCGTAGATTTTACCGGTAATGGGTGATTCCAATTGTACCATAAAATCTTGTAAGAGTGCCATAGTGTCTTCATCGTTTGCAATATCTTTGTAACGCTTGATGTATTGCAACAATATGCCAAACCGTTCGTGTGAAATTAAGTCATTTAGTAGTTTAAGGGTTGCTTTCCCCTGTGCCATATTATACGGAACGATCTCTTTCTCATAATCAAAGCCAATCGCTTCGTAATCCTTTTTCATATGGTCGGTATTGCCGGTTGCCAAGAGTTGTAATCCTGCAAAAAATTTCATCGTATCGTCGGTAAGCCCAAGTTGATCGGCAGTTAAGGTGGAGTTTTTATCCTCACGAATATTGCTAAGTCCTACTAAATAATCGCAAGAAATGCCTAGATACTCTGCCATTTTTCCTGCAAGAGCAATATCGGGATTGCGTTTTCCTAAAATATAAAAATTAATGCTTTGCCGCGAACAATTTACCGCTTCGGCAAATTCCCCTTGTGAAATTCCTTTTTCAGAAAGAAGTTGTTCTAAGCGGTGTCCAAAAATTTGTTGCATTTCCATATTCAAAGCCTCCGAAAGTACATATTTGTAGCATTGAAAATTAATGTGCTACAAAACTATTGACAAATCAACAAAAGTAGCACATAATATATTATAGCAACAACAGTATAGATTGTCAAGTCTTTCGCGGCGGGAAGATTTGAACTGTACTTTTGTGCGGAACAATGATATAATACGAAAGGAGAAAACAAATTGAGTTTAGAGTTAGCAATTGTTGTGGCGGCTATAAACGGAGACCGGTTGTCACCTCAAATTACAACAAGCTCAAACTATAAGCATTGGGTTAGCGTTGAAGATTGGAAAAGGTGCATAGAGTGTGCAAGTAACCACGGAAAAATTTGGTTGATTGCAGAGCAGCCTTATCCGGAACCTCCGATACATCCGAATTGCCGTTGTGTGATTGAATTGATGCAAGCTATTACAGCAGGAACAGCAACTATTAATGGAGCAGGTGGAGCAGATTGGGCATTAAAATATAATGGCACGTTACCGGATTATTATGTAACAAAAGAAGATGCCGAGGCAAATGGTTGGAAACCAAGTAAATGGCCATCCAACTTTGTGCCAAATAAAATGATAACAAGAGGGCGGTATTATAACGATGATGGCCATTTGCCACAAGCTCCCGGTCGCATTTGGTATGAAGCTGATATCAACTACAAAACCGGAAAAAGAAACAATCAAAGAGTTCTATGGTCTAATGATGGGTTGATCTTTGTTACATATGACCATTACGGGACTTTCTATGAAATTATATAAGGAGGAAAATACCTATGAAAATAATCGAATTGGATTTGACGGGGTGCAAATATATAGCCGAAGTCCACGAAAGAATACGTGTTGCATTTGATTTTCCCAAATGGTATGGAAAAAACTGGAGCGCATTTTGGGATTTGCTTTGGAGCGAATGCGATGCTGATAAAGTAATTATCAAAGGTGAAAACAGTTTGCCGAGTGAATTTGACAAGCCGCTCTGCAAAATGCATGAAATATTAGAAAGAAACAAAAAGGAACGTGCTAATAGCGATTGTCCTTTTGATTATGAAATCATAAGTTAACAAGTATAAATCTCCTTGTTTTACAGATACTAACAGTACAAATTTGTAAAGCAAGGAGATTGATTTATATATGAAAGCAACAGGTATTGTGAGAAGAATAGAGGAATGCGTTATAATGACACAAAAGTTGCTTAAAACTGCATAAACACTGGGGTTTTCACTGTTTTTGTCCAAAAATTTTTCGTGAAAATCGTCTATTTTCGACTTAAAATGCGAAGGGAGGTCCGTTTTTCACAGCGCTTACGTAGCTAAAACTAAATATTCAAACTGTCACAAAGCCGGATGAGTTATAGACTTGTCCGGTTATTTATTTGAATTTGCTTTTTAGGCGGATATACGTGGATTGAATGAAAAAGCATTTTTATATATACTTTATAAGATTTTTATAAAGACTTGACTAAAATAATGGAGGGTGTTATAATAATTAAAATAATAGATGTAAATGGAACTAGCTGTCTGCAGAGGAAGTCGGTTCCATTTTGTTTTTGTATAGTAAAATTAGGGTGTATGATGAATTTATGAAAAAACAACGGCCTCTAGTATCTACAACACATATCATATTGTTGAGCTTTTTGGTAGCGATATTGATAGGTGCATTGTTGCTTTCACTTCCCATAAGTTCGGCCGAAGGAAAACCGACTTCTTTTTTAGACGCACTTTTCACCGCAACGACCTCCACTTGTGTTACGGGCTTGGTTGTAACACCGACCGTTTCCTCTTGGAGTGTTTTCGGGCAGGTTGTAATTTTGATACTGATTCAGATCGGCGGTCTTGGTGTTATCACCATTATGTCAGGACTTATGATACTTTTGCACAAGAAAATGGGTATCGGTGACAGACTGCTTTTGCAAGATGCCTTCAATCTGAATTCGCTGTCGGGACTTGTTCGGTTTGTAAAAAAGGTTGTAACCGGAACGCTCATTATAGAAGGTATCGGCGCTCTGCTTTATATGACGGTTTTTATACCTCAATTTGGTGCAAAAGGAATATGGATATCGGTATTCACTTCCGTTTCTGCCTTTTGCAATGCTGGTATTGACATCATTGCCGAAAACAGCCTTTGCGATTATGTACTTAATCCTGTCATCAATGTTGTTACGTGTGCCTTAATTATCTTGGGCGGTATCGGCTATATCGTTTGGTGGGATGTACTCAGGGTGCTGAAAAAGGCACGAACGAAGAAAGTGCGATTTTTCAGAGATCTTACCCTGCACAGTAAAATCGCTATCACAGCAACCTTAATTTTGATTTTTGTGGGTGCAGCCTTCATTTTTGCGTTTGAATATAACAATCCGCAAACAATGGGAGATTATACCTTGCTTCAAAAAATGGAAATGTCCTTGTTTCAGTCGGTTACAACGAGAACCGCCGGCTTTGCGACAGTGCCACAGGAAAACCTCACCAATGCAAGTGCTATCGTATGTTTGCTTTTGATGTTTATCGGTGGTTCACCCGTTGGCACAGCCGGAGGCATCAAAACGGTGACGTTTGCCGTTATTATTGTAGCAGCGATTGCCTCTATTCGTAACAAAGAGGATACCGAGGTGTTTGGCAGGCAGCTCACAAAACAGTCTGTCAGCAAAGCGGTTGCCGTCACCTGTATGTCTTTTATTATTATGTTTACTTCAACGGTTTTACTCTCAGCAGTAACAGATGCAAATGCACTGGATATCGTTTATGAAACGGTCAGTGCTACCGCAACCGTAGGCCTTACAAGAAATCTCACGGCTTCTCTCGGCGGTGTCGGTAAGTTCATCATTATCATAACGATGTATCTCGGCAGAGTAGGTCCGATATCGCTCGCCGTTGCATTTAAGCGAAGTAAGGATAATCAGAATATTGTAATAAACCCCATCGAAGAAAACAGTGTGGGATAAGAAGGGATAAAATTTATGAGCATCAATAAAACCTATGCCGTGTTAGGTCTCGGCAGATACGGAAAAGCTGTTGCAGAGGAGCTTGTAAATAACGGTGCAGAAGTTCTGGCTGTTGATATTGACCAAAACAACGTTAACAATGCTATTGAAACAATACCCGTTTGTAAATGCGCAGATATTACTGAGCCGGAGGCAATTAAAAGACTTGGCATATCCAATATCGACGTTGTTATTGTTGCGATGGCAAGTAATCTTGAAGCCAGCGTTATGGCGGTAACACTTTGTAAAGAAGCCGGTGTGCCTACCATTATCGTTAAATGCGGTAATGAAATGCACCAAAAGATTTTAAGCCGTGTGGGTGCCGACAAGGTGATTTTTCCCGAAAAAGAATCGGGAACCCGACTTGCTAAAAATTTGCTTACATCTGGGTTTTCGGAAATGATAGAGCTTTCCGATGAAGTGTCTATGGTAGAAATAGACGTGGGAGATGAATGGGTTGGTAAAACGCTGATAGAGCTTAGCCTTCGTAAAAAATATTCTGTTAACGTGGTTGCAATACGAAACGGTGATAAGATCAGTACAACGGTTGATCCTGCGCTTCCGCTTGAAAAAGGAATGCAGCTAATTGTTATTGCGAATACTTTAAGATTGAAAAAACTGAAATAATTTAGAGGTGCGCCTGTTGAAGCGTATAGTCAAAAGGATAAGCTTGTGTAACGGATATCACAAAAAGCGATTGTTAAATGCAAACTCAGGGAGAGATAACAGTGGATTTTGAGGAACTCATCACCGAACGGTATTCGGTAAGAAAATTCAAGCCGGAACATCTGCCGCAGGAGGTTGTTGATAAAATTCTGGAGGCGGGCCACAAAGCACCGACCGGTTGTAATTATCAGCCGCAACGGATTCTTGTGCTGAATACCGATGAGTCGATTACCAAACTTAAAAATTGCACCAAGTGCCATTTCAATGCGCCCACAGCCATGCTTGTCTGTCATAATAAGGACGAAAGTTGGGTAAGAAAATACGACGGCGCACGTTCTTCTTCGGTGGATGCCGTCATCGTTACAACCCATATGATGCTCGCCGCACAAAATGAAGGTGTTGGCACCTGTTGGGTAATGCATTTTGACCCGTCCGCTATGCGGGAAACCTACCGTATTCCCGATAACGTTGAACCGGTCGCGCTGCTTGTAATGGGCTATCCTTCACAGTATGCAAAGCCGCTTGACCTGCACAACCAATTTCGCCCGATGAACGAAGTCGTGTTTTATGATGAATTCTAAAAATGATATACTGTGAAAACACGTTCAAATTACAAAAACAAAATTGCAAACCGTATAAATCTCCTTGTTTTACAGATACTAACAGTACAAATTTGTAAAGCAAGGAGATTTTGTATATATTATGAAAGCAACTGGAATTGTGAGAAGAATAGAGGAATGTGTTATAATAGGACAAAAGTTGTTGAAACCTGCATAAATACTGGTTTTTTTCGATGTTTTTGTTTGGACTCAATTTGCACAAAAACAAAGATACATAGCAAAAAGCGAGGTGAAATTGAACCGCCCCAATTTGTGCGGACAGCACAAAAAAGTGCTCTATGGTAGCAAAAATTAAATTTTAAGCAATATACTGACTTCGTTTTTCGAGCGGAGTCAGTTTTGTTTTAAGTTGTATGCGTTGGTTATTGTAGAAATGG
>JAZSLI010000037.1:0-19319 GCA_045535295.1 Acutalibacteraceae bacterium | reverse complement strand
TTTTCCATAAATATACAGCCAGTTCCGAAAAAACGGAAAAGCTTTGCTCCTCCTAACTATTTAATAATTAATTTAATCAATACATTGCTGAACAATAAATCAAGAGCTGCTATAACTAAGGCAATAATTGCCACGAATATTAAAACAACCAATGTGTTTTTAACAACCTGCTTGAATGAGGGCCATACAATTTTCTTAAGTTCGGATTTTGTTCCCTTAAGATATTTAACGAGTTTGTTATCTTTTTTAACTTTTGCATCGCCTTTGTTCATCATATCGGTTCACCAACCCTTTCCGTCTTATCCATAACAGGTAAGACCAAGATAAACTTAAAATCTCAACTTACTTTGTTTCTTTGTGTAAAGTATGCTTCTTACAGAATCGGCAATACTTATTCATTTCCAGCCTGTCCGGATCGTGTTTCTTGTTTTTCATTGTGTTGTAATTGCGCTGTTTGCATTCAGTGCATGCTAAAGTTATTTTTACTCTCATAACGGCACCTCCCGCTTTACGGAAATATTTTTTGCTTTTACTCTAACTTTTGTAAAAGTAAACGCCTCCCTCTACCTTGAATCCCTTTGTTATGCCATTTCACTACATTTTGTAGCAAAAAGAAAAGCAACACACAACATAAAGAAATATTGGCATTTTGGTTCTTTTTGCAAAAAAAAAGAACCTTTTCAGAGGTGATAGTATTATAGCACACATCACCTCTAAGGTCAAGAACTTTTTTATCTATTATTTAATTTTGCAAAGCAAAAAACAATATGACAATAATACCTAATATTATGCGGTAATATCCGAATGCCTTAAAATCGTGTTTGCGAATAAAGCTAAGTAAGAATTTAATAGCAAGCACCGAAACGATAAAGGCAGTTGCCATGCCCACTAAAAGTATTACTATTTGGTCACCCGAAAAGGTGTTACCATCTGCGAAATATTGCAATACCTTTATTCCGCTTCCGCCCACCATTGCGGGAACTGAAAGAAAGAAGGAAAACTCTGCCGCCGCTGTTCTTGATAGCCCCAAAAGGATTGCTCCTAAAATGGTTGAACCGCTGCGTGAGGTTCCTGGAACCAATGCCAAGCACTGAACAATACCGATTAACAAAGCATTTTTATATGATAAAATTCCCAAATCCTCAGTTTTAACCTTTATTTTAAGGCTTTCAATTATTATAAAAATAATACCGTAAGCTATAAGTGCCGCCGCAACAACATAGGCTCTGCTATCCCCCGTTAGCATTGCGTCTATCTGGTCATCAAACAAAAGACCGAGTATTGCCGCAGGAACACTTGCCAACAAAATTTTGAACCAAAGAATAAAGCGGTCAACAAATATGTAATTATTACAAAAACGCTGAAATTTATTTTTTTCTAATTTAAAATAAGGCTCAACCGTTTTACTTTTCAAATGAAAGGGCCAAAGCTTGTTCCAAAAAAGAATTATAACCGCAAGTATTGCACCTAACTGAATAACCACCAAGAACATATCCATAAATGCGGAGGGTTGACTTAAATGTATAAGCTCATCGGTTAGTATCATATGTCCCGTGCTGCTAACAGGCAACCATTCAGTTATACCCTCAATAATGCCCAATATAATAGATTTTAATATATCCATAAGCTTCTCCTTATTTTAAATACATCAATTACAATAATGGTTACAATTAGTCGAAGTGCTTTTCAGCGTTTTGACAAACTACAATCATTATAAAGGGGTTGCAGTTTTTTTGCAACCCCTTTATCTTATCCATTAGCAAGCTCTTTATAAAGACCTATATATTGTCTTGCCGAACTGCCCCAGCTATTATCACACTTCATAGCCCGCTCACGCAAGGTTTGCCAACCGTTTTTATCCGAATAACCGGCAAGTGCACGCCAAATGGCCTCTTGCATATCGTGAGCATTATAAGATTTAAAGGTGAATCCGTTACCCATACCGTCTCCGCTATCGAAAATAGTGTCCGCAAGTCCACCCGTTTCTCTAACAATCGGAATAGTACCATAACGCAAAGCCACCATCTGCGCTAAGCCGCAGGGCTCGCTTTGACTCGGCATTAAGAATATATCCGCACCCGCATAAATCCTATGGGCAAGCTGTGGATTAAAACCAAGCTTTAATCCTACCTTTTCAGGATACTTTTCCGCCATTTCGTTGAAAAATGTTTCAAACTCCCACTCTCCCGAGCCTAAAACCGCAAACTGAACATCTGCCTTTAAAAGCTCCTCGAAAACACATTTAACCAAATCTATGCCCTTGTGCTTAACAAGTCGAGTAACAATTCCTATAACTGCGGTTTCAGGTTTAACAGGTAGCCCCAACTCCTTTTGAAGCTCCTGCTTATTAAACTGCTTTGGCTCCGTGTTCTCGGCCGAGTAATTTTTATAAATAAGAGCATCGGTCTCGGGATTATAAACATCGCAATCAATACCGTTAACTATTCCGGTTAGCTTATATGTGAACTGCTTTAAAATATTATCAAGTCCGTGTGAATAATAAGGATCTAAAATTTCCTTAGAATAGGTAGGTGAAACAGTTGTTATCTTATCTGCGCACTGAATAGCGCCCTTCATAAAATTAACACAGTTGTCATATTCAAGCAGGCTGCTATATTCCTCCGGCAAACCCAAAACATCATTTAGAAGCTCATACCCGTATTTTCCCTGATATTGAATATTGTGGATAGTAAAAACGGTTTTGATTTTACTGTAAGGCTCATTATTTTTGTAAAAAGAGTTAAGATAAATCGGTATGAGCGCCGTTTGCCAATCGTTGCAATGAATAATATCGGGTGTGAAATCAATATAAGGAATTATTTCTAAAACTGCCCTTGAAAAGAAGGCAAAACGCTCAGCATCGTCATAATGTCCGTAAAGCCCGTCACGCTTAAAATAATACTGATTATCAATAAGGTAATAAATAACTCCGTTTACGTGAGCCTCGAAAACTCCACAATACTGCCTTCTCCAAGAAACAGGAACGGTAATACTGCAAATAAAGGTCATTTTTTCGCGCATTTCATCGGAAATACTGCTATAAAGCGGCATAACCACCCTGCAACCAACAAATCGTTTTCTGAGAGCCTTTGGGAGTGCGCCTGCAACATCTGCAAGCCCACCCGACATAGCAAACGGATAAGCCTCACTCGAAGCATATAAAACTTTCATAAATTTCTCCTTTAAATTATCTCGTTCTTTTTAACAAAGAAGTGTTTTTGTGAAGTACCTTTGAGCACCATTTCTTTACCGATAACTGCGTTTTTATCGGCTATAACATTGTTAAGCTGTGCCTCGACTCCAACAACAGTTTCCTGCATTAAAATACAGTTTTTAACCTTTGCACCCTTTTCTACCCTAACGCCTCTAAACAAAATACTGTTTTCAACCTCGCCCTCAATTACGCAACCGTTTGCGATTAGCGAATTTTTAACCTTAGATTTTGTTCCGTATCTTGTGCACATATCATCACGGGTTTTGGTTAAAATCGGGCGCTCGTTATTAAATAGCTGACGGCGAATTTCGGGTTTTAGCATATCCATATTAGCCTGATAATAACTGTTTGTTCCGCTCATAAATTTAATATATTCTTTATGCTCAAAGCCATACACTTTAAGCGTGCCAAGCTTTGAAGAAAGAAAGTCTCTATTGAAGTTAAGATTATCGTTTTGGTAGGCTTCTAAAACTAATTTCAAAAGTAATTCTCTTGAAATAACCGTAACACCTATTGAGCAAACGCAATTTTCGGCAGGTTCACTTCCAAAGGTCATTTGGGTTATACGATTATTTTCTCCCAACGAAAAGAATATATTATCACGTGTTTTATCAGAAATATAGGCCGAGCTATAAATCATTGTTATATCGGCTTGATTTTCTATATGCTTTTCAACCGCCGCCGAAATATCAACATTTGCAAGGAAATCGCCATTATAAAGAACAACATAATCGCTTTTACATCTTTTAATGTAATCCCTTGCACCATAAAGCGCATCAACAGTACCGTTATAACGCTTCGTGCCCGAGGTGAGATATGGTGGCAAAAGATAAAGTCCGCCATTCTTTCGATCAAGCTCCCAAGGGATTCCGCTTCCTACATGGTCCATAAGGGAACGATAATTTTCTTTTGTTATAATTCCAACATTGGTAACGCCTGCGTTAACGAGATTAGAAAGAGCAAAATCTATAAGTCGGTAGCGTGCACCCACCGGAACCGAGGACATCGACCTATGTGCAGTCAGCTTTTTTAGTAAATTATCATTTATATTTGCGAGAACAATTCCCGCTACTGCCGAAGCTCTCATATTTGCTCGCCCTCCTTAACATTTTCTGTTATCATTTTGTTTGCCGAAATCTTTGCATTTTTACCGATTTGAAGATTTGCTCCAACAACCGTAATCCCCCAATTTTGAGTGCCAACAACCGCAGGGTCGGCACCGATTTCAGCATTTTCACAAACCTCAACATTTTCGGCTATAATGGAATACCTAACATTGGCGCCCTTCTTTATAACCGCACCCGGCATAACTAAGGAATATTCAACCGTTGCACCCTCTTCAACCGTAACATTTTCAAAAAGAATTGAATAATCAAGCCTTCCATGAATTTCGCAGCCATCTGTTACAAGAGAATTTTCAACAACCGCAGTATCTGAAATATATTGCGGCGGCATAGCATTTGTTCTTGAATATATTTTCCAATTCTTATCAGCAAGATTAAGGTCTATTTTAGGATTAAGCAGGTCAAGGTTGGCATCCCACAAAGAGTCAACCGTTCCAACATCCTTCCAATAATCATCGAATCTGTAAACCTTTAAAAGCTCTCCCGCATTAAGCATTGCGGGAATAATATTCTTGCCAAAGTCGTTTGAAGAGTTAGGGTCCGCCTCATCCTCGGTTAAGTATTTTTTAAGCTTATCCCAAGAGAAAACATAAATTCCCATTGAAGCAAGATTACTTTTGGGAACAGGCGGCTTTTCCTCAAACTCATAAATTTCACCGTTATCATAGGCATTCATTATTCCAAAACGACTTGCCTCCTCCATTGAAACCTCTAAAACCGCAATAGTGCAAGCCGCACCGTCTTGCTCGTGCTGTTTAATCATTTTAGAATAGTCCATCTTATAAATATGGTCGCCCGATAAAATAAGCACATATTCAGGGTTATATCTTTCAATGAACTCCAAATTTTGATATATCGCATTAGCGGTGCCCTTATACCAGTCACCACCCTGCTGACCCTGATACGGCGGCAAAATATGAACTCCGCCACTGTTACGGTCTAAATCCCAAGGCTTACCCGAACCGATATAATCATTGAGTTCAAGTGGCTTATACTGTGTTAAAATACCAACCGTATCAATACCCGAATTTGAGCAATTTGAGAGCGGAAAATCTATTATTCGGTATTTCCCACCGTAAGGAACAGCCGGTTTGGCAATTTTACTTGTTAAAACTCCAAGTCTGCTTCCCTGACCTCCCGCCAAGAGCATTGCAACACATTTTTTGTTTTTCAACACTAACACTCCCTTTTTTAATTTAAAGCCTTATTTGTTTTGTTTCGTTTTGCGGGCGAGGTATAAAAGCTTACCGAAAGAGGCGGCAGGGTTATGCTTATTGAATAATCGCATCCGTGCATAGACTCTTTTTTTGCTTTAACCCCCGCTCTTTTAAGCTCAGTTTTTCCACCAAATTTGATATCATCGCTCGAAAAGACAAGCTTATAGCTTCCAGGCTTCGAAACACCGATTTTATAATCCTTTCTTTCAACCGGAACAAAATTGCAAACCGCAATAAGCTCATTGCCTTCCTTGTTTATTCTTCTAAATGCAATAACACTTTGTGTGTTATCATCATTAGAAATCCATTTAAAACCTTCCCAAGAATAATCTATTTCCCATAAAGGAGAATTATTAAGATAAAATTTATTAAGTGCCGCAGTGAATTCCTGCATTTGCCTATGAGCATCATAATCAAGTAAAAGCCAGTCAAGCTGCTGCTTGTAATTCCACTCTATAAACTGTCCAAACTCCTGACCCATAAATAATAGTTTTTTACCCGGATGTGCCATTATATAGGAATAAAAGGCTTTGAGTGAAGAAAACTTATCCTCATATTCACCCGGCATTTTACTAATCATAGAGCATTTGCCATGAACAACCTCATCGTGAGATAAAGGAAGCACAAAATTCTCCGAAAAAGCATAAAAGAATGAGAAGGTTAAGCAATCATGATTATCCTTTCTAAAATACGGGTCTAACGACATATACCTAAGCATATCGTTCATCCAGCCCATATTCCATTTAAAATTGAAGCCCAATCCGCCATCATAAGATGGTTTTGTAACCATTGGCCAAGCGGTAGATTCTTCGGCTATCATCATAACATTTGGATTAATTTCAAAAACTGCAGTGTTAAGCTGTCTTAAAAATTCAACCGCTTCGAGATTTTCCCTGCCACCGTAGCAGTTTGCAACCCATTCGCCATCAGGTCTGCCATAATCAAGGTAAAGCATTGAAGCAACTGCATCAACCCTTAACCCATCAATATGAAATTCCTTTATCCAAAACGCCGCACTTGAAATAAGGAAATTTTTAACCTGTAATTTTCCATAATCGAAAACAGCTGTTCCCCATTCCTTATGTTCTCCTTTTCTCGAATCGGCATATTCATAAAGAGGTGTTCCGTCAAAACGGTAAAGGCCCTGTTCGTCCTTTGGGAAATGGGCGGGCACCCAATCAAGAATAACACCTATTCCGTTTTGGTGCATTATATCAACAAATTGCTTGAAATCCCTCGGCGTTCCGTATCGGGAGGTGGGGGCAAAATACCCCGTAACCTGATAACCCCAAGAACCCTCAAAAGGATATTCAGTTATGGGCATCAGTTCAATATGGGTATAGCTCATTTTTTTGAGATACTTAACGAGCTGCTTTGCCAAATCAACATAATTATAGGTGTTGCCATCTTCATAACGTTTCCAAGAGCCTGCATGAACCTCATAAATATTAACCGGACTTTCGTAAATATTTTTATTTTTTTGGTTCATCCATTCTTCATCATTCCACTTATATTTATCATCCTTATAAAGCTTTGAGGCATTAGCGGGAGCAGTTTCGAAATGACGAGCATAAGGGTCGGCCTTTAAAACTGTTTTTCCTTCTTCATCCGTTATTGCATATTTATAATTTGCAAAATCCCAAAGACCGCTAATATTAGTTTCCCAATATCCGCCATCACATCTTGTCATTTGGTGGGAATCCGCATTCCACTCATTGAAATCTCCAACAACCGCTACACTTTTTGCATTTGGCGCAAAAACCCTGAACGTTGCTATATTTCCCTTTAAAAAAGAACCAAATAACTCATAAGCATTGCTTATAATAACAGAATTAAATTGATTTATTTTTTCCTGCATGATAAAACTCCCTTTTATCGAGACTTAACTATATTCTAAAAAGGACACAGTTTGCCTTCTATAAATTATTATATCAGCATTATCACTTGGTTTCAAGTGATTTTTGTTGCTTTTCAAAAATAAAAAGAAAAAGTTTACGACATTTTTTGTTAAAATTGTATAAATTTCGCCATATTTCCAATCTATGTAGAAAAAATACAGGTTTGCCTAAAAAGGCAAACCTGTATTTTTTCAATTGTGATATAATTTTTTGGTTTGATATTTGGGTTCAAAAGTGATATTGATTCCAAGCTTTCTGAAAACATTTTCATCCACTCTTGAAAGAATAACGGAGGAATGTGCCTCCAATCCTTTTAATCTATATGCGTTATCCAATGCTTTTTGAGCATAATTGCTTGTTGGCGCACAAATTGAAAGAGCAATTAAAATTTCATCCATATGGAGCCTTGGATTATGGTTGCCCAAAATTTGTGTTTTTAATTTTTGAATAGGCTCAATAATTGTGGGTGAAATCAGGTCTATTTCATCGGGAATATTCGCAACATATTTTAAAGCATTTAGCAACATTGCCGAGGAAGCTCCCAAAAGACTTGATGTTTTTCCGGTTATAATTGTTCCGTCATTAAGCTCAATGGCCACCGCAGGCGCTGAGGTTTCCTCCGCCTTTTTAAGTGCCGCCGCAACAACGGGCCTATTTGCTACCGTTACTCCTACCTGCTTCATTAAAAGCTCAATTTTTGCCGAATCCGAGGTTTCAGACATTCCCTGTCTTGCCGCAACAAGTGCCGAATAATATCTTCTTATGATTTCCTGATTTGCAGCCTCTCTTACTGCCTCATCATCACAAATAGCAAAGCCCGCCATATTAACACCCATATCTGTTGGACTCTTATAAGGAGACTCGCCCAAGATAGTTTCAAGAATAGCATTTAAAACGGGAAAAATTTCGATATCTCTATTATAATTAACCGAAATTTCGTTATATGCGTTAAGATGGAAGGGGTCTATCATATTAACATCATTTAAATCAGCCGTTGCCGCCTCATAAGCAACGTTAACGGGGTGCTTGATCGGTATGCTCCAAATCGGAAAAGTTTCAAACTTTGCGTAACCCGCCTTAATTCCCCTTTTATGCTCATGATATAACTGTGAAAGACAGGTAGCCATCTTACCGCTACCGGGCCCGGGAGCAGTAACGATAACAAGCTTTCTCTCGGTTTCAATATAATCGTTCTTGCCGAAGCCCTCCTCGCTAACAATAAGCGGAATATTTGAGGGATAATCGTTTATAGGATAATGCCGGTAAACCTTGATGCCCAAAGCGGTTAGCCTTTTTTCGAAATTTTGAGCCAAGGGCTGACCTGTATAGCAAGTAATAACAACACTTCCTACATAAAGACCTATTTCTCTAAAAGCGTCAATAAGCCTGAGGGTGTCAAGGTCATAGGTTATTCCCAAATCGCCCCTACGCTTGTTTTTTTCAATGGCATCAGCATTAATAACAATAACTATCTCAGCCTCATCTTTAAGCTCTAAAAGCATTTTAACCTTTGCATCAGGCTCAAAGCCGGGAAGCACCCTTGCGGCGTGAAAATCATCAAAAAGCTTACCACCGAATTCAAGATAAAGCTTGCCGCCAAACTTTGCAATCCTTTTTCTTATGTTTTCCGATTGCAAATTTATATATTTTTCATTATCAAACCCAATTTTCATTTTTTATTCCTCTGATATATAATCAATATATTCTTCCAAACACATTCCGAGCGAATTAATTTCCTTTGCCGTCTTAATACCAACAAACCTCCAATGCCAAGATTCGTGTATAACTCCGGTTATATCCTGCTTTTCGGCAGAATAACGCATTATAAATCCGTAATCCTCGGCATTTTCCTTCATCCAGGCAAACATCTCTGTATCCTCGAAGGCATCGCTCGCCATATTAAAATCGGCGCAAAACCCTGTATTATGCTCGCTTGTTCCCGGTCTTGCAACAACGGTTGCTGCTTTTTCCTCATCTCCGCCTACACGTTCAACCTGTTTTCTAAACAAGTCCTGTTGAATTGCATAGCTTCTAAATGGTGACCAAACCTGCAAATTAACACCATCCTTCAAGGCATTCGCAACCATTGCAGTTATATAAGGATAAACATCCTCATGTATTTGAGTTACATAATCATTATTGCGATACTCATCATCTATCTCTTTGAGATATTGCCTTACATTAGTATCATAATCCTCCGGCAATGGATTTTGGGCATTAACAAGCAACAAGCAAGAAAAATCTGCATCTAAAACAAATTCCCCTCTCGTTACATACTCCGGTTCCTTTTCTGTATCCTCTTTTTCGGGCTCTTTTTGAGAGGACGAATCGGAAGAATCCGGAATTGATGGGTTTTGCTTGTTTTTCTCGGCATCATTAAGCGAAATCGCAATAAACACAACCAAAAATGCAACTATCACTAAAACCAAGGTTGAAAAACAAACAATTCCTATGTTACTTAATTTCCTTCTCTTTTTCATAAAAATCCCCATTATTCATCCAGCTTGAGCACTGCCATAAATGCCTCCTGCGGCACCTCAACAGAACCCAACCTTCTCATTCGTTTTTTACCTTCTTTTTGCTTTTCAAGTAGCTTTTTCTTTCTGGTTATATCGCCGCCATAGCACTTTGCAAGAACATCCTTCCTAAGTGCCTTAACTGTTTCTCTTGCAATAATCTTTCCCGAAACCGCAACCTGAATAGGCACCTCAAAAAGCTGACGAGGAATATAATCTTTAAGCTTCTCGGCAATTTTTCTTGCCCTTGTGTATGCATTATCGGTATGAACTATAAAAGAAAGAGCATCAACCACATCGCCCGCAAGCATAACATCCAACTTTACAAGCTTTGATTTTTCATAGCCCTTGGTTTCATAATCATAGCTTGCATAGCCTTTGGTTCGAGATTTTAAAGCATCAAAAAAATCGTAAACAATTTCACCCATAGGCATAACATAATGGATATCAACCCTGTCACCCATATATTTCATATCGGTGTAAACGCCTCTGCGCTCCTCACAAAGCTGCATAATCGTTCCCACATAATCACTCGGACTGTAAATATGCACATCAGCCACAGGCTCTAACGCCTCAGCTATTACGGCGGGGTCGGGATAGTTGGTTGGATTATCAACCGTTATTTCCTCGCCCGAGGTTAAAATAAACTTATATTCAACGCTCGGTGCAGTTGTAACAAGGTCAAGATTATATTCTCTTTCAAGTCGTTCTTGAATTATCTCCATATGCAAAAGACCTAAAAATCCGCAACGGAAACCAAAGCCTAAGGCATTTGAGCTTTCAGGTTCAAACAAAAGCGAGGCATCGTTAAGCTGAAGCTTATCAAGTGCTTCTCTAAGGTCGGGATATTTTGCTCCGTCAGCAGGATAAATACCGCAAAAAACCACAGGATTCACCTTGCGATAGCCCTCTAAGGCACAAGGAGCCGGATCACCGCAAAGGGTTATTGTATCGCCCACCCTTGCTTCACTAACAGTTTTAATAGAAGCGGATAAATATCCAACCTCACCCACCTCTAAAACCTCACAGGGTTCAAGGCTGGTTGCCCTTTTTCTTCCTATTTCAACAACATCAAATTCTGCACCGGTTGCCATCATTTTTATACGATCACCCGTTTTGAGCTTTCCGCCCATAACTCTAAAATAAACAACAACGCCTTTATATGGGTCATAATAAGAATCGAAAATAAGTGCTGAAAGTGGTGCGGAAACATCTCCCTTGGGGGCCGGAAAATCGGTTACAATTCTTTCAAGCACCTCTTCAATATTAAGCCCGGTTTTAGCCGAAATCAAGGGAGCCGTATCAGCAGGAATACCGATTATATCCTCGATTTCCTTTTTTATTCTCTCGGGTTCAGCAGAGGGCAGGTCAATTTTATTTATAACAGGCAAAATTTCAAGCCCGTGGTCAACCGCCAGATAGGTATTTGCAAGGGTCTGCGCCTCTATACCTTGTGAAGCATCAACAATAAGCACCGCACCTTCGCAAGCAGCAAGTGAACGGGAAACCTCATAGTTAAAATCCACGTGCCCGGGTGTATCTATTAAATTAAGCTCATATTCATTTCCGTCCTGAGCCTTGTAATAAAGGGTTACAGCGTGCGCCTTTATAGTTATTCCACGCTCACGCTCTAAATCCATACTATCGAGTATCTGCTCCTCCATATCTCGCTGGGCTACCGATTGGGTTATTTCTAACAGTCGGTCAGCAAGGGTTGACTTTCCATGGTCGATATGAGCAACAATACAAAAGTTTCTTATTCTATCCAAAGGAAACGACATATATTTCTCCTATTTTAAACTAAGCATTTTATCTTTAATATTTTACCACAACATATATTAAAATGTAAATAGTAATTTAAATTAAATTTCCTCTTTTAAAACAGGTGAATTTGTGCTACAATTCAGTTAGAATAATTATCTTAGCCAAAGGAGATTTTTCATTGAAAAAAATAATTGCAGTACTTTTATCCCTAATTCTGATAATTTGCCTTTGCTCCTGCAATGAGCCGCAAGAAGGATTATCACAAAATGGAAGCAATAGCTCAACCTCGCAACAAAGCAAGCCCACTCCGGAGCCCGAGGAAATGAAGGATATTAATATCAAGCTTTCTTTTACGGGTGATATGATTTTAGCTCAATATGCAGGTTGTCCTCACGCCGATGCCTTTGATTATTATGCAAAAAATCAGCCGCCAACCTATTTCTTAGAGAAGGTGCGCTCATATTTCACAGAGGATGATTTTACGGTGGTTAACCTCGAAAATGTTCTTTCGGATCGTTCTTTGACCCCTATCACCAAAAACTATTCTCCTGCATTTTGGTTTAAATCAAAGACCTCGAATATAGAGATTCTTTCCTCCTCAGGCGTTGAGGCTGTTATGATAAACAATAACCATATTCGTGATTACGGTCAAGATGGCTATAACGATACGGTTGCGGCAATAGAAGGCGCCGGACTTCAATACGGAAACGACGGCAAAATTATCTATCTCGAAAAGCAAGGGTTTAAAATTTCAGTTATTTGCGTTGCTATTTGGGGAAGTAGTAACACACAAAATGCCCTCAACCGCCTTGCCGAAGCCTCAGCGCAAAGCGATTATCAAATCATCTTCTTCCATGGAGGAACCGAAAAGATTCACGCACCTGAGCAATGGAAAATTAACGCTGCAAGAGCGCTCATTGATAACGGTGCCGATTTGGTGGTTGGCAGTCACCCTCATGTACTCCAACCAAGAGAAACCTATAACGGTCATGAAATCGTTTATTCGTTAGGCAATTTCTGCTATGGAGGAGCCCGTAAGCCCGAAAACAGAACTGTTATCTATCAGGTAGAATTAACCGTTGACCTCGAAAAACAAGTAAAAGACTTTAACTCCGAGCTTATTCCCTGTTATGTTTACACAGGTAGCGCAAACAACTTCCAACCCGCTCCTATTGAGGAAGGACCCATAAAGCAAAAGGTTCTTGATTTTATGGAAGGCAAGTGCAGCTCACCTGTATAAATTTATACCAATTTATGCCGCCTTTTTAAAAAAGGCGGTTTTTTGCTTGACAATTGAGCATTGCCTTGTTATAATACAAGCGAATGTACTCTATTTATTGGAAGGTGATAAAGTCAAATGGACAGTAGTGACAGTTGTGACTCTACTAATATAACTTGGTTTTGTTGTGACATGCTTATCCCTTATTTTCGGGAATAGGTATGTCTTTTTTGCACTTTTTTCACAAAAACCGTATATTATTTAAGGAGTTTTAACAATGATTACAAATATAATCGCTATGGCGATTTGCATATTATTTTCTGCTTATTTTTCGGCAACTGAAACCGCATTTTCTTCTCTTAACAAAACTCGTTTAAAGGCTATGGCAGAAGCAGGAGACCGCAAGGCGCAACTTGCCCTTACTTTAACAGAAAAATATGACCGTCTTATTTCTACAATATTAATCGGAAACAATATTGTGAATATTGCAGTTGCATCTATCGGCACGCTTCTTTTTACCCGGCTTTTGAATGACAATAATTTGGGCGCAACCGTTTCAACCATTGTTGTTACAATTGTTGTGCTTATTTTCGGTGAAATAACCCCTAAGAGCATTGCAAAGGATTATCCCGAAAAGTTTGCAATGTTCTCAGCTCCCTTTATCAGACTTCTCATTTGGATTTTAACCCCTCTTAACTTTATTTTCTATTTATGGAAAAAGCTCATCAGCAAGCTCATCAAATCGGATAACGACAATAAAATGTCCCAAGAAGAGCTGCTTTTGCTTTTAGACGAGGTTCAGCAAGAGGGCGGAATCGATGAAAGCGAAAGCGAGCTTCTTAAAAACGCTGTTGAGTTTGGCGACCTTGAAGCACAGGACATTTTAACCCACCGTGTTGATTTGGAGGGCGTTAGTGTTGACTCTTCAAAGAGTGAAATTGCCCGCCAATTCACCCGCACAAGATTCTCTCGCTTATTGGTTTATGAGGATTCTATTGATAAAATCGTTGGCGTTATTCACCAAAAGGATTTCTATGAAGGAACCGGTATGACCAAAAAAGATATCAATGAAATTATATCCCCTGCAATATTTGTTCACCAAACCGAAAAAATCGATAATTTGCTTCAGCTTTTGCAGTCTGAGAAATCCCATGTTGCAGTTGTTGTTGACGAATATGGCGGAACATTAGGTATCGTTACAATGGAGGATATTTTAGAAGAATTGGTTGGAGATATTTGGGATGAACACGATGAGGTTGAGGAAGCCTTTGAAAAGGTTGACGATACAACCTACATTGTTGACTGTATGGTAACCTTAGATGATTTCTGCGATTTCTTTAATGTTTCCAGTGATTCGGATAGTATTTCTCTCGGTGGCTGGGTTATGGACCAGCTCGAATGTATCCCCGATGGCGGCGAGCAGTTCCAATATCAAAACCTTCGCATAACAGTTCTTTCAACCGATGAACACCGAGTTGAAAAGGTTGAGGTTATAATAAATGAAACCGAAACCGAAAAAGAATAAGCTATAAAAAATACGCCTTTCCTCACTTTGAGGTTAGGCGTATTTTTTATTCTGAAAACTCAACTGTCTTTGCCCATTTTATAAATTGCGGCTTCATTTCCTGTGCCTTATTCGCTTCGGTAGTGAACTGAACTGTCCAAAATGCCTCATCGCCTATATAAAAAGCGCAGAAATGATAATATTTTTTGTTAGTGTCAGTATTCTCATATTCATATTCGCTATATGTAGTTCCCTTTTCGGTTTTAATTTTAGCATCCTTAATCTCATTTTCTCTCAAAATTATTTCGGCATATTCTTCCTCAGTGGTTTCAGAATAGTCATTTGTATATAATGCCCAGGAATCCTCTTTGAAATATGCAATAACATTTTTTGAGGCTAAAATTAAATCACAGTCTTTCTTTTCAAGCTTAACCGCTTCCTTGAACTCATTTGTGAGAGTTATTCTCATATCCTTTATTTCAAAAGTTTTTTCTCTTCCTTGGCGGTTTAATTGCTTTACACACCAAAATCCCACTATTACAATAGCGCATATTATAAAAACTAAGAAAAAATTTTTTATCCACCTTTTATATTTTTCTTGTTTTTCAATAGTTGATTTTTTCATTGATAATTTCCTTTTATAAATAGTTGTATAACTATAGCACCTTCGAAAAAGAAGGTGCTATAAATTTTTGGTTTATTTAGAAATCAATTTCATCTCTAAGCTGTCTTTGTACCGAGATTAGAGGCTACGGGTTTTTAGGGTTTTCATCGCAAATGCAAAGACTCATACAACAACCTAACATAATGCCCATCTTTCTATGTATTAAGCAGCAATCGCCACCGCTTAAAAATAGGAAAGGTATGCCAAGCTCTTCTTTCAAGATATTTGTTATTTGAAGGTTTTGTATTTGTTCCTCCATTGTATTTCCGTGAACAACTATCTTCGAAATGTCTGCCCCTCTTTTCTTATGCTCTCGGGCAATTTGAAGCACCCTACTTGCCGAAATATACTTATTAACGTGAGAGGACATGAGAACCTCTGCTCCCTCTTTATGAAGACGGTCAACAAGCTCCATTTGCTTTTTTATTGCCTCTTCATCATAAGTAAGCTCATCCTCGTCCTTGCAGAACATATCGCCTGTAAGGTCACAAAGGGTTGCACCGTATTCAGCATACTTAACCAACTCATCAGCTATTTCCTCATAGCTCATATCGGCATTTTGAGAAAGCTTATAGTTGGTTGCATAAACCGGCTTATCCTTTGCATCAGCAAAAATTTGCTTTAATATTTCGGGGGTGTGGTACTCTCTTGGAAGAGATTCAAGCTGAATACCAAAAGCCTCAGCACCGGCAGCGTGTGCTCTTTGCATTTCTGCCTTTATGTTATCGGGGTTTTGGGTTTGCTTAATCATAACTGTAAGTAACGGTTTATCGTAATTTAAAAATGACGGTTTCATAATTTTCTCCTTTATTCGTGCATATAAAACACTTTGTATTGACCGGTTGCATATTTATCAATAAATTTTTGGCTGTTGTCAATATTACAAGTTGCTGCGGTTGGCACCTTGTTTATAATGTTGTATTTGGAATAACATTCATCCCCAACAATAACGCAACTTTTGCTATCAAACTCAAATTCAACAACGCTTGAACCCGGACCATGTCCCGCAAATCTAACAACCCTAATGCAGTTATCAACCATAATCTCATCCTCAAAGGTTATAACCTTGTTGTTGCCAGTAAAATATTTTTTCCCTCGCTCATATTCTTTTTCTTGAATATAAACAACCGCATTTTTAAAGTGATGCAGACCATCTATATGGTCATGGTCGGCATGAGTTATAATAACATCGGTCACCTGCTCGGGTAAAACCCCGTGCTTTTTTAGAGCCTCGTCAGGCATTAAATAACCATTCATTTGAAAGCCGGGCATTGTGTCGCATCCAACATCAACAAGTATAACTCTATTTTCGGTTTGGATTAGAAAGAATGCAAAAATAATCGGTATCATTTTACCTCTTACTCCGCCCGAAAAAATCGCACTTTCGGATAAAAAGGAATCCGAATATTTAACCTGCTTTACCTCTTTGACCATAAGTATCACCTGTAAAAGCGTATTTCGCAAGCACATTTTACCACCCGACAATAGATAAATCAAGCCTTTTAGTGAAAAATCATTCTATTTTTTTATCATCTGTTGCGGGATTATTTATGAGCTTTCCCGTGCTTGTAAAACGGGAACCGTGACAAGAGCAATCCCAACTGTGTTCCGCCTTATTATATTTAAGTGCACACCCCATATGCGGACATCTCGGTGAAGTTGGTTTTAACAGAGAAACCGCCGATTCGGCTAAATTAATAAAGATTTGCGGGTGAATAGCATTTCTTGCGGATGAAAAAACCTCTTTGTAAATATTATGCTTATTTCTAAGCAAATCACAAAGCAGCTCAGCCGCCACCATAGAAGAGGTCATTCCCCATTTATTAAAGCCTGTTGCTACAAATAAATTCGGTGTTGCTTTTGCATATTTGCCAACATAAGGAATTCTGTCGGGCGTTATGCAGTCTTGGGTTGCAAAACGGCAAAGCTCGTGAGCCTTAGGGTAATATTTTTTAGCAATTTGGTGCAGCTCGTTCCAATTACCTCCGTTTTTCCCCGTTCTGTGCCCACCGCCGCCAAGCAGAAGATATTGCCCATAATTCCTAAACGAAAGCCCCTTATCACACTCATCAACATACATAGCATCATAAACCTTTGCATTTTCAAGTGCTAAAACGTAGCTTCTATGCTGATACATTTTTATAAAATATCCTCCGTGCTTATTAATAAACGGAAAATGTGTTGCAACTATAACCCTTTGCGCCTTTATTCTGCCCTTGTTGGTAACAACCTCATTTTTACCTATTTCTAAAACCTTTGTATTTTCATAAATGTTAAGGCCCTGCGCTATTTTGTAAAGAAATTTTAGCGGATTAAACTGCGCTTGATTTTTGAACCTAACCGCACCAAAAACCTTAAAAGGCAACTCGGTTTGCTCTATAAATTCGGCATTAGCCCCGATTTTGTTTAAAATTTCGGCTTCTTTTTCCATTTTTTCTCGGTTTTTAAGGGTGTATACAACCGAATCCTTGCGCACAAAATCGCATTCAAAAACATTACTCATTTGAGCAAATTTTTCAAGCGCTGCTGCTTGCGCATCATAATAAAACCTTGCCGCATCAAGCCCATAGTTTTTGCTTATTTTACTGTAAACCACCCCGTGCCCCGCAGTTATCTTTGCGGTTGTATCTCTTGTTATGCCACCACATATTTCATCTGCCTCAACCAGCATGTAATCCACATTAGTATTTTGAAGCTCATAAGCTATTAAAAGTCCCGCTATTCCACCGCCAATAATAAGCACATCGGTTTTGCTATCCCCCGATAAATCCTTAAAGCTTGGCTTTTTGGCAGTTTTGTTCCATATAGATTCCATAAAAACAACCTCTCTAAAAGCTTAAAAAATCCTGCCAAGACTCATAGCTCAACAGGACTTTCGTTTTTAATATTATTTACTGTTAGTTTTCTTTTATTATAAAAACTCTTTACTTTTAAAGATAATCTCTCATTTGAACCGATAGTTCTTCTTCAAGCTTTATCAGTTTTTTGCAAATATCCTTTGATTCTTCATCAGCTGCCGCATATTGATTAAGATACTTACTGAGTGACTTAACGCCCATATTACAGCCATCAGTTATAAGGTCAGCTATTGTACTGTCAGATTCGTTCATACTAAGCTTCACATTTGTCTTCATCCAAGACATACCCTTCGCAATGGGATTTGGTTCCTTTCCGTCGTCCTTGTATTTATCTAAAAGCTCCTGTAACTTTTTGTCGAGTTTATCATGTTCGTCCTTACATACATTAAGAATCTTTTTCAACTCGTTAGCTTTTACATATTCAAGAACCTCCTCAATAGCTGACACTCCCATTTTTATGCCTGCGTCACATTCCCTGAGAAGCTTTATCGTATCTTGCTCTATCATAATTCTTTCCTCCCGAAAATAGTATCGGCAACAAGAGAAAAATTATAACAAAAAATTAATTACTCGTTCGCAATTTTCTTTTCACAAATCACTAACTCATTTTATAGCGAATAGTAAAAAAAGTAAAATCCCGAACGCTTTCGCATTCGGGATTTTTGGCTGTTTTGAACTTAATGACACGAATAAAAAGTGTCTGAAAACCAAGAAATTCTTTAGATTATTCACTTGTCAACGATTTAGAAAACTGATAGCACATACAATCACTCATTTTTGATTCATCATACGTACTAAGATTGTTCATTTCTTCCCTTGACCCATTATATGTGCGATTTGTATAAATCATATAATTTACTTCTTTTTCTGTATCTATAAAAGATATCGAAGTTTTTTCATCCACGCTAAAATCATTTCTACTCATATTTTCACAAGCGCGCTCAAAGTGATCGTTCGTTTTTTTAACAGCATTTTGATAATCTTTTGGGCTATCAAAATCAATAGAATTAATGATAAATTCCACACAATAAACATTTTCTGTATCATCACCAAAATAACGCACTTGAATTTCACCATTAACTCCTAAGTACTCTACATTATATACATCATAGAATTGACCTTCGGGATAAATATACTCAACCGTTTCATCAGGCTCGCCATAAATTGATAATATATCTTCCCTCGTTGTATCCTTATTAAGTCCTTTAAAGTGTTCGGGTTGTGTTAATTTCATATTATCAATAAAACTTATTAACACCCCGACAACGATAAGAGCGACACTTATAAGAAAAAGTATTTTTGATAATCTTTTCATCTCATCACCGCCTTGGGTGTATTATA
>JAZSLI010000049.1:0-14567 GCA_045535295.1 Acutalibacteraceae bacterium | reverse complement strand
TTGGTGCCTTTAGGTGTGGAAATAAACCCCCGGTTCTACCGGGGGAAGAAAAAAGAGCGAAGCTACAATAAAACGGGCGAGGCGTAGCTAAGCCCAAAAAACTATAGATAAAAGAAGAACCTCTTGTATAATAGTAATGGTTTGGCAACCGCATTACAAAAATACAGGAGGTTTTTCAAATGAATGGAAATAATGAGATAAAAAGCAGTTCACACTCAAAATACAGATGTCAGTACCATATAGTTTTCGCACCAAAATACAGACGAAAAGAAATATATGGAAAAATCAAAAAAGACATAGGAGAAATTTTGAGGAAATTATGTGTTCAAAAGGGAGTAGAAATAATAGAGGCAGAAGCGTGCCCCGACCACATACATATGCTTGTAAGTATCCCACCGCACATAAGTATAGCACAATTTATGGGATATCTCAAGGGTAAAAGTTCGCTGATGATTTTCGACCGACACGCAAATTTAAAGTACAAGTACGGCACCAGAAGTTTTTGGTGCCGAGGCTATTATGTGGATACGGTCGCTCGAAATAAAAAGGTTATAGCAGAATACATAAGGAATCAGTTAGAAGAAGATTACGCAGCAGAACAAATTAGTATAAAAGAATTCATTGACCCGTTCACGGGTAACAAGAAGTAAAAGGCAAAAAAAGACAGCCGCACGTGAGCGGCTGCCCGAGATTGTAATGCGTTGCTAAACTTTCAGTGCCCCTTTTAGGGGCTAAGCCAGTAGTCACCCCTTATAGGGGTGGTGCATACCACCGGTTTACCGGTGGTTATGATTCTTTAAAAGATATGCTGCATATTTATTCTAAATTTAGCGGGAGTTATATTATGCTTTCTTTTAAAATTGGTTATAAAAGAAACTGTGTTTGAAAAACCAACAGCGAAACCAATGTCAGAGATGCTTTTATCGGTTGAAATCAGTAGCTTTTCGGACTCGGTTAATCGATAGTCAATTAAAAATTGATGAATAGTGCTGCCCGTTGTCATCACCATAATACGATTTAAGTAATACGGATGATAGTTAACTAATTTTGCTAAGGCTTCATTGGTTAAATTTTCGCTATAATGCTCTTTGATATAATCAATTACTTTTTTGATTTTTTTATAGGTAATGCTTGATGTATGTTTTACAGTATAGAGATAAACGATATCGGCAATACAAGTTTTAAGTATAGCTGATAGCCTTGCGGTACTAAGTGGCAAATTTGCTGAAAAAATTTCAATTATTTTTTCTAACGAGGGCAAAACCGAAGCAGCATCATTAATAATTATTGGATTATTAAGACAAGGATAATCGTCAAAATTAATTTGCGATATTTGGGTTTTGGAGGTTTCGGCATTGATGACAGGAATTGGCTTTACAATATGTGAATTTTCATAAGTATAATCAAAATTTATGCTTATGGCTTTAAAATCTTTATTAAGGATAAATTTATATTCGGTTCCACCTTGCCAAAGCATTAATGTGTTTTCTTTAATTTCGAAGGGTTGATTATCGATTAAAACCTCTCCACCTCCATTGGTCACAAAAAATAGGCGATTATCGATTGTTGTTATTTTGTGGGTTATTAAGGGATGGATATTTCCCATTGCAAATCTCACAAACGGACAAATTTCAGCTAACTGCATCTTTTCTCCTCGTTTCATTTTTTTATATTATATAATAGAACGGATAAAAAAACAAGCTATATTAGGAAAAAAACAATTTTAAAGAAGTTTGTTTTTTTATATTTATGCTTTGTTTTATTTATTGACTGTAAAGCTTTTCAAATCCATAATATAATTCGAAGAGGGTGCTTGATATGGAGTCAATAGGTCAAATTATAGGATTTATTGCAATAATTTTTGGCTTTTTTATATTTATTCAAAAGGAAAGAAAAAATGTTCTTTTATTTAAACTTATAACCGATTTTATTTGGATAGCACATTTTTATTTAATTGGTGCCTATCCAACTATGGCAACAACCTTGGTTGCGGTTTTTAGAGAAGTTACATTTGTTAAAAGTGATAAATACCCTTTTTTGAAGAAAAAAATAATACTTATTATTTTTTGTTGTTTGTTTATATGTGCTGCTTTGCTAACCTGGAAGGGACCGCAAAGTCTCTTGCCTGCAATAGCTTCCAGTCTTGCAACGGTGGCCTTTTTCAATAAAAATATCTCAATAATCAGAGGGATTTCTTTTATAGTATCATTGCTTATGCTTTTAAATGGAATCGCTTTTAATTCCTTCGCAAACATTGTTAATGAAATTATAACTATGATTTCAATAATTATTGGCACGCTTCGTGCTAAAAATATAAATAATAAAGGGTGATTCTATGTTAGGTGCAGTTGCAGTTTTTGCAAACGATGAACAAAAGGAGGTAAAGCTATTATCCTTTTGGGAAAATGGGGGAACTTCATTCAGGCTTGCTGAGGAGTTAGACTACACTCAGATAAAGCACATTGATTTTAATCTTGATAATATGAGCTGTGAGGCCTGCGAGGAAGGATATATTCTTATAACCGCTCATATTCATTGCCAAAAGGAAATGGAGGATTTCGGGCTTTGCTATTATAAGCATAGAGAGGATAGGGAATATGTTAGCGGAGTGCTAAAAACCCCTGTTATTGCAATAAAAAAGCAAAATAAAGCGAGAGTTGTTGTTGCCAGCACAATGGCAGTTTGCTCCCGACAGGTTATAAATGTTAAAAACGGTGTTTATAGCACCGCCATGAGAATACTAATAAATAAAGAAATTCCTTACGAAGAAATCAAAATCACAGTGTATAATTTAGAGGGCGAGAATGCCGATTATTCGGGAATGGCAAGGGCTTACAGAAGCCATCAGTTAACCTTTGGAGGCTTTAAAAGGATAACAGACCGTTTAACTCCTGAGCTTGATTTTGGATCAAAATCCGTTTATGTTAGAATTCGTATGGGTTGGAAGCCGGTTCCTTCGCCTATTATTGACCAAACTCCTGAGAATGAGCCACCGATGTATGTTGCCTGCACTTTTAAGCAGGTAAAGCAGTTGATGGAGGCTTATTATGCTGCGGGAATGAGAAATGTTGAGTTTTGTCTTGTTGGTTGGAACATTAGCGGACACGATGGCAGATGGCCTCAATTTTTTCCGGTTGAAGAAAAATTGGGTGGAGAAAAGGATTTAAGAGAGCTTACTGCAAGGGCAAAAGAGTTAGGCTATTTAATTTCGGGACATTCTAATATCGTTATGGCGGCTCCTGTTGCAAATAATTTCAAGCTTGAAAATACGCATATGGAAAAATCGGGCAACAGACCATTTATTACCGCTTGGGCTCCTGGACGCAGTTATGTTCAGTGTCCTTTAAAGGCTTATGAATATGCAAAAGAGGTTTACCCTAAAATGAAGGAAATCGGATTTAGCGGGTTTAATTATATTGATGAGATTACCTGCATATCTCCGAGAGCCTGTTATGACCCTAATCATCCGCTAAACCCTTCTGAATGGGCGGATTATTGGAAAAAGATTTTTCAATTTACAACCGAGTGCTTTGGCGCAACCTCCTCGGAGGGTCCTGTTGATTATTGTCTTAGCAAGGTAGATTATATCCTTTATGCAACCTTCTCTCGTAAAGCACAGCATGATTCTTGGGAATTGTTTGATAAACAGGTTCCGTTTTGGCAAATTGTTTATCACGGAATTGTGCTTTATAATTCTCTAACTCAAACGGTTAATTCACCAATGAGTGCCGATAAATTGAATATGCTTAAATCATTTGAATTGGGCGACAGACCTACCAATTACTATTTCTCTAAATTTAAGAGAGATGGCGGAGACTGGATGGGAGATAGAGATTTTCGTTGCGGTACTGATAAGGAAATTGCCGAAGGCGTTGAGGCTTCGCTTAAACAGTATAAAATTTTTGAAAAGCTAAATTATTTGCAAAAGGTTTTAATTGAAAGTCACACTGAAACTGAGCCTAATGTTTATAGAATTAAATATGAGGATGGTAGTGTTGTTATCGCTGATTATAACAAGCTGTGCTTATCCTTAGAAAAAGATGGAGATATTTTTAAAGTTGATTTTTAATACATTTTATGTTAATATAAAGGTGGGAAAATTTTCATAAGGAGCGACATACTATGTTTGATTTTAAAAATTGTTATTTTTTAAGGCGTGCACATAATATTTCTTTGATGGAAATACGTGCAATTGAAATTTTGGCAGATTTTTTTAAGAAAAAATATGGTGTTAAGCCAGAAATCACAACCGAGCCGTTACAGGACAAATGCTGTATAAAATTCGATTTATTGGCTGACGCTCAAAATTATGATGAATACAGTGTTTATTGCGAAGAGGACACAATATTTGTAAAGGGTTTATCTACCGAAGCTGTTAACTACGCTATAAATAGGCTTATAGAAATATTTACATATTTTAATGATTTGTCTCAGTTGCCTTTTGGAAGTAAAATAGAAAGCAACCCTGAAATTGATGGCTATAAGCTTATATATGCCGAAGAATTTGATGGCGAAAATATACCTCGTGGTTGGATGAAGCATCCACCTGTAAATATTGGCGCACGAGGCAACGAAAATACTAAGGGAATCAAGAAAGAGTGTTGGATTAACGACGATAATTATATAGTCAAAGATGGAAAACTTACTTTGTTTGGCAGTACAGATGGGGAAAAATATTACAGTGCAGAGCTTCGAACCAGTATGAGCCTTCTTTATAAATACGGTTATGTTGAAATCAGCGCTAAGGTGTGTGATGGTCGTGGAGGATGTTCTGCATTTTGGCTTTTGGGTTTAGAGGACCCACTCGAATATGTAAAGCCTGAGATAGATATTTTTGAAGTTTTTGGAGACGGTTCCTATATTAAAGCAACCTCTCTTGTATGGCCGGGCAAAAATAATAAGGATTTTGCTGCTGACTCTTGGGCAGGAAACGACCTTAATCATATTAATCATATGGCAAGTGGATTTTCTTTTTATTCCTTGCCAAACGGAGAAAAGCTTTCAGACGGATATCATACTTACGGACTTGAATGGGATGAGCATCATTTGATTTGGTATTGTGATGGAAATCCGTTTTATAGAATGGCTATTGACGACTTCAATAGTAAGAGGGCAGCTTCCTTCCATCAGGAAATGTTTATAATTCTTACTCAATATGCAGGAGCCGCAGTGGCAGGAAGAATGGATTATCCTGATGAAAATCCCGATTGGGATAATATGAAAATGTTGGTAGATTATGTACGTCTTTATCAACGTGAGGGACAACAGGTTAACGGACGTGTTACCAGTTGGAGCGATAAAAGGAGAGACAATATATTTGGTCAGGCTGACAGATGGAAAGATAACAATTAAGTAGAAAAACAAGCAGGTATCATTTGATACCTGCTTGTTTTTTAGTCTTTAAAATTTTTGTTGGGGTTTGCCCGTAATATTGTTTAAATGCTTTTGAAAACGTGGGTAAATCGTGGTATCCAACAGAGTTAGCAATCTCGCTAATGGGGAGGATTGAGTTTTCAATTAACCATAACGCCTTGGTCATTCGAACCTTTAATATGTAGTTTGAGGGGGTAATTCCGGCTTCCTCTTTGAAAATTTTGCAAAAATATTTCCGTTCAAGATTAACGCTTGCCGCAACATCCATAACCGAAATTCCGGAAGAAAAGTTATTTTTTATAAAGCTTTTAGCAATTTTTGTTCTTGAAAAGTCTGTTGTTTCAAGTTGATAACTAAGACTGAAAAATTTATATAGAACTGAAAGAAGAAATGCCTCACGCCCTAAATCCATAGTGCTTGCTTCAAAAAAGAGGGATAAAATATCAAAATTCTCGCTAAACGAGAAAACGGGAGTTTCATTTGTGAAGCAGCAGGATTCACAAAGTGCTTCTGCCTTTGAACCCGTAAAGCCAAACCAAATATAATGCCAAGGATTATCAAATGAGGCCTCATATCTTATTCTTTGATGAGGAGCGGAAATAAAGCCTTGTCCCTTTGAAATTTTATAGCTTCCGGTCTCATTAAAAAACTGACCTTCACCAGAAACAACAAAATGAACAAGGTAGTAGTTGCGAACACCCCAACCCCAAGAATGTAAGGGAAGACATTTTTCCATTCCGCAAAGGCGGATATTGAGGTCATCAAAGTGATGGTTTTTAATAGAAAGCTCTAAAAAATTTTTATTATCAAGACGGTGGAGATTATCTTTTTTCATAGAACACCTCAAAAAAAGACATTTTGACAAATTTATGAGACATATTATACTTTAAAAAATATAAAATTTCAAGTATAATTTTCTTAACAACAAGAATAAAGGAGTTTGTTTTATTATGTGTATTAATTGGGATAGTTTAAGATTAGTTTATGAAGAGAATTTTAAAACCGATTTGGAATTGGGAGAATGGGCGAATGAAAATAACCCTTATAAAAAGGCCTGGCAGCCCTTTGAGGCAACAACCTCTGCAAGAAATCCTGATGCAACAAAAAAGTGCTACCTAACACCTAATAATGTTATGGTTAAAGATGGTCAAATGACCTTACTTGCAACCGAAACGGACGAGTACTATATGGGTACCGAGCTTAGAACAAAAGAGTTTTACGATTATGGTTATTTTGAATTTGATGTTAAGATCAATTCGAGTATGGGAATTTGCCCTGCGCTTTGGTTTGTTGCAAGCAGACATAATAAGAGTCAAATTGAATATGAATTTGACCTTATGGAATGTTTTGGAAGGACCCCGGATGCTGTTAAAGGAACTGTTTTGGCACATACATATCCTAATGGAGAATATACAGGTACACAGTGGAGATTTGTTTATCATAGATTATCAACCGAGAAGAGCCCAGTTGAGGGTAACTGCTCTTTCTTTGGTGCTGATTGGGGAAATGAATTTCACAAATTTGCATTTGATTGGCAACCCGATTCACTTACTTGGTATATTGATGACAAGCCGGTTTTATTTGTTAAGCCATCCGAAGGGGAGGACGGTAAATTCTTGTTTGATGAGCCTATGATAGCTATTATGACAGTTTATTCAGGCGTTGATGTTTGCTCACCAAAGACAGGACTTCCCGACCAAACAACCGACTGGGAAAACGGCAATTCGATGACAGTAAGGTCTATAAAGTTTTATAAATACAAATAGTTTGGAGTTTATGTAATGATAGATATTTTAAGATTACCAGATGATGTACGAATAGAATGTGAGGGCGAGCTTTCTGATGCTAAGGTTAGATTTGAGCTTGCAGACCGAAAGCTTTGTGTTTATCTCACCGCCAAACAGGACAAGGTTAGATTTATTTGCTTGCGTTGGAACCATAGAGCAACTGAGCCGACAAGAATAATGGGAGACAAATGGGAGCGCTCTTATGGAGATATGGAGTGGCACTCGCTAAATGGTGAAATCTTTATGCCTTGGTATTTCTTTGCAAATAACGGAAGTGAAACTGTTGGCTGTGGCGTTATGGTTCAGCCAAATAGTTTTATAAGTTTTTCTTGTGACCCTTCGGGCGTTACTGCGTGGTTCGATGTTCGTTGTGGCGGAGTTGGTGTTGAGCTTAATGGCAGGGAGCTTCTTGCGGGTATTGTTGTTTGTGAGCATTATAAGGATATTTCGGCATTTGAAGCAGCAAAGAAATTTTGCAAGGTTATGTCCCCAAATCCCCGCTTACCTAAGGAACCCGTTTATGGTAGCAACAACTGGTATTATGCCTATGGTAACAGTAGCTACGAGGAAATTATAAGAGATGCGAGCATTATTGCCCGTTTGGCAGGCGAAAATGAAAATAAGCCGTTTATGGTTATTGATGACGGTTGGTCGATTAACAAAACCTGCGGACCTTGGAGACCAAACGAAAAATACGGTGATATGAAAAAAATTGCAGATGAATTTAAAGAGATGGGCTTAAAACCGGGCATTTGGTTTAGACCTCTTCACGATACCGAGGCATATGAGCAGCATCCTGAATGGAGATTTTCAAAGGGTAAGGACGGCGTTCGAAAGACCTATCTTGACCCATCCATTCCTGAGGTTAAGGAATATTTAAGAGATATTATAAGAACCATAAAGGGTTGGGGCTATGAGCTTATTAAGCACGATTTTTCAACCTATGATATGTATGACCATTTCGGAGATTCACTTTATGGTAAAATTGCTGTTGAGGATGGTTGGAGTTTTTCGGATAAATCTAAAACCGGTGCCGAGATAGTTCTTGATTTTTATCGCCTTTTCCGTGAGGAAGCAGGGGATGATATGATTATTATCGGTTGTAACACAGTTTCGCACCTTTGCGCAGGTCTTGTTGAGCTTTACAGAATAGGCGATGACACAAGTGGTAGAAATTGGAGCAGAACCAGAGCCTTTGGTGTTAATACACTTGCATTCCGCCTCTGCCAGAACGAAAGCTTTTATATGGTTGATGCTGACTGTGTAGGCATTTTGGGAGATAAAATTGCTTGGAAGCTGAATAAACAATGGCTTGATTTACTTGCAAAAAGTGGAAGTCCCTTGTTTGTTTCGGCAGATCCAACTGCTTTAACACCCGAAATGGAAGAGGATTTAAAGCAAGCATTTAAAATCAATTCTATTCAAAAGAACGTTGCCGTGCCTCTTGACTGGATGTATAACAACTCACCTCAGGAGTGGCTAATAGATGGCGTTAAAACCGAATATGACTTTGTTATGGACTCTTATCCTGAATTATTAGGCAAAAAAGTTCAGACACATTAAAAGTATAACCCTTTGATTATCTATCAGAGGGTTATTATTTTGTGATAATTTTATGTATAATCTTATAATTGGTTTCTTTTTTATTGCTTTTTTTTACTATTATGATAAAATAAAATCAAATCAAATCATAGTAAAAGGGTGATGTTATGCAAGTAAAATTTATTTCTTCCTTGGAAAAGTGTTTTTTAGATCAAACACCTAACGATTTTTCTCAAATTAATAGGTTAAGACTTTATAAAAACTGTTCGGGTGCATTTCAGGTTGCTTATTATGATGGGGACACTGAAAATAGAATGAGAACCTTTTTAAAGGTTTCTTATGAAACAAGCTTGCCCTGCAAGGTGACATTTAGGCTTGTTGAGAATGTGCCTAATTATATTCCCGCTCCGTTTAATCACCCCGAAAGCAGATATATGGAGGATGGCGGCTATCTTAGAGTAAAGCCCGGGCTTTATCCTGATGTTTTAACACCTCTTACTCATTTCAATTCTATACCTGCCTTTGAGGGCCAGCTACGTTGTCTTTGGGTTGATGTTGAGCCTGAAAAAGAGGTGGCAGCAGGGGAATATCAAATAACAATCAAGTTTACTAATAGTTTGGGAGAAACTGTCTTTGAGGATTCGCTTGAATTAGAGGTTATAAATGCCTGCTTGCCCGAACAGCACACAAGGGTTACACAGTGGTTTTATGCTGACTGCTTAGCAGATTATTATGATATTGAACCATTTAGCGAAAAACATTTCGAAATTTGCGAAAGCTTTATTAAAACTGCGGTAGAAAACCGAATTAATATGATTTTAGTGCCGCTTTATACCCCTTGCCTCGATACAAGAGAGGGTGAGGAGCGCACAACTACACAGCTACTTAAAATAACTAAAAATGGCGGAAAATATGAATTTGATTTTTCGCTGCTTGACCGTTGGCTTAAAATGTGCGAAAGAGTTGGGGTTAAGTATTTTGAGTTTATGCATCTTTTCACTCAATGGGGTGCATATCATGCGCCAAAAATAATGGCAACGGTTGATGGCGAATATAAGCGCATTTTCGGTTGGGATACCGATGCTGTGGGGGAAGAATATGTTGAATTTTTAAACGCTTTTTTGCCCGAGCTTACCGCTTATCTTAAAAGAGAAGGCTATGCCGAAAACTCATATTTTCATATTTCAGATGAGCCCTCTATTGAGCATTTAGAGCAGTATAAAAAATGTCGTGATATTGTTAGGGAGTTATTAAAGGGCTTCAAAATTATTGATGCGTGCAGCGATGTTGATTATTATCAAAAAGGTCTTTGTGATATTCCTGTTCCAGTTAGTCCCTCAATAAATGCCTTTTTAAGGGAGGATATCAAGGAAAGATGGATTTATTATTGCTGCGAGCCGATTTTCGGATATAGCAATAAGTTTTTATCTATGCATTCTTCAAGAATTCGCTCAATTGGTATTCAAATGTATAAGTATGATATCGAAGGATATTTGAATTGGGGCTATAATTTTTATAACAACCAGTTTTCAGATGATATTATTAATCCCTATCTTAATGCTAATGGAGGATACTGGGCAGGCGGGGGAGACGCTTTTTGCGTTTACCCAAGCCAGAATGGTAAGGCTTGGGAGTCTTTAAGGCTTATTTCTTTAAAGCAAGCCTTTGAGGATATTTGCGCTTTGCAGCTTTGCGAGCAATATTACAGTAAGGATTTCATAATTTCGCAAATCGAAGAGGTGTGCGGAAATATAGTATTTGATAAATGTATTAATGATACTGAAACTATGCAAAAAGTTCGTGACGTTATTGATGAGCTTATAATTAAAGCAGTTTAAATTAGCAAAAGAAAAAGCCTTAGCAGTAAATTTTACTGCTAAGGCTTTTTTAGGTTTTAATTAAAATAGTTTTCAGGGTTGAATTTAGACAATCTAATGTGTTGACGTGATATGGTGTATGAGAAATAGATTGCTGATGTATCCCCGTTAGCATACTGTACAAACGGATAGAAGCAGCTCGAATTCATTGCGGCTTGGAATACAACCTTGCTGTTTGCAAGATTTTCTGTATCAACCTCAATGGCACCAATGGTGTTGCGGTCGTTTGGTGCGTGGAACAAATAGAGCTTACCGTTATAAACAATGAAGTCTGAACGGGACTGACAGTCACCAACAAGTACGGGTTTATCCCAAGTACCGTTTATTAAATCGTAAGCAGTTAAGAAGCCGTAGCTTGAACCGTTTTGTCTTACGAAGTAATAGCACTTATCGCCAATAACATAGGTTGCGTTCTCCCATTTAGAAAGGTTGATGAAATCGGGCTGTGCAACATATTCCCAGGTTTCGAAATCCTTACTCTTGATTATGCAGTTAAGGTCTCCGCAGTAAGCACCTGTGTAGTAATAGGTCTCACCGTTTTCAACTCTTGTTGTAATCTTCTGCATAATTCCGATATCGGAGTACATATCTTTATAGGCAATTTCATTTTCCTGTAATGCAGATTTAATACCTGTAACACTGAAATCGTTTGTGATATCGCCAACCTTGAATTTGTTTATAAGAATTGGTCCCATAGTATCGGTAGAAATATCATAAACACGGTAAAGTCTGTAATAATTGTCATCAAGCATTGCAGTCCACATAATGTAGATGGTATTTTCATCCTTTTGCATTAAAATGGTATCATAAATTGCTTTAACGAATTTGCCGCCACATATATCAGAGGGGGACTGAATATCGATATAGGTCATATTATCGGTATCATCTACAGGGCAGTAAACAAAGCGGGCTTTTTGATATAATGGGTTTTCCTCACCTGTTTCTTCGTTTGCGTAATAGGTCATATAAATAACATCGTTAATAATTGCAAAGGAAGAAACGTGAACCATTGTATCGTTTTTCTTTTCGAAATTTGCAATGAAGTTCGCAGTGATTTCATTTGCAAACTGTTTACCGAGTGTTTTTTGTTCGGCAGTTGCATCCGAAGCCTCTATTTTTGCGGCATAATCCGAAATTTCTGCTGCATCAAGGTATGTTGCAGGTTTAGAAGTAGCATAATCATTCAAATAGGTTGTTCTAACAGGAATAACACCTATTATATCAGCAGGGTGGTTGCGATTAAGATAATCAAAATCAATAACACAGCCTTCGGTGAGGTTGAAGCCACCTTTAATGTAACCGTTTAACGAAACGATGGCAGCAGCTAATGCCTTCTCGCTTCCGCCGTTGACAAATACCTTGTTGCCTTTAACTATAATGTGATAGTTGTTAGGATTTGTAATGGTATAAACACCGTCACGCTTTGAATTGCCGATAACAATTTCATATTCTGCCTCGGTGGCGGTATCTAAATTAGCGGAGCCGATATATTCATTTAATAAATCTGCATTTTTCTCGGTGAAGTTAGCATCGCTTGAAGGGATAACTATTTTGTAATCCTTGCTTGAATTTATTGCAAAGTCACTATCAGAACCTGCGGCTAAATGCTTAATCTTAACTAAATCCTTTAATGTGTAGTTGCCATCTCGGTTAATGTCTGCTCTATCATTAGAATCAAAGTAATTAATGGTATTTAGGAAATATTTCTTGGCAACAACGATATCTGCGGCAGTTGTTAATGAGTCAAAGTTAAGGTCACCGAGAACAAGAGGTGTTTCAGCAAGCTCATACTGTGCGTATAGGGTTAAGTGCTGAGCGGTGTTTGCGGTGAAAGTGTTGTAGCTGAAAGGATTTTTGCGGGTTTGGTCGGTGTACCAAACAACAGCCTTATTATCAACGTTATCCTCATCGTTAGCGAGATATGGGCTAACGGGAAGCTTACCATCTTTATAAATTTCAAGTCTATGCTCGGAATCCATAATTATTTCAGCACTTATCGGAGCCTTCTTTGTTACCTTTATATTATCAAAATTGATTATTCCGTAATCGTTGTCAGGAGAGTTAATTAGAATAGCTAAAACATTGCCTTCGGTAATTGTAACACCGTCTGGAACCGAAACAGTTGCTTTAAAGGTTTGCCATTCGGTTGATACAGGTGTCTCAGTGGTAATTCGCATAAGCTCAGTCTTGAAATCGGTTTTGCCAATATAATTATAGGTTTTTGTAGCGCCTTCTGTTTTTGCTGCATATTCCCAAATTTGTCTTGTTGCGCTGGCAAGATAAAGAATAGTATCTTCCTGCTTTGCGGCTTTTTCTATATAGTAATCAAACTCAATTTCGTAAGCTGCGCTTGTTGTGGGTGTGATTACTGAGGTGGTGGTTCTGGTATCGGTAGCACTACTGTAATTTGAACCTAAAACGATTTGATGCCAGGTATTTCTATTTTTTTTAAGCCTTAAAACACTCTTTTGAGTAGCTTCGGGGTTTGTGGGGTCAACAGCAGGTAAAACATCGCCTGTGTAGTTATACCAGTTACCATTCCAAGTAGGATCATCCGGACAAACTGAATCATAGCTGTTGCTTGTTAACTGCTCATCAGTAGCGGAAACTGTTTCAGTAGCAGGACCTACCAAGGAGCTTTTAAGGTTATCAATATAAACTGCTGATTTAAAACCACCGCCTGTAAATTTAAGCAAAAGTTTATCTCCATTGGTTAAATCTGTATTAGCCGGAACGGTTACGGTTACCTTGTAATCTCTAATCCAGGTTCCTGTTTCAATGTTGGTGTTTTTGGGGAATTCCATTAATTGAGTTTGGAATGAAACAGGCTGATTTGCTGAGGCGTTATAACCGGTAGCTTTTCCTATTGCAAAATAGAGTTTGAGCGCTGAGGTGGTGGTGCCGGTAGCATAATAGTCAAACTGAATATTATATGTAGCACCTGCCTTAGCGGTAATAGCATAATTTGGAACATTTTGTACATCCGAATTGCATTCGGCACCGAAAACTATATAGCCGAGAGAGCTGCTTTGGGTATATTTAAGAGCCTTGTTCGATCTATTAAGCGGATCATAAGCGGGGTAAACATCTATCATAGAGTTGTTGAATGCCCATCTGTCATTACGGGCTAGAGAGGTTTCGTATGAGTTATAGGAAAGGGGTTCTTCATTTCCTATAAGAACTTTGTTACCGTCTACCTTTTCACCTGATATAAATTGTTTGTAAGCGTTATAGGTGTTAACCGTAATATTATCAACCAAAACAGAAGCAAAATTGGTGTTACTGTGGTTTTCAACAGTTGTGCTGTTATTGGTTGAAAGAACAATAATCGGGAAATCCTCACCGTTTGATTCAAATACAGCGGAAATTGTTATATAAGAATCGTTGGTTGCTGTTATGGCTTCTCCAATGGGAACCGATTTAAATGCCGAGGCTTTCATGGCTGCATTGTTGAGGTTAAGGTCGGTTCCTGTAAGGGTCGTTCTTCCGCAGTTTACAAGATAGAACTGCATTGACCTGCCGTCCGTTCTTTCAACCTTATAGGAGATGCTAATTGTGTATTTATTTCCCGCATCACCCACAAATCTATCCTTTGTAAAGGGATTATAAACGCTTAAACCGGGGTTATCCTTATAGTTAACAGCGCTTCCTGTGTCATAGGTGAGGCGAACTGCCTTGTTACCGTTTGCTTCGGTTACAAGCGCTGTATGGCTGGCTCTGCCTCCGTCACAAGCTAAGTTCAAATCACCATAGAAGGTTGCGTTAGATGAGTTTAAATATGTTTCCTCGAAATCAAGAGTATAGGGAAGCTCTGCCTCAACCTCGGGTTCAACATACTCAGAAACTGTGCTTTCGGCGCTTGCTACAAGTGAAAAGCAAGGCATAAAGGATGCTAATAGCGAAATAATGCAAAGAAGTGCAATAACGCTATTTTTGGAACGATGCGAAAATAGTTTTTTCATTTTTCATTCTCCTTTTTTGATTTATT
>JAZSLI010000066.1:0-17851 GCA_045535295.1 Acutalibacteraceae bacterium | reverse complement strand
TGTCTCATCACTTGTAATATGTCAGAAATACTGCACTCTTCGACTTCGCCATCTCGAAAAATTATTTATTTGGCAGGTCGAAGAGTTTCTCTCAGTCGCCTTTTATTGAAAGGCGATGCGTGAAATTTGCAGTAAGGCTGTCGCCTTACAAAAATGAACGCAAGAAAGGCAGTAAAAGGCGGCGAGCGAAACCGTAATGGGTTCGACTCTCGTCAGCCTAGGGTGACAAGAATAATCCGAACCTGATTTTGAAGGATTATTCTTGCCACCCTAACTTTAAATCCCTATAGAGAGTAATCTCTATAGGGATTAATATTAGTTGTGGTAAAGTTTTTTGGTTTGATACTTAGGTTCGCAGGTCATATTAACACCTAATTTCCTGAACACCTGCTCGTCCACACGGGAAAGTATAACGCTTGAATGGGCTTCAAGACCGTTAAGGTTTTTAAGCTGTTCCAGCGCCTTTTTTGCTATATCGCTTGTGGCGGCGCAGATTGAAAGGGCTATCAAAACTTCATCGGTGTGAAGTCTCGGGTTGTGATTGCCCATAATATCCGTCTTAAGCTTTCCGATAGGCTCAATAACCGTGGGAGAAATAAGGTTTACTTCATCAGGTATTCCCGCAAGCTCTTTAAGTGCATTTAAAAGCATTGCCGAGGATGGTCCTAATAGGCTTGAGGTTTTACCCGTTATAATTTCACCGTTTGCAAGCTCTATTGCAGCGGCGGGAGCATCGGTTTTCTCAGCCTTTGCAAGTGCCGCGGTCACAACGGGACGGTCATTAACAGAAACGCCCGCCTGATTCATCAAAAGCTCAATCTTCTGCGCATCATTCTGTTCAGTTAGCCCCTGCCTTACGCTGACAAGCGCCGAATAATAACGGCGGATTATCTCCTGCTTTGCCGCATTGCAAACCGCCTCATCATCACAAAACGCAAAGCCTGCCATATTAACACCCATATCGGTGGGACTCTTGTAGGGCGACTCGCCGGAAATCGCCTTAAGCATTGCGTCAAGCACGGGGAAAATTTCAATGTCCCTGTTGTAATTAACAGTGGTTTTACCGTATGCCTCAAGGTGGAATGGGTCTATCATATTAACATCATTAAGGTCGGCGGTTGCCGCCTCATATGCAATATTCACGGGGTGCTTAAGGGGTATATTCCAAATCGGGAAGGTCTCAAACTTAGCATAGCCCGCCTTTATTCCCCGCTTGTTTTCGTGGTAAAGCTGGGACAAACAGGTAGCCATCTTACCGCTGCCGGGGCCCGGTGCTGTAACAATAACAAGCTTTCTGGAGGTCTCTATATAATCGTTTTTACCAAAGCCTTCCTCGCTTATTATACGGGATATGTTTGAGGGGTAATCCTCAATCGGGTAATGTCTGTAAACCTTGATACCAAGCTTGGTAAGCCGATTTTCAAAAGCATTTGCCGAGGGCTGACCCGTATATCTTGTAATAACCACACTTCCAACATAAAGCCCTATTCCTCTAAAGGCATCTATAAGCCTTAGGGTATCCAGGTCATAGGTAATGCCAAGGTCTCCCCTGCGTTTGTTCTTTTCAATAGCATCAGCATTGATTACGATTACTATTTCTGCATCGTCCTTAAGCTGTAAAAGCATTTTAACCTTTGCGTCGGGCGCAAAGCCGGGCAGTACCCTCGCCGCATGATAGTCGTCAAAAAGCTTGCCGCCAAACTCAAGGTAAAGCTTGCCGCCGAACATTGCGATTCTGTCTCTTATGTTGCCCGACTGAAGCTCGATATACTTCTCATTATCAAACCCGATTTTTTTCATTACCACATCTCCGTTTTTAAAAGTCTCTGTTATTTTTCCACAGTTCAGCCTTTGCGGTGAACTCTTCAAAGGTGAAGCTGTTGTTAAGCACATCAAGCATCGCAGAGGACGAAAGGGATTCGGGTAATCCTAACTGCCTTAAAAAGCTTTTTCGCTTTTCTTTGCTGTTTTCTCCCCCCGAAAGTCCAAAAGTGAACATATCCGCTTTTGTGATTTTCCGTCTTTCCTCTGTCCTTGACGAGAAAACTCCGCTTTTTTTGAGTGCATTTTCAATTATTTCGGGGGTCATTCCCTCAACGCCGATAAGCCCCGATTTTGACGGCCTATCCTTTCTTTTTTCCTTGCCGTGAAGCTCAGGAACATATACATTTATAATCTCGCAATCGGAGACTATTTTTTTAATATAAGACCGTATAACCGCCCCCGCAGAGTCAGAATCCGTCATAATTATAACGCCGTTTTTCTTGGCCATTTGCCTTATTAAGTCGCATTTTTCTTTATTTTTAAAAATACCGAAGCCGTCGGTGGTTATAATCAGCGCATCAACCACATTTTGAAGAGTGATTTTATCGTATTTTCCCTCAACAATCACGGGTCTGTCAAGCTTTATCAACCGCCTCACCCTTTGCGATAATATAAATAAGCCTAATTATCAACTGTTCAAGAATAATCCGCCCGTCTGCCCCGTAGGATTTAAGCCTACGGTCGGCGTCAACCAAGGCTTCAAAGCTTAAAGAGAGCTTTTTAAAATCGAAAAGCCTTAAATTCTGCGCCGCCCTGTCAATAAGAAACTCCCTGCCCTTATAGCCGTAAAGCTCCAAGAGTTCACGCTTATCCGCTCCGCTCTTTTTTAAGGCGTAAAGGCGGTACATATCTATATACGGGGAGGAGACCGTGTATAAAATCATCATCGGCTCAAAGCGCATAAAGAAAAGCTCGTCCAGCGTTTTGAGCGCTTCGCCCGACTGCCGTGTAAAAATCTGCTTTGAAAGATTGTAAACCGATGCTTCGGGAGTTTTAACACACACATAATCTACGGTAGCCTTGGTTATTTCACCATTCGGCAGATAGTAACACAGCTTATCAAGCTCGTTTACAAGGGTATTTATGTCCTCCCCTGCGCTCTCTATCAGATACCGTGCCGCAGCAGGGTCCATTTTACAGCCCCGTTTTGCCGCACCATCCGTAAGCATTTTAACAAGCTCGGGCGCACGCCTATGGTTAAGCTCAACCGCCGCACCGCCGCATTTTTCCGCAGCAGACATAAGTTTTTTAAATTTAGTGCTTTTTTTTACATCTATCTTTACACTGTCAAACCAAATTATTAAAAGCGCAGTATCCGGGCAGTCGGTTGCAAGACTTAAAAGCTTGTCGAAATCGGTTTTTGAACAATGCTCAAAATCGTAATCACACAGTACTGCACATTTTTTATCAGCCATCATCGGAATCTGCCAAAGAAAGTCATAAACCTCCTGCAAATCACAATCGGCGCCAAAACGGCAGAAATTAAAAATGTCATCCTTGTCAGCCGTCATTTTTATAAGCTTTTCAGCATACATTTTTTTCAAATATCCGTCGTCGCCGAACAAAATATAAATCGGAGCAAGACTCCCCGATTTAATCCGTGATTTAAACACTTCCTCGCTTATTACTGCCATTTTAACTTCCCACCGCCCTCGCTGATTATCTTTTCGTGCATTATTTTTAATTTTAACATATCTCGTCTGTGTTTACAAGCAAATAAAACGAATATTACCGAAAACAATAGCAAAAGTGCAAATATAAAGCTGTATTCGTAAAGCCTTACCGCCGCAAATGGCAAAGAGCCAAGAATATTTATGATAAAATTCGCATACTTTGTCACAAGAGAAGCGGATACAAGCAGAATTTGACCGCCAAGCGGAAAAATATAATAAAAAACGAGCCCTATTGCAGCAAAATTCAGCGCCAAAGTCACCGCAAAAGCAACCAAAATATTTGCAATTACAGCAACCACCGAAACATACCCGAAAACCCAAACGGTTACAGGAAGAGTAAATAAAAGCGCACTCAAGGTTACAATAGCAAGGTTCACAAAATATGTCAGCCAACTGTTTTTAAAGACATTGTCCTTTAAATACTTTGTAACAGGAAGTGCCGCTGCCGTAATACCAAGTGTTGAAAGTACCGATAGCTGAAAAGAAATACTTAAAATTGCAAAGGGTTCGGCTATTAAAATAAGCGTGACCGCCGCACCTAATGTGTTTTCAGGAATGTTATCGCGCTTTAGAACTATGCTCATAGCATAAATAATATAGCATAATCCCGCTCTTATAATTGACTTTGTAAAACCGCAAAGTGCCGCCATAAATAAAACGGTAAGCAAAACAGTTATTGCCTTCAAATATCGGTTGTAAATGACCTTCTCTATTAGTTTATTGACGAGCGAAACTATAATCGCCAAATGCAAACCCGAAACCACCATTAAGTGGCTTACTCCCGCAGCTTTTAAATTAGCATAAAACTCGTCTGATAAATACGAACGGTCACCTACTGTTAAAGCGGTAAGGGTTGCCGCTTCTTTATAATCCATATTTGAAAAAAGTGTATCAACAATATAGCGGCGCAACTTATTTACCCTTGAAATAACAAAACCGCCCTCACCGCTGTAAATGGTAAGGTCATCCATATTTCCCGTAAGATAAATTTTCTCGGAATAATCGCTTGCCCTGTATTTATCACTTATCTTGTTTAACTCGACTGTAGCAAGAATTTTATCCCCATATTCAAAGGCGCCTTCATTAGAAAAGACCATTACACGTGTGTCATCTTTAAGCCCATCGCAGTCAAGTGCTTTAACAACCGCAGAATAATATTTCCCGTGATTTACAGGCGCTTCGATGACAGAAAAGCTACCTTTAACCGAGGCACCGTCCAAACCGCTCGCTTCATCTATTTTGTTGTATGTTGTAAGAACGCTAACCGAGGTCGCAATCAGCATAAATACCACAAATATGTAAACAGGATAAACACGCTTTTGCAGTAAAAAGAAAAATATGAAAATCAGCAATAACCCTAAAAAGAAACTCGCCGCACGGGAATAAAAACTAATCACGCACAACCCAGAGGCACAAAGCCCGCATAAAAGCATCGGCCGTCTTTTAAGGTAATCAACCACTTTGATACTCTCCTTGTCTCTTATTTAAAGCCCATAATACAACATTTTTCGATGATTTTCAACATCCGGATTAGATTATAAAATAATTTTCGCAATTTTGCTTGACAACAGCCGTAAAAATTAATATAATTACCTATGCTGACATATTGAATGTCGCTATTATTTTCATACGGAGACGTATCGAAGTGGTCATAACGGGGCTGACTCGAAATCAGTTAGGGAGCAATCCCCCGCGAGTTCGAATCTCGCCGTCTCCGCCAAAATTAAGGAATCGTACCTTTGGTATGGTTCCTACTTTTTATAATTTGCGAGATGAGAACGAGCAGAGTTCGTCGAAGCAGTCCAAAATGCGCGATAGCATTTTGAAACTGCGAAGTCGGGAGCACGAAGGTTTTGCCGCTTACCGCTCGAAGCGGTCGGCATAAACCGAGAGCGCACCGTATCTCGCCGTCTCCGCCAAGGACAACCGTAATCTTAGGATAGCGGTTGTTTTCATTATATAAAAGGAAGCGACTTAACGGATTCATTAAGTCGCTTTAATTATATAGATTTCAATTAGCCTAATAAAGTATCGGTTATAAGCATTACACAAAAGCCAACAATTAAGGCGTGGGTTGCTCCTCGTTCGTTACCATGAGAATGAGTTTCAGGAATCATTTCATCGCTTATAACGTAAAGCATTGTTCCGCCCGCAAAAGCCAATGCAAAGGGCAAAATCGCAGAAGCAATACTAACAGCAAAAAATCCTATAAATGTACCAACAACCTCAACGACACCGGTTAACATAGCACATATAAAAGTTTTTTTAGGCGAAACACCCGCAGCGAGCATAGGTCCTATTATTATCATTCCCTCAGGGATATTTTGAAGCGCAATACCGCCTGCAATCATAAATGCGTGGGTTATATCACCTGAACCGAAACCAAGTCCCGCAGCAATACCCTCCGGCAAATTATGTATCGCAATAGCAGTAACAAAAAGCAAAACCTTATTAAGAGTAGGATTATTAACAGAATCTTTTTCAACATCAACTAATTTATGCAAATGCGGAACAAGCTTATCTATTAAATTTAGTGAAACAGCACCAACAAATATTCCTATAACGGTTGTTATAAAACCATATTTTCCACCATATTCAACCGATGGCAAAATTAAGCCTAAAACTGCTGCCGCCAACATAACGCCTGCCGCAAAGGATAAAATAATATCAGAAAATTTATGAGAAATTTTTTTAAAAATAAAGCCGATTAGTGCGCCAACAACCGTTGCGCCACCAACTCCTAATGCTGTTAGTAAAACAATTCTCAATATATTCTACTTCCTTTCAAGTCTAAAAAATAATATGCCTATATAAGAACAAAATCACAAAAAGAATTTGGGAGATAATTCAAAAATTATCTCCCATTTAAACTTTTATTCTTGCGAAAATTGGTCTTTACCTACTCCGCAAAGAGGACAAACAAAATCATCGTCAAGGTCCTCAAATTTTGTTCCGGGGGCAATACCGTTTTCGGGGTCACCAATAGCTTCATCGTAAACCCATCCGCAAACATCGCATACATATTTCATTCTTGTTTCCTCCTTTTATTTGATAATTAATTTTCTATTTTTTCAAAATCTGAGGCGGGATGCTTACACAAGGGACAAATAAAATCATCTGGCAAAGGCTCACCTTCATAAACATATCCGCAAATTTTGCAAACATAACCTATTTTACCTTCGGTTTGAGGCTTCGGCTTAACATTTTGGTGATAATAGCTATATGTCATAGTTTCTTTTTCGGAAATAAGCTTGGTAGTGGTCACCGAGCAAATAAACATCCCGTGAGTTTCAAGGTCGATATATTTTTCAACCTTTAAAGAAAGTAAAGCATTGATATACCTTGGCAAATATGCAAGTCCGTTTTTAGAACGGAGTGGCTCAATATTTACAAATTTATCAGCATTTCTTCCGCTAACAAAGCCAAAGCTTTCGAAAATGCTAAACGGTGTATCAACAGTTAAGCAGTTGACATTCATTTTGCCCGTTTGCTTTATTATATGGTGAGAATAATTTTGCTTATTAATAGTTACTGCAACCTGATTAGGTGTATCAGTAACCTGCGTTACTGTATTAACTATGAGACCATTATCCTTTTTGCCATCGTTTGAGGTGACAAGATAAAGTCCGTACCCTATATTAAACAATGCTTCAGGATTATTTTTATTAGATTCGGAATCCTGCTGTGCAAGGTATTCCATACAAAGCTCATCTGCAAGGCGATTCAACTGCTCGCTGCTTTCCTCATTTAATGTCGAGAGTATTTTAACCGTATTTTCAGCAAAAGTAAGGTTTTTACTCTTTTCAAGCATACCCTTCATAACCTTTGCGGCAAGCGGTGCCCAACTTCCGTTTTCAATAAATGCAACCGTGCGGTTAGAAAAAGCCCTTTCAGTTAAATGATTTATAAATTCCCTCATAAACGGAAATATTTCGGCATTATAGGTTGTTGTTGCGAGAACTAATTTGCTATATCTAAAAGCATCTTCAACCGCTTCTGCCATATCGCAACGGGCCAAATCGTTTACAACAACCTTAGGACAACCATTTTGCTTTAATCTATCGGCAAGCTTCATTACGGCCTTCTTAGTATTTCCGTAAACCGAAGTATAAGCGATAACTATTCCCTCTTGCTCAGGTTGATAGCTTGACCAAATATTGTAAAGATTTAAATAATAATCTAAATTCTCGCAAAGCACGGGTCCATGAAGCGGACATATAATTTGAATATCTAAGGATGCGGCTTTTTTGAGAAGACTTTGCACCTGTGCACCGTATTTGCCAACAATTCCAATATAGTATCTTCTTGCCTCGCAAGCCCAGTCCTCCTCGGCATCAAGAGCGCCGAATTTTCCAAAACCATCAGCAGAAAATAAAACCTTATCTGTGCTATCATAGGTTACAACAACCTCAGGCCAATGCACCATTGGAGCGGCAACAAAATTCAGTTTATGGCTTCCCAGCTCCAAAACGCTGCCCTCACCAACTACAATTTGTTTGTCAGCAAAGTCAGTTCCAAAAAAATTTTTCATCATTGAAAATGCCTTTGCAGACGAAACAATTTTAGCCTCGGGATAAACATTAACAAAGTTCATAATATTTGCCGAATGATCAGGCTCCATATGCTGAACAACCAAAAAATCAGGGCTTCTACCTTCTAAAACTGATTGAATGTTATCAAGCCATTCGTGTGTAAATGCGGCATCAACCGTATCCATAATTGCAATTTTCTCATCAATAATTGCATACGAATTATAGGACATTCCGTTAGGAACAGTATATTGTCCTTCAAAAAGGTCAATTTTTCTATCATTAACGCCTATATATTTAATATCCTTCGTTATAGTCATATTAAACTCCTAACTACTAAAATTACTGTATTATTATACCACATTTTTATGATTTTTCAATATTTGCTAATGATTTTTATAATAAAAGCCCTATTTTGCGTTATTCACACAAAAAAGGGCTTTTAAATTAAATATGTGCCTCATCAAGTAATTCGATTCCGTTTCCGGTTAAAATGCTTTCGGTAACCTCATCATTATTAGTTCTCATAACAGCATAAGCCTTGTCAACACTTGTAGTAACAAGGGCATACATATATTCAATATCTATTTCCTTTTCCTCTAAAATGCTAAGCACAGTTGCCAAACCACCCGGTTTATCAGGAACTGCAAAGGCTGTAACATTTCTAATATTTGCGGTGTGCCCTGCTTCATTTAAAGCTTCAAGTGCTTTAACGGGGTCATTAGCGATTATACGAACTATTCCGTAATCACTTGTATCGGCAATGCACATTGAACGAAGATCAATATTTGCCTTAGCTAAAACATCGGTGATTTCATGGAGAGTTCCTTTTTTATTCTCTAAAAATACAGAAAGCTGTCTAATAGCCATAATAACTACCTCCCTAATTAATCATAAAGCTTGCGCTCATCAATAATGCGAACCGCTTTGCCTTCACTTCTTGCAATTGTTTTAGGCGGAACCAAATGAACAGCAGGTCCTATTCCTAACATACTTCTAAGAGCCGCCTGCAAGGATTTTTCCTTTGCGGAAATATTTTTAACAGAATCATCGAACTGCTCGGGCGGAAGCTCAACATAAATATCAAAGGTATCGCTATTGTTAAGACGTGAAATTTTAATTTGATAGTTAAGTGAGCAGCCCTCTTTAATAAGCACTGCCTCTATCTGAGACGGGAATACATTAACGCCTCTTATAATCATCATATCGTCGCTTCTGCCCATGGGCTTAGACATTCTTACATGTGTTCTTCCACAAGAGCAAGGCTTACGGGATAAAACGCAAATATCTCTTGTGCGGTAACGAAGCATAGGAAATGCCTCTTTATCAAGACAGGTGAAAACAAGCTCACCTTTTTGTCCCTCAGGCAAGGGCTCTCCTGTTTCAGGATTAATAATCTCAGCAATAAAATGGTCCTCATTTACATGCATTCCGCCCTGCTCTTCGCATTCGAAGGAAACACCGGGACCTGAAATTTCGGTTAACCCGTAAATATCATAAGCCTTTATACCTAAATTTTTTTCTAATTCTCTGCGGTTTTCCTCGGTCCAAGCCTCTGCGCCGAAAATACCTGCTTTAAGCGGAATAGTATCGGGAGTGTAACCCATTTCCTTTAAAGATTCACCCAAATAAGCCGCATAAGAAGGAGTGCAGCAAAGAATGGTTGCCTTCAAGTCAGTCATAAACTGAATTTGGCGCTCGGTATTTCCCGAGGACATTGGCAAGGTCAAAGAGCCCACCTTATGTGAGCCTCCATTAAGACCTGGGCCTCCTGTAAAAAGGCCATAGCCATAGCAAACCTGAACCACATCCTCCCTATCAGCTCCTGCCGCCACAAGCGCACGGGCACAACAGTCTTCCCATAAATCAATATCATGCTGTGTATAATAAGCGATTACACGCTTACCCGTTGTGCCTGAGGTAGACTGAATACGAACACAGTCCTCCAAGGGAACTGCAAGCATACCATAAGGATAACATTCTCTTAAATCGGATTTCTCAATAAAAGGCAATTTATGTAAATCCTCAATACCATTAATATCTTCGGGTTTTACGCCCTTTTTATCCATAAGATCACGGTAATAAGGCACATTCTCATATACGTGCTTTACCTGTTTTACAAGCTTTTCGGACTGCAATTTTTTAATTTCTTCAACCGGCATAGTTTCAATTTCCGGTTGGAAATACTTTCTTTTTGCCATCGCTGACACCCTTTCTATATATTTTTATTTGCGACCTAATAAAAATGCTTTTTTATTCATTTCGGCAAACTGAGGCTTAACGCTCTGTTCGATAGCCTCCAACCATTTATCCTCATCTATTGAAAGATACTTTGAAAGTCTTCCCATAAGAACAATATTAACTGCCTTTGCCGAGCCTGCTTGTAAAGCAAGAAAAAGGGCATCTATGCTATGAATATCAACACCGTTTTCACTAAGCTTATCTAACACATTGCTTGGATACTCCATAGCACCTATAATTACAGGCATAGGTTCAATTTCCTGTGAATTAACGATTATCTTACCATCTTTTTTTAAGAAAGAAGCATATCTTGCGGCTTCCAACTTCTCAAAAGAAACAATGAAATCGGCCTCGCCCTTATCTATTATCGGGGAATAAACCTTATTCCCTGCTCTTACATAGGTAACAACGCTTCCGCCTCTTTGGCTCATACCGTGAACCTCTGAAACCTTAACATCATAGCCTTCGTTTATAAGTAGCTTTCCGAGAAGCTTGCTTGCAAGCAATGAGCCCTGTCCGCCAACGCCCACTATCATAATATTTAAAGTATTCATTATTCATTACCTCCTATAGCACCGAAAGCACAAAGCTGACCGCAAACTCCACAACCCACACAAAGTGTGTTATCAATGGTAGCTTTGCCGTTTTTCATTGAAATAGCAGGACAGCCTATTTTCATACAAGCCTTACAGGAGCGGCATTTATCCTCATCAATAACAACAGGAGGTTTAGCTTTAACATATTTTAGCAAAGCACAGGGACGTCTTGAAATAATAACCGAAGGCTCTTCTGCTTTCACTTCTTCACGGATAACCGCCTCTGTTGCTTTAAGGTCATAAGGGTCTACAACACAAACTCGATTAATACCCAAAGCCTTGCAAAGAGCTTCTAAATCAATTTTAGTTGCAGGGTCACCCTTAATATTATAGCCCGTGGTTGGATTTTGCTGATGACCTGTCATTCCAGTTATGGAGTTATCAACAATAATAACAGTAGAATTTGTTCCGTTATAGGCAATATTGGCAAGACCTGTCATACCCGAATGCATAAATGTAGAGTCGCCGATAACACAAACGGTTTTATTCTCACTTTCACTCTTTCTTGCCTTATTAAAACCATGAATACCCGAAACCGAAGCGCCCATACAAAGAACCGAGTCAATGGCATTAAGAGGAGCTGCTGAGCCTAGGGTATAACAGCCAATATCTCCCAAAACTGTAAGCTTGTTTTTAGCTAACACATAGAAAAGACCTCTATGAGGACAGCCTGCGCACATAACAGGAGGACGAACAGGCATATTATCAGGTGCAGCAATAAATTCCTTGCCCACGATACCGAAAGCATCAGCTATAAGCTTTTGAGAAAACTCGCCGCAGACAGGAAGAATATTCTTTCCGTCAACCTCAATACCCAAAGCCTTGCAGTGATTTTCAATAACAGGGTCAAGCTCCTCGACAACCACAACTTTTTCTACTTTGCTTGCGAAATCCTTTATCTTATTTACAGGCAAAGGATTAACAAGGCCTAATTTAAGTACTGAAACACTGTCCCCAAACACTTCTTTAACATAATCGTAACAGGTGCCCGAAGTGATAATACCGAGCGCCTTGTTTTGGGACCATTCAACTGAGTTTAAATTAGATTCCTCAGCAAAAGTTGTTAATGCCTGCGTTCTCTCCTCAACAACAGGATGGCGGCGAATAGCATTTGCCGGAGCCATTATGTACTTTTGCGGATTTTTAACATACTCTTTTTTAGTATCTGATTTTCTATCACAAAGTTCCACTGCCGACTGCGAATGTGCAATTCTTGTGCACATTCTAAGCAGTACCGGAGTATCAAAGCTTTCTGAAAGCTCAAAAGCAATTTTAGCAAATTCTTTGGCTTCCATTGAATTAGAGGGCTCTAACATTGGAAGCTTTGATGCTATGGCATAATGCCTCGAATCCTGTTCATTCTGGCTTGAATGCATACCTGGGTCATCAGCAACGCAAATAACAAGCCCACCGTTAACGCCGGTATAAGACATTGTAAAAAGTGGGTCGGCAGCAACATTAAGACCAACATGCTTCATACAACAAGCAGCTCTTGAACCTGCTAATGATGCCCCAAAAGCCACCTCGCAAGCCACCTTTTCATTAGGTGCCCATTCACAATAAACTTCATCATATTTAGCTGTATATTCGGTAATTTCGGTTGAGGGTGTTCCCGGATAACTCGAAACAACATCGCATCCTGCCTCAAACAATCCACGCGCAACAGCTTCATTTCCTAACATTAATTTTTTCATTTATTTACACCTCTTCATAAGCTATGTGATAACCCAAAATTTATTTTTCATTTAAGGCTCTTTTTGCAGAAACTGTAACCTCTACATTATAACATTCAAACATTTTATCAGTTCCATCAGGCTTACTCTTTTGTGTCAACAAGCTAATAATAGGAACTATAACAAGTCCGCCAACCATAGCAAACACACCTGAATAAAGAGAATTTTGGAAAATAAATCCTAACACTCCGCCCGAAAAAACTATTAGCTTTAAAGAAACAAGCAGTTGAATTATCATCATTCCTACGCCATAAGCAAAGGATACCCAAACCGCTGCCTTTGTTGTTTTTTTCCAATAAAGCCCATAAATAAAGGGAGCTAAAAACGCACCCGCAAGCGCACCCCATGATACACCCATCATCTGAGCTATAAATACAAAGTCAGACCAGATAGTGTCTTTTAGAATAGCTATCACAGCAGATAGTGTGATAAAAAACATTATAAGCAATCGCATAATTACTATCTTATTTTTCTCACTAACATTCTTTTTTTCTTCAGGAACTATAACATCAAGAGTAAGTGTCGAAGCAGATGTGAGAACCAAGGAAGAAAGAGTTGACATTGAAGCTGAAAGCACAAGCACTATAACAATGCCTATTATGTAAGGAGAAAGGGTTGATACCATAGAAGGAACTATAGAATCAAAGCCTTTCGCAGCTACCGTTTCAGAGCTAACAAATATTCTTCCGAAGCCACCGAGAAAATAGCAACCGCCTGCAACGATTATTGCAAAAATCGTTGAAATAAGTGTTCCCTTTTTAATAGCTTCCTCGTTGGAAATTGCGTAAAATTTGCCGATCATCTGAGGAAGTCCCCAAGTGCCTAAGGAGGTAAGCAACACTACAAAAATAAGAAATATCGGGTTAGGTCCAAAGAAGGAGGCATACTCCCAACCGTTGTTTTCTGCCAAAAGCTCGGTAGAAGCCATAAATCCACCGTTTTGATTAAGAACAGCTATAATTACAGCCACAATACCAACAAGCATTACAATACCCTGAATAAAATCATTAATAGCGGTAGCCATATAACCGCCAAAAATAACATAAATACCAGTAAACACTGCCATTACTAAAATACATATCCAATAAGGAACATTAAACGCAACCTCAAAAAGACTTGAAAGACCATTATAAAGAGATGCAGTATAAGGAATTAGAAACACAAAAACTATAACTGATGCCGCAACTTTTAGAGCCTTCGAATCATATCTTTTTTGAAAAAAATCAGGCATTGTTTTTGAATTTAAAGCTTGTGTCATAACACGGGTTCTTCTACCTAAAACATTCCAAGCAAGCAAAGAACCAATAAAGGCATTTCCAAGTCCTATCCAAGTTGAAGCAAGACCAAAATTCCAGCCGAACTGACCTGCATAGCCAACAAAGATTACAGCCGAAAAATACGAAGTGCCGTAAGCAAAAGCCGTGAGCCAAGGTCCAACGCTTCTGCCGCCTAAAACAAAACTATCAACATTGGTTGTATGCTTTCTGCAATAAAGACCAACAGCTAACATAATTGCAAAGAATAAAACCACTAGTATACCTGTAAATATTTGTGCTGTCATAATTATTACTTCTTTCCGTAAAAAAATTAGCCCTTAATCTGAACTTCAACTAAGCTTCCGCCACAATACATTTCTCTGAGCTTTGGTTTTTCAATTTTTCCCGTAGGATTTCTTGGAACCTTAGCAAAAATTATCTTTTTAGGACGCTTATATTTAGGTAGCGATAGGCAAAATTCTTCAATTTCACTCTCATCACAGTAAAAGTTTTCTTTGATTTCAATAATAGCTGCTGCAATCTCACCTAAACGCTTATCTGGAAGGCCTATTACAGCAACATCCTTAACCTTTTCAAAAGCTCTTAAATGGTCCTCAATTTGAACGGGATAGAGATTTTCGCCGCCGCTTATAATAACATCTTTTTTGCGGTCAACAAGATAGATAAAACCATCCTCATCCTCTTTTGCCATATCGCCGGTAAGTAACCATTCGCCCTTTAAAATTTCATCGGTTGCCTTCTTATTTTTATAGTAGCATTTCATAACACCGGCGCCCTTAACAGCAAGCTCTCCTACCTCACCTCTTGCAACGGGATTACCGTTTTCGTCAACTATCTTGGTTTCCCAAAGATAACCCGCTTTACCAATAGCGCCAACTTTATGTATATTTTCAACACCTAAATGAACACATCCCGGGCCTATTGATTCTGATAAACCATAGTTAGTATCATACTCGTGATTAGGAAATTGCTTTTTCCAACGCATAATAAGCGAAGGTGGAACGGGCTGAGCACCAACGTGCATTAATCTCCACTGTGAAAGCGTATAATCACTTAAATTAAGTTCTTTTCTGTCAATACTGTCAAGAATATCCTGAACCCACGGAACCAAAAGCCAAACAATAGTTGCTTTTTCGTCTGATGCAGTTTGCAATACCCATTCGGGTTTAACTCCTCGAAGCAATACCGCCTTACTGCCTGTAAGCAATGAGCCAAACCAATGCATTTTAGCACCGGTATGGTAAAGAGGCGGGATGCAAAGAAAAACATCATCCTTAGTTTGTGAATGATGCTTTTGCTCAGTATAGCAAGAAGCAACCAAAGCTTTGTGTGAGTGCAAAATAGCCTTCGGGAATCCCGTAGTTCCCGATGAAAAATAAATTGCGGCATCATCCGAATCCTTTAATTCAACCGGCGGAACAGTGGTAGAGCAATAATAGGTCATCTCAGCATAATTATCTGAATATTTCGGAGTTTCTTCCCTTTTGCCCACAAAGAAAAAATTATCTATCTGAGGAATTTCATCAACAATACAGTTGATTCTTTCAATAAACTCAGGGCCAAAAGCCAACATTCTAACATCAGCCAAATCTAAACAATACTTGATTTCATCGGAAGAATAACGGTAATTCATAGGAACAACTATTGCGCCCGTTTTTAAAATACCAAAATAAATAGGCAACCATTCAAGGCAGTTCATTAAAAGAATTGCAACCTTATCTCCCTTTTTAATTCCCTTAGTAAAGAGAAGATTAGCAAATCTGTTTGCCTTAATATCAAATTCCTTCCAGGTTATTTCTCTACGGTATTTATCCGATTCCGAGGCGGTTTCAATAAGGTTAAAATCACGCCAAGTCATTTGTTTTTCGGGCTGCTTTTCAGGGTTAACCTCAACCAAAGCAACATCGTTTGGATATATTTTAGCATTTCTTTCTAAAAAATCCGTAATAGGCATATTAACATCCTCCAAAGAGATATACTCCACCAATTTATCAATAAAAGAAATTATAACACAAAACAATACATTTGTCGAGTAAATATCTATATTTTTTCGATTTTTTTGCATAAAAATAGCCGCCCTTAAAACAAGAGCGGCCAAAATCACAGTTTATTAGGCTTAAAATTATAAATTATAATATTTTTCAAACTCAACAGGATGAGGAACAGCCGCAATTTGACGACACTCTTCCCTCTTACCCTTAATAAAGTTTTTAATTAATTCCTCAGGGAAAACTCCACCCTCGGTTAAAAAGGCATAGTCAGCCTCCAAAGCGTCAAGTGCTGCATCCAACGATGTTGGTAAGCCTTGAAGCTTTGCCTTTTCTTCCTCAGGAAGATTATAAAGATTAACATCATAGGGTCCCCAACCATTCTTATGAGGGTCTATTTTGTTTTTAACGCCATCAAGTCCTGCCATCAAAATTGCTGCATAACAGAAATAAGGGTTGCAGGTTGCATCAGGATTTCTGAGTTCAAAGCGGCGCTCGTTTGGTTGCTTTGCGTAAGCAGGAATACGAATAACCGCACTTCTGTTAGAGGTTGCATATCCAACAGTTACAGGTGCTTCAAATCCAGGAACTAATCGCTTAAAGGAGTTTGTGCTCGGATTTGAAATAGCGCAAAGTGCACCGATATGCTTTAAAAGTCCGCCAATAAAGTAATGGGCAGTTTCGCTCAAATGCGCATAACCGGCATCATCAGAAAATACAGGTTCTCCATCCTTCATAAGAAGCATATGAACATGCATACCGCTTCCTGCTTCGCCATAAACAGGCTTAGGCATAAGGGTTGCACTCTTATTATATTTAGCGGCAGTGTTTTTGATTATATATTTAATGGTCATTGTAGCATCTGCCATTTTAGACATTTGACCGAGCATTGGCTCAATCTCAAACTGACCCGAAGCGGCAACCTCAGGGTGATGATATTTAACCGAAATACCTGCCTGCTCCATAAGCATACACATTTCACTACGGCATTCATAAGATGTATCAAACGGTTTTGCAATATGATAAGCCTTTTGCTTTGGAACAATATGTCCCAAGCCTTCATTCATACTGTTCCAATAGGACTGATTTGCATCTAAATCAACCGCAATGGAATTAGGCTCAACCTGCCAACCAACATTATCGAAAAGATAAAATTCAAATTCAGGAAGAATAAGCATTGTATCAGCAATGCCTGTATCCTTCATATACTGCTCAGCCGCAAGAACAATATTTCTCGGATACTGTGCCAAGGGACGATTATTGGGTGAATCAATAATCATAGCATTACCGCTCATGGTTAAGGTAGGAACCTCGCAAAATGGGTCTATCATTGCTGTATCGGGGTCAGGTATAAATACCATATCGCTCTTTTCAACAACCGCATAACCGTAATTGGAAGCATCAAAGCCAATACCATCGGTCATAATGCTTTCTGAAAAGCTTCCAGCAGGGATAGTAACATGGCGGAATTGACCGTTTATATCAACCATTTTAAAGTCAACCATCTTAATATCCTTTTCCTTAATAAGCGCAATAATATCCTTTATCTTTTTATTCATAAAAGCACCTCTAAAAATATAATTTAATTTATTATACCATTTTAGCGGCGAATTTCAATATTTTTATTAAATTAATTATAATATGAGCGTTAAATTTCGAATAGCTACACCATTGCTTTCGCAATGGATAAAAAATCTCGTTCCGAAGAACGAGATTTTTTGTTGAACCGTTTTAGTTAAGCGAAGCCGTTTTGATTACTCGCTTTATCATATCTTCAACTGCGCGACACGTGTTAATTGCTTTCAATTTAATATGTGGGTATTTTTGTTTTCCGAGAACAAAGAGCTCGTGAGTAAATCCTTGTCCTATTTCTTCCACTCCTGAAAAATCAAGATCAATGTCATTAAAAAGTGCTATGCATTCGAGTAACCGCCTGGCTTCTGATCGAGATACAGGATTGCCGTCGGAAAACATGTGAGCAATAGGGATA
>JAZSLI010000016.1:0-8530 GCA_045535295.1 Acutalibacteraceae bacterium | reverse complement strand
GCAAGCAAAATATTTCTCTTTCATATTCCTTTATGTTTCTATATTCTCTTGGCATAAAAAATCCCCCTATGGTAGTCGGTTTTATTCTACCATAGGGGACTCTTTTTTTCTATTGTCCGTTTTTACTGGACTTGTTCAAATCGAGCTCCACTTTTTTTATTTCAATAATTTAATTGACTTATTCCGCCTATATTGGTAAACTATAACCATTAGAAAGGTGATGCTTTATGGCAAAGGTTTATAATTCAATAGAAGAGCTAATTGGTAATACACCGCTTTTAAGGCTTAATAATATAGAAAATAAATATGGGCTTTGCGCTAAGCTCTATGCAAAGCTTGAATATTTTAACCCTGCCGGCAGTGTTAAGGATAGGGTTGGTAAGGCAATGCTTGAAGATGCTCTTGAAAGAGGAATTTTAAATAAAGATACTGTTATAATAGAACCAACTTCGGGTAATACAGGGATAGGACTTGCCTCCGTTGCGGCGGTTAAGGGTTATAAGGTGATAATTGTTATGCCTGAAACTATGTCTAAAGAACGCCGAAAACTCATTTCTGCCTATGGGGCAGAGCTTGTTTTAACCGATGGGGCAGAAGGAATGGCCGGCGCTATTGAGAAGGCAAATGAATTATCAAAGGAAATGCCAAATAGCATTATAGCGGGGCAGTTTGTTAATCCTTCTAATTGGAAGGCTCATTATAAAACAACAGCACCTGAAATCTATGATGCGCTAAACGGTAAGGTTGATTTTTTCGTTTCGGGCGTTGGAACAGGTGGCACCATAACGGGTGTTGGTAAATTTTTAAAGGAGAAAAACCGAGATATTAAAATTGTTGGAGTTGAGCCAAGCAGTTCATCGGTTTTATCGGGTGGCTTGTCCGGAAAGCATAACATTCAAGGAATTGGAGCAGGCTTTATTCCTGAAATTTTAGATAAATCGGTTATTGATGAAATTATTTGTGTTTCGGATGAGGAGGCTATCTTGTTTGCGAGAAAAATGGGTAAACAAGAGGGATTTTTGGTTGGAATTTCCTCGGGAGCGGCACTTTGGGCAGCAACCGAACTTGCGAAAAAAGAGGAAAACCGAGATAAAAATATTGTTGTTATATTGGCCGATTCAGGAGACAGATATCTTTCAACCGAGTTGTATGACTAACCAAAACATTCAAAATCTGATTCGAGTTTAAATGCTTTGACTAATAAAATCAAAATGCAGTAAATCAAAAACGATTTACTGCATTTTTATATCATTTAAGCTTTTCAATTTTGGATAGCCAAAGATTATATGAGGCATCGGTTGGCATTTTAAAGGCTGCTCTCGGTGAAAGATTAACCGAGAAAACCTGTGGTCCGTCCGGCAAACAAGAACGCTTGAATTGTTGGGTGAAGAACCTTTTTGTAAATACCTCTAACCATTTGATTATTGTTTGGTCATTATATTCATTTAGTGCAATTTTTGCTAAACGGTAAATTTTAGTAGGTGAGGCACCAAAGGCAAGCATATTATAAAGGAAAAAGTCGTGTAGCTCATAGGGGCCAACTAAATCCTCAGTTTTTTGAGAAATGCTACCGCTTTGGTCAGAGGGAAGAAGCTCAGGCGAAACAGGAGTTGCTATAACATCGAGCAAAACCTTTTCGAGTTCACCTTTAAGGCTTGCTGCCTCATAGGCAACAAGCTGCCTGATAACCGTTTTCGGAATGCCAGCATTTACACCGTACATAGACATATGGTCACCATTATAGGTTGCCCAGCCCAAAGCTAATTCCGAAAGGTCTCCTGTGCCAACAACAATACCGTTTTCTTTGTTGGCAATATCCATAAGAACCTGAGTTCGTTCTCTTGCTTGTGAGTTCTCGAAGGTGACATCAAAGCGATTAGGATTTTGACCTATATCTTTAAAATGTTGTTCTACCGAGTCGGCTATGTTGATTTCCTTAAAATCAACATCTAAAAGCTCGCAAAGTATTTTGGAATTTTTCTTTGTTCTGCTCGTTGTTCCAAAGCAGGGCATAGTTATAGCCAAAATATCCTTGGCACTTCTGCCGAGTATTCTCATAGCCCTTGCTGCAACAAGTAAAGCCAAGGTACTGTCAAGTCCGCCCGATATGCCTAATACAGCCTTTTTCGCATTTGTGTGTTTAAGCCTTCTTGCAAGTGCGTTCGACTGTATCTCGAAAATAAGCTCTGAATAAGAGTTTAAGCTTTTATCACAAGAAGGCAGAAAAGGGTTTGGTTTAATGTTTTTTGAAAGTTTTGTTTCGGTAATTTCTTGCTCAAAATTCACATATCGGCAGGTGACGCTATCACAGTTCCAAGTGTTTCTTCTTATATATGAGAGTGCGCTGACATCAATCTCACTAACCGTTAAAGAACCATCTTCAAATGGCCTCTTTGAAGCAAGTAAGCTTCCGTTTTCGCAAATAAATGTTGGGGAAGAGTATACGCCATCCTGTGTGGATTCACCGTTTGAAGCGCCTGAGATAACATAACCGCAGCAAAGACGCTTTGAACTTCCGGTAACAAGTAAAGCAAGGTCATCATAACTGCCAACTATTTCGGGTATAGCTAAAGGATTAGCAATTATTGTGGCACCCGAAATGCAAAGCTTTGACGATGGTTGCATCGGGGAGAACAAATCGGTTCCTATTTCGGTTGCGATTTTATAATCATCAATGCTGCTATGACAAAATACAATATCATTACCAAAAGGAATTTCGCTACCGTCTATTATGATTTTCGCATTCGGCATAAGTTTATCGGCTGAGCAAAAACGATTATCCTTACCTGTGTTTGTTTTGGCGGTAATGCCTAAAATTTTTCCGTTTGCTATAAAAGCGGCGGCATTATAAAGCCCTGAGTTGTATTTTATTGGAAGACCAATAATAACACAAGGATATTTTTTCTCGGTGAATTTTGCGATTTCTGTTAAAGCGGATTTTGAAGATTCTATTAAAATCTCGGAAAAAACGAGGTCTCCGCAGGTGTATCCCGTGAGGCAAAGCTCCGGAAAAACAAGCAGGTTGATTTTTTGCTTATCGGCATCCTCGATTAAAGCCTTTATGCTTTCGGTGTTTTTAGCGATATCGCCAACCGAAACAAAGGAAGTTGCGGCGGCAACCTTAATAAAACCATCCTTCATAAACACCCTCCATTCAAAATGATTTTATCTCTTTTTATCCTTTATGTCAATATTTTAACTCGCTTTTTTAAATATAATAGCCTTTAAAGAAATAAATTTTGAAAATATTGTTAAAATTTTTACAAAGTGTGTTGCAATTTGCAAAATTTTAAGGTATAATATATAAGGAAAAAATTGAACTAAAATCACCGTAGTCTTGCGAAAGAGTAAGACCACATTAAAAGGAGACAAGAAAATGACAACCAACAAAACAGTGATCAAATGGTTAGACGAAATGAAGGAGCTACTTGCTCCCGATAACGTTGTTTGGGTTGATGGTAGCGACCAGCAGCGTGAGGAATTGCGCAAATTAGCGGTTGAGCTTGGCGAATTAACCGAGCTTAATCAGGATAAGCTTCCCGGCTGCTATTTACATCGCACAAACCCCAACGATGTTGCCCGTGTTGAAGATAGAACCTTTATTTGTTCAAAAACAAAGGAAAACGCAGGTCCAACTAATAACTGGTGTGACCCTGATGAAATGTATGCAAAGCTTTATAAAATAGCTAAGGGCAGTTACAAGGGTAGAACAATGTATGTTATCCCTTATTCAATGGGTCCTATCGGCTCTCCAATTGCTAAAATTGGTATTGAGATTACCGATTCTGTTTATGTTGTTCTTAATATGCTTATTATGACACGTGTTAGCCCCAAGGTTCTCGAAGTTTTGGGCGATAGTAATGATTGGGTTCGCGGCTTACATTCTCGTTGTGATGTTGACCCCGAAAATCGTTATATTTGTCATTTCCCTGAGGATAATACAATTATTTCAGTAAACTCAGGCTACGGCGGAAATGTGCTTTTAGGTAAAAAGTGCTTTGCACTTCGTATTGCTTCATATCAAGGCTGGAAGGAAGGCTGGATGGCTGAGCATATGCTCATTTTAGGCCTTCAAAATCCTAAGGGAGAGGTTAAGTATATTGCTGCTGCTTTCCCGTCAGCTTGCGGAAAAACCAACCTTGCAATGCTTATTCCACCTGAGTATCTTCGCAAGAAGGGCTATAAAATTTGGACAGTTGGCGACGATATCGCTTGGATGAAGATAGGTCCTGATGGTAGACTTTATGCAATCAACCCCGAAAACGGATTCTTTGGTGTTGCACCGGGAACTAACGAGCATTCAAACTTCAACGCTCTTGAAAGCACAAAGAAAAACACCATTTTCACTAATGTTGCATTAGACCTTAATGATAATACAGTTTGGTGGGAAGGCTTAAACAAGAATCTTCCCGAAAATGCGCTTGATTGGAAGGGCAATCCTTGGGATCCTGCTAAATTCAACAAAGCAGATAAATCCACCTGCGCTGCTCATCCAAACTCCCGTTTCACAGCTCCTGCTGAGAACTGCCCTTGCATTTCGGATGAATTTAATAAGGGCGCAGGCGTTCCGATTTCGGCTATTGTGTTTGGCGGTCGTCGTGCTAAATGCGCTCCGCTTGTATATCAGTCAAAGGACTGGGTTAACGGTGTATTTGTTGGTTCGGCAATGGCTTCTGAAACCACAGCTGCTGCCGCAGGTGCAGTTGGTGTTGTTCGTCGTGACCCGATGGCAATGCTTCCTTTCTGCGGATATCATATGGGTGATTATTTCACACATTGGCTTGAAATGGGCAAAAAGCTCGGCGATAAGGCTCCGAAGATTTTCAATGTTAACTGGTTCCGTACTGATGATGAGGGCAATTTTGTTTGGCCCGGCTTTGGCGATAATATGAGAGTTCTTAACTGGATTATTGACCGTTGCGAAGGCAAAGCAGATGCTACCGAGACCGCTATCGGTTATGTTCCGAAGCCTGAGGATATTGATCTTACCGATTTGGATATGGATATTGAGGTTCTTAAATCAATTCTTGAAGTTGATAAAGATATTTGGACCAAGGAATCCGAGGAAATTGAAGAGCATTACAAGAAATTCGGTGACCGTTTACCAACCGAGTTAAAAGAACAGCTTGAAAACCTTAAAAAGAATCTTGCTGCTATGTAATTAACTTTTAAATCCGTAGTTCTTTTCAAAAGAAAGGGATTACGGATTTTCCTCATAAAATAACATATTTTTTAAATTTAAACTTGACAAAGGCAATATATATAGATATAATATTTTTTGTGACAATAGGGGTGGGAGTATGATTATTGATTTAAAACGAATTTTTGTCAATGATAATTCTTCTGTGCCGATAAATTACAGTCTCGATTTAAGTGACCTTGAATATATGGGTTTATATCCGCTCAAAAAACCCGTTGTTATTTCAGGTGCTGTCACAAATAATGTGAGTCTTGTTAGTTTGAAGGCGGAAATTGATTATTGTTATGAAGCCCCTTGTGACCGCTGTGGAGCAGAAACTCAAAGGCAATTTAAAATAAAGTTTGAAAAAGCTTTGGCCGAATCTGCTGAGAGTGAGCAAAGCGATACCTTTCTTGTGACCCCCGATATGAAGCTTGACTTGGACGAGCTGATTTACACTGAGGTGGTAACAAGACTACCTATGAAATTTTTATGTAGCGAGGAATGCAAGGGTATTTGTTCTGAATGCGGCAAAAATCTAAATCAAGGCAGTTGCGGCTGCGATACTAAGCAAATTGATCCCCGCTTGGCCGCTCTTGCTGAATTACTGAAAGATGATATTTAACTAAGGAGGTGCCAAAATGGCAGTACCGAAGAGAAAAACTTCTAAAGCAAGAAGAGATAAGAGAAGAAACAATTTATGGAAGCTCACAGCTCCCACATTGGTTAAGTGCTCATGTGGTGAGTATAAGCGTCCTCACAGAATTTGCCCCGCTTGCGGACAGTATAACGGCCGTGAGGTTATTAAGGTTGGCGAATAAGTTTTAAAAGTCGGGGAGGAGCAATCCTCCTCTTATTTTTTATGTAGAAATTTGTTAAGAGGTGAGTTTTTGTGTCAGTTATTATCGCATCGGTTGAGAAAAACAGTCCTGCCGGGCGCAAGCAAATAAAAGCAGGGGACACTCTCGTTACAATTAACAAAAACGAGATTATGGATGTTCTCGATTATCAATTTTATCAGCGTGATACAATGCTCACACTTGAATATATAAACTCCAAAGGCAGAGTTAAAAGTGTTAAAATCAAAAAGAATGAACAGGATGAATTAGGTCTTAATTTTTCAAGCTATCTAATGGATGAAAAAAGAAGCTGCAAAAACAAATGCGTTTTTTGTTTTATTGACCAGCTGCCAAAGGGTTTAAGAGATTCCTTGTATTTTAAGGATGATGATTCTCGGCTTTCTTTTCTTTTTGGAAATTACATAACCCTCACCAACATAACCGAGCACGAAATAGAACGCATAATTAAAATGCACATAAGTCCTATAAACATCTCGGTGCACACAACCAACCCGCAGTTAAGAGTTAAAATGATGAATAATCGTTTTGCGGGAGATGTATTGAGCATCATAAACCGCTTTAATGAGGCGGGAATTAAGATTAACTGCCAAATGGTTTTAGTGCCTTATATGAACGATGGCGACGAGCTTGTGAGAACCCTTACGGACTTAACTGAGCTTGAAAATGCCGAGTGCATTGCGGCAGTGCCGGTTGGACTGACAGGTCACAGGCAAGGCTTAGCCGAGCTTTCGCCGTTTTGCAAACAAACCGCTCAAAAGGTTTTGGAAATTATTGATGGTTTCGGCGAAAAATGTCTTGAAAAATATGGTCAACGCCGAGTTTTTGCGGCCGATGAGTTTTATATTTTAGCCCAAAAGCAAATACCGAGCGCCGAGTATTATGAGGATTTTTTACAGCTTGAAAACGGTGTTGGGTTAGTTGCTTTGCTTCTTGATGAGGTAAATAATGCTATTAAAAATACCGATTATATTTTAGAAAAAAAGCGTGTTATTACCATTGCAACGGGTGAAGCGGCATATCCCTTTATTTCGCAAATTGTTGACAAAATAACTGCAAAGTGGGATAATTTGGAATGTAGGGTTAAGGCTATTAAAAACAATTTTTTTGGTGGTCAAATAACAGTTTCGGGTTTGGTTACAGCCCAAGATATAGAAAAACAGCTTTCAAATCAAGAGTTGGGCGAGCAGCTGCTTATTCCATCGGTAATGTTACGAGAGCAAAACGATATGTTTTTAGATAGTGTTACTACCCAAGAACTATCCAAAAGGCTTGGAGTCCCAATAATACCCGTTAATAATGATGGATATGAACTACTTTCCAAAATTCTTGGGCAAAAATAAGATAGAGGTGTTAAAAGATGGCAAAACCGATAGTTGCTGTGGTTGGCAGACCAAATGTTGGTAAATCAACCCTTTTTAATAAGCTTATTGGGCAGCGTCTTTCAATAGTTGATGACACTCCGGGCGTTACGAGAGACCGAATATATGGTGATGCCGAGTGGCTTGGAAGAAAACTGATGCTTGTTGATACGGGCGGAATCGAGCCCAAAACGGACGATATTATACTTAGTAGTATGAGAGCTCAAGCCGAGCTTGCAATTGATACCGCTTCGGTTATAGTTTTTGTTACAGATATAAAAACCGGTGTTACTGCTGCCGATTCAGAGGTTGCTTCAATGCTTAGAAGAAGCGGAAAACCGGTGGTTTTATGCGTTAATAAATGTGATAAGGTTGGCGAAATGCCACCTGAGTTTTATGAGTTTTATAATTTAGGAATAGGCGACCCCATTGCTGTTTCCTCTGTTCACGGTCACGGAACGGGTGATTTACTTGATGCGGTTATAGGTTATATTCCCGAAGAGGAGTTTTATGATGAGGAAGAGGATATTATTAATGTTGCGGTTATTGGAAAACCAAATGCGGGAAAATCCTCTCTTGTTAACCGAATCGCCGGCGAAGAGCGCTCGATAGTTTCTAATATTGCGGGAACAACAAGAGACGCTATTGATACTAAAATCGAAATAAACGGAGATAAATATAATTTTATTGATACTGCGGGTCTTAGAAGAAAATCCAAGGTTGAGGATAAAATTGAAAAATACAGTGTTCTTAGAGCCAAAATGGCTATTGAACGTGCAGATGTTTGTGTTATTATGATAGATGCAGTTGATGGCTTTACCGAGCAGGATTCTAAGGTTGCTGGGCTTGCACTCGAACAGGGAAGAGCCTGCATTATTGCGGTTAATAAGTGGGATGCAATTGAAAAGGACACACATACTGCCAATAAATTTACTGAAAAAATCAGAACGATTCTTTCGTTTATTCCGTATGCGCAAATTATATATATATCTGCCGAAACCGGTCAGCGAGTGAATAAACTGTTTGAGATTCTTGAAGCAGTTATTCAGAATCATCAGCTTAGAGTTGCTACAGGTGTTCTTAATGAAATACTTACGGAAGCAGTTGCACTTCAACAGCCTCCTACTGATAAA
>JAZSLI010000005.1:0-16554 GCA_045535295.1 Acutalibacteraceae bacterium | reverse complement strand
CGACTTTGCTCCTTGGGTTCTTGCAAAGGACGAGGCTAAAAAAGAACGTCTTAACACCGTGCTTTACAATTTACTTGAAGCCATTCGTGTTCTGGCACTGCTTCTTAGCCCCTTTATTCCCGAAAGTTCGGAAAAGATTTTAGAGCAACTTAAAACCGACAACAAAGAGCTTAAAATGTTTGCCGTTGAAAATCACAATGTAGGCGAAGCCAGTGTTCTTTTTGCAAGAATTGATGCTGAGAAATTTTTAGCTGAATTGGCTCAAAAGGCAGAGGCTGAGAAAAAGGCCGCCGAGGAAGCTGCCAATGTAGTTGAAGTTGCTAAAATCGGTATTGAGGATTTTGCAAAGGTTGAATTAACCGCCGCAAAAATTGTTGCTTGTGAAAGTGTTCCGAAGGCTAAAAAGCTACTCAAGCTCACACTTAATGACGGTAAGGGTGAGCGCACAGTTGCATCAGGCATTGCTAAATGGTACACCCCCGAGGATTTAATCGGTCATACCGTTGTTTTGGTTTCAAACCTTAAACCTGCAACCCTTTGCGGTGTTGAATCCTGCGGTATGATTTTAGCGGCCGACTGTGCCGAGGATGATGTTAGAGTTCTCTTCATAGATAATATTGAACCGGGTAGTAAAATAAGATGATAGAACTTTTAGAAGCTACCCCCCTTAAAGAGCCGCTTATTTTCGATACCCACGCTCATTATGACGACAGGCGCTTTGAGGAGCTTGGTGATGATTTGTTTTTTAAGTTACATGAAAACGGTGTGGGTTATATTTTAAGTTGCGGTTGCGATGTTTTTTCCTCAAAAAAAGCATTATCTCTTGCCGAGAAATTTCCATTTGTTTATGCAGCGGTTGGTGTTCACCCCTCTAACATTAACGATAACTCAAATTTAATAGAAATTGAACGCTTGGCAAGTCACGAAAAATGCGTTGCCATTGGCGAAATTGGACTTGATTATTATTGGGTCAAGGATAATAAAAATGATCAAAAAGAGTTTTTTACAAAACAATTAGAGCTTGCAAAAAAACTTGATTTGCCTGTTTTGGTGCACGACCGTGATGCCCACGAGGACACTCTTGCCATTCTAAGTAAATTTAAGCCCAAGGGCGTTGTTCATAGCTTTTCGGGTAGTACCGAAATGGCGGAAAAGCTAATCGAAATCGGAATGTATATTGGGGTTGGCGGAGTTATCACTTTTAAAAATGCAAAAAAGCTTCCCGAGGTTGTAGCAAATATACCGTCCGAGCGTTTGCTTTTGGAAACCGATGCTCCTTATCTTGCTCCCGAACCCTTTCGAGGCAAAACAAATAATTCGACGCTCATTTATTTTTCGGCACAAAAAATTGCCGAAATAAGAAAAACAACAACCAAAGAAATTTTAAATATAACCCTTAAAAACGCAAAAAAATTATTTTCAATTTAGTATAAACAACCCCGTTTTTCTAATAATAAAAGAGAAAGCGGGGTGTTTTTCATGGATAAAAATAAAAATCAAAACAAAAATGATCAGAATAGAAATGATCAAAATAGAAATAATCCGAATAAAAACGACCAAAATAGAAACGACCAGAACAAGAACAATAGATAAAAACTGTATAAAAAATGGTATCCTCTTGGATACCATTTTTTATTCCATACTATATGCAAAAGCTAATTCGTAAAAATTTATCTTTTCGTTGCTAAAATACATTAAATCAAAAACCGAGCCATCTGCATTTTGTGCCAAATCTTTTAACAAGGAAAACTCTGCAATAGGTCTTGCAACTACATTTGAATCAAGCTTGGCTACTGCCTTTATAGTAACAAACCCAAACTGTTCGTAAAAAGGTATTAATTCTTTATTGGCGGGGCGAAGAAAAATAATATTTTCCTTGTTTTCAACTTTAACCTCATTTAAAAGGCGAGACATTAAACCCATTTTTCTATATTCTTGGAGGGTTGCCGCCGCATAGATATAAACTGCGCTCTTGGTTTGATTGAAAACCTTAATTTCACAAGGCAGGGCAAAAAGCATTGATGCAATTTTTCCCTCAACACTAACCGTTCTAACACAAGAATAGCAAGTCTCAAAAAGTGCTGTTTCGAAGGCTATGTCGCCATCATTAAAGGCTTGGCGGTAAATTTCCTTGCACCTTTTCAAACTTTTCATCATTTTCCCTCCGGAGCGCAAAAATACTTCTTAACCATTGCCGCAGGATTATAAGAAAGCTTTGCTTTTCTAAGCCCTTCTATTCCCATATCATCCTCTCGGTTAATGTATTTATATTCCGCCAACACATTTTTTACAAACTCGCAATTAATTACCGAATATGCTTCGGAATAAGCTTTAAGCGCCTTTTCAATATGAATATCAAAAACCTCTTGGTTTATAGGCGAGCCAAGTGTGAAAGCAACAGCCTCATCATCCACAAAAATAGCTCCTCCTTTAACCCCTAAAACAGAGAAATTAGAAAGAATTGTATTAACTGCTTTCTTTTCGCAAAGCAGGGAATCATCCATTCTATGAGAATTTTCCTCATACCAATTTTCAGCCAACAATGCTACCTTTTCAATATTTTGAGGAGTTATTGTTTCATAATGCCACTCGTATTTTTTAGAAAAAGAGCTTATATGATTTCTTTTGGAATGATATTTTTTGCCTTTAAGATTTGCTAAATCCTGACTTAAATACAGATAATCAAAGGAATCTCTTTGCTCTTCAATGGTATACTTATGCCCATAAAGCTTTTTAAATTTTTCGAAAGTTGAACCATCTTGCGCCCAAAAGCGAGGCTTATACTCACCGCAATAATCAGCTATAAGCGCCATTCCCTTCTCAAAATCATCACCTAAGGGAAGTCTAAAAACCGCTCTTTTTCCGTATCCTGATTTAATAATCAGTTGGCCATCACTATAAGCCATCATATTATTATATTTGCATTGCCAAACAAGCAAATTTATAAAATTGTTTTCGCAAGAATTATCGTCACTATTCTTTAAAACCTTTTCTAAAATTGTTATATCGGACAACTCAATATTTTTAAAATCAAGCATATTTTTTCCTTACATTTTACTGGGACTGTGTTTGTGAGCCTTGCTCGCTGCCCTGCTCTTTATTTTCTTCTTTCGGCTCACTATAATTAGGTTTGCCTAAAAGAGTACCGCTATGCGCTGTGCAGGTTCCGGGAACATTACTCTTTTTATACCATCCAATAGCAACGCTCGGGCAAGCATCGGTTGCCAACTGTCCAGTAGAGGTGCAGTAATATCTATCGGTAGCATAGCTGCTGTTTGTAAATTCCTTGGCTTTAAGACCGCTATGTGCCTTAGACATAACATTTCCCCAAAGTTTAAGTGCAATACCGCCATATCCGGAAGGAATAGGCTGCTGAACCTCATAACCGCACCAACTTGAAGCAATATAATAAGGTGTTCCTCCAACAAACCAAAGGTCATTCTGGTCGTTAGAGGTTCCCGTTTTAGCATAAATTTTCATACTCGGAATATATCCCGCAGCCGCAGTTCCCGTTCCCCTTGAACCATAAACAACGGTTCTCAAAAGATGATTCATAATGGTTGCTGTATCTTCACTGACTGCCATTTGAGGCTGTGTGTTCTTTTTAAGGATAACCTTTCCCTTTTGGTCGGTAACCTTTGTGTAGAAGGAAGGCTCATAATAAAGACCTCCGTTACCGAAAACCGCAAAGGCCGCAGCAGACTCTAACGTTGTTAATCCTCCGTTTGTTCCGCCCATTCCAAGCGGTGAAAGGTTTACATCCTCGGCATTAAGGGTTGTTATCCCTAATTTTTTAGTTAGAAAATCATAGGATGCCTGTGGACCCAATTTGTTTACAAGCTGAACGGGAATAGTGTTTACCGAACGCTCTAATGCGAACTGAATTGTGATATTTCCTAAATATTTTTCACTATACCAGTTGTTAGGTGTCCATCCGTTATAATTAACCCTTGTATCGTTAACAACGGTTGAATAGGTTATTAAATCCTTTTCTATTGAGGGCGCATAAGCGGCAATAGGTTTCATTGTTGAACCGGGCTGACGCACAGCATCAACAGCACAGTTAAAACCTCTGTTGGTTGTTTTTTCACCAATTCCGCCAACCAAAGCTTTAACATTTCCCTCATAGTCTAAAACGGTTATACCGCCAGTCATCAATTTTCCGTTTTTTCCCTTTACCGCATAGGTGGCGGAATCGGCATAAACCGCCTCTGCGGCAGACTGAATCTCAGGGTCAACCGTTGCATAGATTTTAAAACCGCCATTATAAAAAAGTTCGTTTGCGTGAGATTTATCGTAACCGTATTTCTCGGCTAAATCCTCAGAAACCTCGCTTATAAGGGCATCAATAAAATAAGAATTAATTTTATTTTGATTTAAAACCTTTTGCTCGGCAATAATTTTGATTTTTTCATTCTTTGCTTCTTCGTATTGTTCCTTGGTTATATAGCCTTGGTCATACATTTGATAAAGAACACTTTGGCGGCGCTCTTTATTTTGCTCAGGATAATCATCCGGCGCATAATAGGTTGGGCTTTTTGCTATTGAAGCAAGACAAGCACACTCAGCAATAGTAAGATCCTTTACCGATTTGCCAAAATAATAATTTGCCGCAACCTCAACACCATAGGTTCCGTGTCCCATAGCAATAGTATTAAGATAACATTCGAGAATAGTATCCTTAGAATATTTGCTTTCGAGATACCTTGCTCTCATTATTTCTCTAACCTTACGGCTTGCCTTTTGAGAATTATCCTTAGTTAAGTTCTTAACTAACTGTTGAGTAATGGTTGAACCGCCCTGCTTGCTCGAATAAATAGGCAAGAACTGGTTAACGAAGGCGCCCATTGTTCTCTTCCAGTCAACACCCTCGTGATCAAAAAATCGCTTATCCTCAATAGCAACAAAGGCATTTGCTAAATTTTGAGGAATTCCCTCATAATTAGGATCCTTTTTATCTATTGCTGTTTTATCATAGTTAACCCAAATTCTGTTATATTCACCGTGTAAACGCCTATATTCCTTATATTCACCATCGCCATCATCAACATAAACGGTTGTTGTGAAGTTAAGAACAAGATTATTAAGGTTTTCATCCATTGTACCATCAACCATTGTGAAGGCATAAAACATAAACGCACCAACAACAAGACTAACCGTTATAAGACCTATTAAAAATATAGTTAAAGCCGCCTTTAATACTTTTTGTTTTGTTGTGGCCTTACTTTTCGGCTTTTTGCTTTTTGGTTTAAATTCATTTTCGGCCTTAGAAGAAAAGCTGTTAAGATCAAAGCTTGTTTCCCCGTTTTCTACTATATTTGCAGAATTATCATAGCTGAAAAGGTCTTTCATATCCTCGTTAGTATTATCGTTTATAGGATTTTCGTTACTGCCAAGATTATTGTTAAACTTATCATCCATCATTTGCAGTACCTCCAATAATAACAAATTATTATAAATATTTTACCACATAATAGCTTTAAAATCAACTTTTTGCGGTTTGTGTTACAATTTTGTAAATAATTTCCATGGTTGGTGTTAAAAATATTATTGCTTTTTTTGTAAAATATGGTATAATCTACATTGGTTTAAGGGAGTAGCCAACGATAATCGTTGCAAACTGTGTCATCTCGGTTTTTAACCCGCATTTGCATTAAATGGCAAGACTTATACCGTGTTTCCACGGTATAGGTCTTTTTTATTAAATTTAGAAAGGTTGTTTTTGAATGGATATTTTAAAAGAATTTTCCTTCCTCACCGAAAATCTGCTAAACCTTACCGACTGGCGTTATGTTGTTATGTGGATAATCGGCGGCATTCTTATTTTCCTCGCAATTAAATATGAAATGGAGCCCACCTTGCTTTTGCCATTAGGCTTCGGCACAATTCTTGTTAATATTCCCTTCTCGGGTGCTATTGACCAAATGATTGAGGGCAAGCTTCAAGAGGGAGCGCTTTCAACGCTATTCGGTGCTGGAATTGCAAATGAGTTGTTTCCCCTTATCCTATTTATAGGAATTGGCGCTATGATAGACTTTGGACCTTTACTTTCAAACCCAAAGCTTATGATTTTCGGCGCTGCTGCTCAATTCGGTATTTTCTTCACTTTCTGTTTGGCTTCAATGTTTTTCTCAACCGAGGAGGCAGCATCCATCGGTATTATCGGTGCGGCAGATGGACCAACCGCTATTGTTGTTGCGAACAAGCTATTAGGGCCTGACAGTAATATAACCGGTGCTATAATGGTTGCGGCATATTCATATATGGCATTAGTGCCCATTATTCAGCCACCTGTTATCAAGCTTCTCACCACCAAAAAAGAGCGTCTTATTCGTATGCCCTATTCACAAAAAAATGTTTCAAAGCTAACCAAGATTTTATTCCCTATTATAATAACAGTTATCGCAGGTATTGTTGCACCTGAATCGGTATCGCTAATCGGATTCTTAATGTTTGGTAACCTTATTCGTGAATGTGGAGTTCTAAATTCTCTTAACGAAACCGCTCAAAATGTTCTTGCAAATCTCGTTACAATATTCTTAGGTATAACTATTGCTTGTCAAATGCAGGCAGAAAAATTCCTAAAACCATATACCCTATTAATTTTAGGACTCGGTTTGTTTGCCTTTATTTTCGATACCGCAGGCGGTGTTTTATTTGCTAAATTCATTAACCTCTTCCTCAAAAAAGAGAACAAAATCAACCCAATGATAGGTGCGGCAGGTATCTCCGCTTTCCCAATGTCAGGCAGGGTTGTTCATAAAATGGGTCTTAAAGAGGATCCCCAAAACTTCCTTCTTATGCATTCAATAGGCGTTAATGTTTCAGGTCAGATAGCCTCAGTTATAGCAGGCGGAATGATTTTGAACTTCTTTATGAAATAATCGGAGGTACTAACAATGTTAAATTTTATGTCTAATATCCTTAAATTTACACCCTCTGCATTTTTAGAAAATTCAAAATATATGTTGGTTGGTATGGCTTCAATTTTTATCGTTATAGGTGTTATAATTATAGTTACAGTTATTCTTAATAAAATCTTCTCCAATAACGATAAAAAATAGAATTTCTTATTTACTAAATTAAAATTTTGATATATAATATAGGCAATAGCTTAGGCCATTGCCTATATATTTTTTATAGAAAGGTAAAAAGATGGAGCTTAATTCTAAAAACATTAAAAAAATTATTTTTGTTATTTTTTGTGCAGCACTAATTTTTGCGGCAATTTTAAATATTTCTAATGTTTGGCTTTTTATAAGCAAGGTACTTGCGGTGTTTTCACCCATTATTACCGCTTTATGTGTTGCATTTGTGCTTAATGTTCTTTTAATCGCACTTGAAACAAAGGTCTTCGCCTTTATGGATAAAAGCCGAAAAAAATTTATAAACAAGCTTAAAAGACCTCTTTGCTTAACCCTTACCTATTTAATTGCATTTGGTATTGTTTCGGTTGTTATTTTGGTTGTTATTCCGGATATTATAGATACCCTTACCTACCTTGCCGAAAAAATGCCCTCCTTTATAGTGAATGCAAGAAATTGGATAGAAGGCTTGCTTTTAAACTTTAATATAAAGGAATCCACCCTTCCCGATATTAAAATCGACTGGGCGAGCATTTTTGAAAGGCTTAAAAATTTCCTTTCGGGCTATTCAACCAAGCTTTTTGGCGATGCAATTAATATCACAACCTCATTCTTTTCAGGCATTTTTGATACCGTTTTCAGTATAGTTATTTCAATTTATGTTTTGGCACAAAAGGAAAAAATCGGAAGCTTTGTTAAAAAGGTTATTAATCGCTTTATCCCCGAAAAGCCTGCGGGTAAGCTTTATCATATTTCCTATGAGGCGGCATATTCCTTTTCCCGCTTTATCGGCGGTCAGGTAATTGAGGCCTGTATTTTAGCAATTTTATGCTTTATTGGTATGCTAATTTTCCGTTTCCCGAATGCACCTATAATTTCTATTCTCGTTGGGCTGACCTCATTAGTTCCGGTTGTTGGTCCCTTTGTTGGAGCGCTAATTGGCTTCTTACTCATTGTTATAACCAACCCCTTAAAAGCCTTTTTGTTTGTTATCTTCTTTATAATACTTCAACAACTCGAAGGCAACCTCATTTATCCAAGAGTTGTTGGAAAGGCAGTTGGTTTGCCATCGGTTATAGTTATTAGTGCGGTTTTAGTGGGTGGTAATATCGGCGGAGTTATGGGAACCCTTTTAGCAGTTCCAATTAGCGCAGTTTTATTTACGCTTCTAAAAGAAGCTATCTCAACATCAAAAACGAATAAAATTCCTGTGCAAAGCCAACCAATCACCGCACCCAAAAAACAAAAGAAAGAAAAACAAAAATAACTTAAAATCAAAAAGCAAATAGGTCCGATCGGACTTATTTGCTTTTCTTTTTACAATATAATTAGCTCTTTTGGGCTTTTAGTAAAGTTTTGATATCCATTTTCGGTTACCAAAACCATATCCTCAATTCTAACGCCAAACTCGTTTTCTAAATAAATACCCGGCTCAACCGTCATAATCATACCGCTTTTAAGCTCGGTACAGTCTCTTGTGTTGCAAGCGGGGCTTTCGTGAATTTCAAGTCCAAGGCTATGACCGAGCCCGTGACCAAAGCAGCCCTCATAGCCTGCTTCATTTATAAACCGCCTTGCCTTATTATCAACATCCTTACAAAGAACACCCGCTCTTATGCTCTCTAAGGCAAGTCTTTGCGCCGAAAGCACAGTTTCATAAACCTTTTTTTGCTTTTGGCTAACAGAGCCGACTGCAACCGTTCTTGTCATATCCGAGCAGTATCCTCCTATTTTAGCGCCGAAATCCATGGTTATAAAATCACCGCTTTTGATAGGCTTATCTTCGGGAACACCGTGCGGCATTGAGGAGCTTTTACCTGCAACCGCAATGACATCAAAGGCAACTCCCTCGCTTCCCATTTCTCTCATATAATATTCTATTTTTAAGGCTATTTCCTTTTCGGTTACACCAACCCTTATATCGCAGAGAATTTTAGAAAAGGCCTTATCGGTTATTTCTTGCGCTTTTTCAATACAGGCTATTTCTTCCTTTGATTTTATGCTTCTTTGCTTTTCTATCTCCTTTGAAAAACGATTTTCATTGGATACCTCAACACCCGTTAACTGAGTGCAAATTCTATTATATAAATCCAGCGAAACCTTATCGGTTTCAAGATAAAGCTTATTTACATTTTCTTTTGCCAATAAATCGTTTAACTGAGTATATAGACTTTGGCAAAGAACAACCTTTATTCCCTTAATAGAGGCCGCAGCCTTTTCATAATACCTAAAATCTATGAGTAAATAGGAATTTTTCTGTGTTATAAGCAGACTTCCCGCTGAGGAAGGGAAATTTGTGAAATACCTCCTGTTTATATTATCACTTATGATAAGAGCCTCATTTTCACCTAAAAGACTTGCTATTTGATTTATTCTTTCTATCATTGCTTGTTCCTCTTTTATATTTTAAAAACTCTTCTGCCAAAAGCAAAACCGATGGCATATTAACACAAAGCATCAACCCATTAAAAAATGCTGCCAAGCGCCAAGCCATATTTGAGGTAAAAACTGCACCTATAACGCAACCGATAGGATAAAAAAGCTTAAAAAATCTTTGTCCCTTTGTCCCACTTAAATATAAGGCTGCCGTATCGGCATATACCGACCAACCCAGAACACTCGAATAAGCAAAAATAGCCATCATAACAGTTAATAACACTTGTGCGGCAGAGCCATAAACCGAGGATAATGCCTTTAACACTAACTCGGTTGATGCAATATTACCATAATTAATATTAACTCCACTACAAAGAATTGTCAATGCAGTTAAAGTACAAATTACCATTGTATCTAAAAAAACCTCAAAAATTCCAAAAAAGCCTTGTTTTGATGGCAAGGCATCATCTGCTGCCGAGTGAATCATACCCGAGGTGCCAAGTCCCGCCTCGTTAGAAAAAACGCCTCTTGATGCGCCGATAAAGGCAGTTGCAAAAAAAGAGCCTACCGCACCGCCCGTTACCGCACGGGGGGTAAACGCACCCACCATTATCATTTTAAAGGCATTTGGCAAAAAATCAATATTATAAGCTATAACGCCAAAACATAAAATTATATACATAACCGACATAAAGGGCAATATTTTCTCTGTTATTTTGCCAACAAGCCCTATTCCGCCCTTTAATATAAAGGCGGTTAAAATTGCCGCAAAAATTCCTATTAAAAATTTTGCTGATATATGCAAATTAAAAGGACTTAAAACCGCATTTATTTGGGTTATGTTTCCGCCTGCAAATGCAGCAGGCAGTACCGATAGAGCGAAAGCGAATGCCAAGACGGGATTTTTAATATAATACATCGGTCCCCCGCTTGCAAATTCACCACCATGGCGGCGATGTAACACCGATATGGTTATTTCTCCGAATTTTATTGCCATTCCCATAAATGCGGAAACCCACATCCAAAATACTGCGCCCGCTCCGCCTATCGAAACTGCACCCGCAACGCCCGCTATATTACCTGTTCCAACCGTTGCCGCAAGAGCGGTACAAGCTGCAGTAAAAGAACTAACTTTTTTATTTTTGCGTGAATTTAAAATCGCCTTTTTCATTAAAGCGAAGGATCTGAAGGTTCCTCTTAACTGAAAAAATTTTCCTTTTAAGGTTAAATAAAGGCCCCCAAAAATTATCAAGCTAAATGGTAATATATCAGAAATTAGATTTTCAAACCATCTAAAAAAAGAAACCATTTTTATCACCTAATAATTACTATGCTCACGCTTTATATAATAATTATTTAAAAAATTGTAAATGATACTATTTTAGTATTGTTTATTTGGTCGAAATGTTGTATAATTATTTTGATATACTATATCTTGGAAGTGTATAGCCTTTGGAACACATAATATATTTAGATAACAGCGCCACAACAAAACCCTGTGTTGCTGCAATAAACCGCATTTCACAAGCATTACAAACAAACTGGGGCAACCCCTCTTCTCTTCATTCACTCGGGGTTGATGCCGAAATTTTGCTTAACAAAGCACGAGAAACGGTGGCAAATACAATAAATTCTAAGCCGAACGAAATTATCTTTACCTCGTGCGGAACTGAGGCAAACAATTTAGCCATTTTATCCGCCCTTCACCGCAAAAACCGTGGCAACCGAGTTATAACAACCGCTATTGAGCACCCCTCGGTTTTAGAAACGGTTAAAAGACTTGAAGATGAAGGCTTTGAGGTTATTCGTTTATCGGTTGATGAAAACGGCATTATTGATTTAAAACAGTTAGAGCAAGCTCTTAACAGTAAAACTGTCTTAGTGAGCATTATGCTTGTGAACAATGAAATCGGTTCTATTGAGCCTATTTCTGATGTAGCAAAGCTTATCAAAGACCTTGCACCCAACGCTTTTTTCCATTGTGATGCAGTTCAAGCCTTTTGCAAAATTCCCATTAATGTTAAAACATTAGGGGTCGATTTATTAAGTGCTAGTGCCCATAAGATTCACGGGCCAAAAGGAATCGGCTTTCTTTATTGCAAAAAAGGAATTAATATAAAGCCCCTAATAAGCGGCGGCGGTCAAGAAATGAATCTGCGCTCAGGGACCGAGGCAATGCCCGCTATTGCGGGCTTGTTAGGTGCATTAGAGGAAATGCCTAATCCAAATAACTTAACTCAAAATATCGCCGAGCTAAACCGCTATGCGAGAGAATTGTCTGAAAAATGTCCTTTTATTGAAATCAATTCTCCAAAGGATGCTCTACCCTACATTCTCAACATTTCAGTTATGGGCTATCGTTCCGAAACTATGCTTCATTTTTTAGAAAGTAAAAATATATTTGTTTCTTCGGGAAGCGCTTGCGCAAAGGGAGAAGCAAGCTATGTTTTAACCGCTATTGGTCTTAACCGTGCCAGAAGCGATAGTGCTTTAAGACTCAGCTTTTCAAGACAAAACACTAAGGAGGATATCGACCTTACCTTTGCGGCAATAAACGAAGCCGCCTCAAAGCTAAGAAGATTTAAAATATGAAAGAAATTATACTTATTAAAAATGGCGAATTGGCTTTAAAGGGTCTTAACCGTAGCACCTTTGAAGATATTCTTATAAAAAATATGCGTCGCCGATTAAAAGACTTAGGAAATGTAACAATAAGAAAGGCACAGTCTGCAATTTATGTTGAACCGCAGGATGAGCATTTCGATTTTGAGGACGCTTTGGAGCGTGTTAGCCGAATTTTCGGTATAGCAGGTTTTAGCAGAGCCTGCGTTTGTGAAAAAACAGTTGAAGATATCCTTTCAAAATCGGTTTCATACTTAAAAGATTCTTTACAAAACGCAAAAACCTTTAAGGTTGAAGCTAAAAGAGCCGATAAGCATTTCCCTTTAACCTCGCCCGAAATATGCCGAGAATTAGGGGCTGCCTTGCTTAGTGCTTATCCTCATTTAAGGGTTGATGTTCACAACCCCGATAGAACAGTTTTTGTTGAAATAAGAGATTTTGCCGCCTATGTGAGAGCCGAGCAAATAACAGGTGCCGGCGGTTTGCCGGTTGGAACTGCGGGAACTGCCTCTATTCTCATTTCAGGCGGTATTGATAGTCCCGTTGCCGCTTGGACAATGGCAAAAAGAGGGTTAAGGCTTAATGCTATTCATTTTGCCTCCCCACCCTACACAAGCCAAAGAGCCGAGTTAAAGGTTAAAACTTTGCTTTCAAAGGTTGCCCGATACAGTGGCAGTATAAATCTTGCTATTGTTCCGTTTACCGAGATTCAAGACCAAATCGCAGAACATTGTCCCGAGGATTATTTCACCCTTATTATGAGACGAATGATGATGCGAATTTCCGAAAGAATTGCCGCCGATAGTGGAAGCCTTGCGCTGATAACGGGCGAGAGTCTCGGTCAGGTGGCAAGCCAAACGCTACCCGCTCTTGTTACAACCGATAGCGTGGTTAGCATCCCAGTTTTAAGGCCTCTTATTGGTATGGATAAGGAAGAAATTATTAGAATTTCAAGGAACATTGATACCTTTGAAACCTCTATTCTTCCCTATGAGGACTGTTGCACAGTTTTCACCCCAAAGCACCCCAAAACCAGACCAACCCTTTCTCTTTGCCAGGATGCAGAGAAAAATCTCGATATAGAGCCTCTTATTGCCAAAGCCATAGCTCAAACCACATATACTTTTATTGACTGAAAGGAAGCATAATTTGGATACCGAAGTTCTTTATAAAAATGCAGAGAATGTTGTTTCGTTACTAAAAGAAAAAGGACTCACAATTGCAACCGCAGAATCCTGCACAGGCGGTCTCGTTGCCGCAACCATCACCTCCTTTTCAGGCGTTTCAAAGATTTTTGAAATGGGAATCACAAGCTATTCTTGCAGAATAAAAAATCTTGCCTTAAAGGTTAGCAACCAAACCCTTGAACGCTTTGGTGCCATTTCACCCCAGTGTGCCGAGGAGATGGCGATTAACATTAAAAGAATTTCAGGTGCCGATTTTGGACTTTCGGTTACAGGTGTTGCCGGACCTGACAGCAGCGAGGGGCATCCTGTTGGATATGTTTATATCTGCATTGCCTCGGATAAGGGCTGCAAAACCGAGCTTTTAAATATTGAGCCGCTTGGCCGAGATTATGTTAGAACTAATGCAGCCATAAGCTTATTTCAACTTTTAGAAAAGGTTATTAAGGAATATTAATTATGAAACACGCAAAAGCCTCATTTTCATTTAATAGCTTAATTAAAAGCATTTATTTATCTTATATACCGAATAAACGGGATAATTTTAAGCAAATTACTATTAAGCTTCTATTTATTGTTGCCGCCATAACTTTTATCGTTTCTTCTTGCTTTATATTAAGTTATTTCACAACTGCGCAAAAAAACGATAATGTTTTAGAAAACAGCCGAACCGTTAAAAAACAGCTTATTGAAAAGGCCGAAGAGGAAGAAACACCTTCTTATAATCAGCTATCAGGCCTTAATGAGATAATGCTCAAAGAAAATAGTGATTATAAAGGCTGGATAACACTTCCTGGCACAAAAATTGATAACCCGATTTATCAAACAACCGATAACGATTTTTATCTTAACCATAACCAATTAAAGAAAAAAAGTGTTTATGGTGCTTTATTCTTTGATTGCAAAAATGTTATCACAACTAAACAGGTAGACCAAAACTTAGTTGTTTTCGGTCACGAAATGAAAAACGGTTCAATGTTTGGAGAACTTAAAAAGCTAAAAAATTTGAATTTCTATAAGCAACACCCAACATTACAGTTCACAACACTTAACGGAACCTATACATATCGAATATATTCGGTATTTCTCTTAAATTCCACCAAGAAGGACGATAACGGTTACATTTATAACATCTATAAAAACACCTTTTTAGATGAGCAAGACTTTAACGCTTGGGTAGATGAGGCAATGCAAAGAAGCATTATTGAAACAGGCGTTGATGTTTTGTGCGAGGACCAAATTTTAACCCTTGTTACCTGCTCAAACGATTTTCCCAATGCAAGACTTGTTGTTATGGCAAGAAAGCTGCAATGGAACGAAACCGAGGAGCAAGCGCTTAACGCTCATTCTGCTATCCTTAACCCTAATCCCAGACATCCAAAGCTTTGGTATGACACCAAAGGTTTAAAATATCCCTTTTAAATACAGGAGGACTTCAAATGCTACAGAATATTAAAGTTGACATTATCTATTACAAAACCCCAACAGATTTTGAAATGGAATTTAATCTATGCGGTTGTTGCCGAATGAGACTTTTAACCGATAAAAGTGCTGATAGTAAGGCACTAATTCATTCAATGGCAAGGGCTGTTTCGAGAAGTAAGGTTATATTCTTAATAGGTTCTCTTTTCGATGAGGAAGGTATTTTAAAACTTGCTTCTGCCGCTATTGGAACCGAGCTTACAGCCATTGATTGCGGTTCCTACGGTATAAAAGAGGAAGAAAACCTTGAAATTTTAAAGGGCTCTACCCCTCTTGTTACATCTGATGGATGCTTCGGAGGCTGCATAATTGAAAGCGGACCTCAAACAATGATTCTACTTTCGGAAAATAAAAGTATTCGCAAAGCAATAATGCAAAATCTTATTCATCCTTATATTGAGGAATTGGCTACTATTCAGCCCAAAAAGCAGGAAGAAACCGAAGAAGATGATGATTGTATTATTGAGACTGAAATAGACGCTGCTCTTCCCTTGCCTGAGGAACCCGCAGAACCCGAAGTTTCTCCGTTGCCCGAGGTAGCCGAGGAACCTAAGGAACAAATCGAAGAAGAGAACGAGAAAGAAGCCGAGCCCGAAACCAAGGAAACCAAAGATATTCTTACCGATGACGATATTATACTTTCGGGCGATATGACCTTTGAAGAGGATAGTCCTGTTGCCGCCCCAAGCAACGTAGAGGAAATCGAGCTTTTTACTCAGCCTAATATTATGTATGCGAGTGATTCCAAAAAATACAATTCCGCCTATGCCGCAGTTTCTTATGATGACGATACTCTCGTCGTTTCGGATGAAGAGGATGATTTTGAGTCGTCTTTTAATCCTATAACAAAAGACACAAAACCACGTAAAAGAAAACCTTTAACTCTTAATCTTCCTATTCTCATTCTTGCAATAATTCTTTTATTATCTCTTGCAATTCTTTGCTACTGCATATTCTATGTTCCGTCAAAGGATGGCATTTCAGCCGCCTCTTATTTAAAAGAAACCTTTAACATTTTGTTTGGGTAAATAAACAAAAAAAAATAACGGATACGCTCGATAATGCACAAGTCCAGTAAAAACGAACAATAGAAAAAACAGACCCCCTATGGTAGAATAAAACAAACTACCATAGGGGGGATTTTTATGGCAAGGGAATATCGACATATACATCAATATGAAAAAGAAATAATAGAACTTTGGAAACAAGGAAAAACATTACGAGAAATTGCAGAAAAGTTTGGATTTAGCAAGGAACAAGTACAAGAGTTTAAGACAAGATATAATCGAAAACAACGAAAACTCGCAGCAGGAATATCAATTAAACCTAAAGGCAGACCACGAAAAGATGGTGCGGAATTTCCACCATCCATACAACAATTAAGCAAACTAACTCAATTACTATACGAATTGGCAATGAAAGAACGGCATATAAAGAGGTTGGAAATGGAAAATGAACTGATGCGGGATTTTCTCTCGCTCACCGAAAGGAAGTGAGAACAAGCACTCAAAAGTTACAAAGCTATGTTGAATGAAGGTAAAATAAGCGAAGCGGAATACGCAGAATATACAAAAGAAAATACAGAATATGAAGAATCGTAAACCGCGTTGAAATCAAATAACCTTAAAACAAGAACGGTTTTATCGTGTTTATATCACGGTAAAGGGTCCCCTACAAGACTTTGTATTAAATAAGCTGTGGAAAAATATTTTTCCACAGCTCAGCGTGTCGAAAAACCTGTTTTTTTATTTTGACACGCTGATCAGACGAACAAAAAAGAGTGTAGATTTGGTGAAAATGGTCTC
>JAZSLI010000004.1:0-6323 GCA_045535295.1 Acutalibacteraceae bacterium | reverse complement strand
CTGGCGGTTCCCGGGGCAGTTCCAAACCCTCCCCCCCGCCCCAAAAACCCCCCGTCTTGGCCGTCTGATTTTTTATTCAAGCCGATAGGCTTGGTATATCATCACGCCGCAGTTTATGGTATAATCATATTAAAGAAAGGTATGTAGCTTATGATAATAAAAGAAAATCTTGAAACAAAAGTAACATCATCCTGTGACGTATTAGTCTGCGGAGGCGGATTTGCAGGAATCTCAGCAGCTCTTGCGGCGGCAAGACAAGGCAAACAGGTTATTTTACTTGAAAAGCAATATATTTTAGGCGGTCTTGGAACTGCTGGTCTTATAACAATATATCTTCCTTTGTGTGACGGTTGCGGGAAACAGGTTTCCTTTGGTATTGCAGAGGAGCTTTTGAGACTCTCTATCTCTATGGGTGCCGAAGACCTATACCCTGATAATTGGCTTAATAACACAGATCCTTCTAAGCGCACCTCAAAAGATAAAAGATTTGAGGTTCAATATAACCCACAGCTTTTTGCAATACTTGTAGAGCAATTACTTATTAAAAACAATGTGAAGATACTTTACGGTAGCTATGCTGTAGGAGTTAGCAAAACAAAAGATAAAATCGATGCGGTTATTATTGAAAACAAATCGGGCAGACAAGCTATCACGGTTAATTCTGTTGTTGACGCTACGGGAGACTGCGATATCGCTTACTTTGCCGAAGCTCCCACCCAAACCTTCAATATTGGAAATGTATTGGCAGGGTGGTATTATTCTTTGGGTGAAAACGGATATAGGCTCAACACTTTGGGATTTGCCCCAGTGTTAAATGAACCGTCAAGAGAAAACAATAACGAGAATTCTTTAGCTTCAAAACGATTCACAGGTATTGACGGAAATGAGCTCTCACAAATGATGCAGCTATCACATAGCCTGACTTATAACGATATAATAAACCACCGAAAAACCGATAGCACGTTTATTCCAACCTCAATTGCGACAATTCCTCAAATCAGGATGACACGAAAAATTATAGGAGAATATATCCTCAGCAATAGTGAAAAACATATCTATTTTGAGGATTCTATCGGTATGATTTCAAATTGGAGAAAAAGAGGTCCCGTTTACGAAGTGCCCTTTTCTACCCTCTATTCAAAAAAGGTTAAAAACCTTATAACAGCAGGCAGATGCACATCTGTGACCGCAAATATGTGGGATATTATGAGGGTTATTCCCTGTTGTGCTGTTACAGGTGAAGCCGCAGGAACTGCCGCAGCCATTTCCAATGACTTTTCCAAACTTAACATAAAAGATCTGCAAAGCATTTTAGAAAACAACGGTGTTGTTCTTCACGAAAAAGATTTAAATAACCATTAATATAAAAATTACTACCCGAAAAAGAGGAAAAGCTCTTTTCGGGTAGTAATTTTTGTGTCAAGAAAACTGCCCAACTTCCCTTAGAGAAGTTGGGCAAAGCATATCACTTTAATTTTATGATATAAATTAGATTTCTGCGAAATACTTAATTGTACGAACCATTTGGCTTGTATAGCTGTTCTCGTTATCATACCAAGAAACAACCTGTACCTGATAGGTATCATCATCAATCTTTGTAACCATTGTTTGAGTAGCATCAAAGAGTGAACCATAGGTGATACCAATAATATCAGAAGAAACAAGCTCTTCCTCAGTATAACCGAATGAAGCAGAAGATGCAGCCTTCATAGCAGCATTGATGCCTTCCTTAGTAATGTCCTTACCCTTAACAACAGCAACAAGAATAGTTGTTGAACCTGTTGGAACAGGAACACGCTGAGCAGAACCAATAAGCTTACCGTTAAGCTCAGGAATTACAAGACCGATAGCCTTTGCAGCACCTGTTGAGTTAGGAACGATGTTGCAAGCAGCAGCACGTGCACGACGAAGGTCACCCTTTCTGTGAGGACCGTCAAGTACCATTTGGTCGCCTGTCCAAGCGTGAACAGTGGTCATAATACCGCTCTGAATAGGAGCATACTTATTTAAAGTATCAGCCATAGGAGCTAAGCAGTTTGTTGTGCAAGAAGCGGCAGAAATAATTGTATCGTTAGCATCAAGAGTATTCTCGTTAACGCTGTAAACAATAGTTTTAAGGTCAGAACCTGCAGGAGCAGAAATAACAACCTTTTTAGCACCTGCATCAATATGAGCTTGTGACTTTTCTTTCGAACAATAGAAGCCTGTGCATTCAAGAACAACATCTACACCGATTTCACCCCAAGGAAGATCCTTAGCGTCCTTCTCAGCATAAATTTTGATCGTCTTACCGTCAACAGTGATGCTATCCTCACCTGCTACAACTGTATCTGCAAGAGCATATCTACCCTGAGCAGAATCGTACTTTAATAAGTGAGCGAGCATTTTAGGGCTTGTAAGGTCGTTAATAGCAACAACTTCATAACCCTCAGCGCCAAACATTTGGCGGAAAGCGAGACGACCGATTCGGCCGAAACCATTAATAGCAACTTTAACCATTGGAAAAAACCTCCTAATTTTTTTACTTTTATTATTTTACTCCATTTTAATTTTATTTGCAAGTTATTTGTTTAATTTTTAACAAATTTTTGAAAATTTATATATTTTACCATAACAATACCAGCAAAACGGAGGTGAGTATTTGATATTTTTGCCAAATAAATTTGAACGATACACGGCCGCTTTTAGAAATTTGCTTCATAGCAAAGCACTACAAAACGGAATAAGCCCAAAAATTACCAATAAACTTAAAAAAATTTATATTGCCGAGGCAATTTATTATAACGAAAATTTGCCTTACGAATTAAATGAATTTTTAAATTCACTGCTTACCTTTGCTAAACTCAATTTTTCTTTACAAGGTATCGACTTTTCCTTCTTTATAGAAGGAAACGGTGCTTTTTTAATAAATAAGGAACTTTTAATTTCATATATTCTCAATATATCAAAAACCACTCATTTTATTAAATTTCAAATAAAAAATGATAAATTAGTTTTAAAATACAAGCCCTTTAAATATTGTGATTTCTTACAGTTTAATAAAATCGTTAAGCCCCTAACCCTGCGAGAACTTTCGAGCGGATATTATTTTGTCTCGGTTCCACTTATGAAAACCGATAAAAACCCTTTGAAATTAAAAAAGAATTGCGAGGCCTTTTGCAATCCTTTTTCTATAATAAATATCTATTTGAAAAGTGAATAATATTTTTGCGACTGTCTTAACGAAACTCCATCGCCCTCAGCTATAATTATATGGTCAAGCAGTTTTATTCCAATTCCCTCTAAAACCTCTTTAATTTTTATTGTTGAAGCGATATCTTCATTACTTGGCATTGCATTACCTTGGGGATGGTTATGCGAAAGCACAACCGCTGTTGCTTTCCTTTCAATAACCGTTTCAATAATTTTTCTCATTGAAAATCCAACCGAGGTCAAATCGCCGCTATGTATAATATCAAAGTCAATAATTTCACCTGCTGCATTGAAACTTGTAATGGCAAATACCTCATCGGTAAAGGTTATATATTTATTCAAAACGAAATTGAAAATTTCATCCATTGAGCGGACGCCCCTTAACGTTTTCTTCTTTTCGTTAATATATCGGTTAATTATAGGGCTCATAAGTTTTATTAAAGCTGCAGAATTTTCACCAATACCCTTAACCTTAACAAGCTCTTTAGCGGGAGCATCTATAACCTTTGCAATTGAACCGAATCGGTTTATTAAATTGTGGGCAATTTCGTTAGTATCAATCCTTGGTATACTGTAAAACAAAAGCATTTCGAGAATTTTATGCTCGGGAGTATTTTCGCTAAAACCATCTGCTAAAAATAGTTCTTTGCTTCTTTTTCTATGCTTTTCGTGCGGATTAGTTGACAATGCAAACTCCCCTTTCTTTAAAAACTCGGCAACAAACAAGCCCTTTTTATCATATATATTTAACCGGAAAACCGAAGCTTTTTAAGCTTTACATTTTATTTGAAAAGAGGGCTTTAATGTTTAAATTATTATTAGATTTAGCGGCAGGCTTATATTATTTTGCACTGCACGTAACAAGCTCGGGTTCTTTCCCTAACCCGCTCTCTATTACTCTGGAAAATGAACTGCTCGCCAAAAGCCAAGCAGGCGATATTGAGGCTCGAAATAAGCTGATTGAGCATAATTTAAGGCTCGTTGCCCACATAGTAAAAAAATACTATGCAACAGGAGCCGAACAAGATGACCTTATTTCAATAGGAACAATAGGTCTTATAAAAGCGGTTTCAACCTTTAAAAGCAATAAAGGAATTCGCCTTGCCACCTATGCGGCAAGATGCATTGAAAATGCAACCCTATCACAAATGAGTTTTTGGTTACGAAAAGAACTCCCCATTGGAGAATTACCGAGCAGACGGCAGAAAATATGTATATAATGTCGCACACCGAAAACGGTAAAACGAAACATTCTCCCTTGTTTGTTTTAAGCTTTAGATTGATGGCGCCGAGAAAACTTCTCGAAGCACAGTTATTTAACAAGCAATATCATTCTTACGAGGATATTGCTAACATCCCCGACCGCTTACGCTTTTGCCGACACAAGCTCGGTCTTATGCAAAAAGAAGTGGCGCAGATTGTTGGCATTGCTCGCAGCACATACGTAAATCTTGAAACAGGCAACCATAACGGCTTTGATAAAACGACAGCGGACAAGCTTTCCAAACTCTATAATATCCCTGTATATGACCTTCTTGACGATTACAATCGCTTTATTGCAGTCGGACAAGGCAAACTAATACGAGAGCACCGAGAAAGTCTTAATCTCGGCAAAAGACCGTTTGCAAGGCTTGTTGGCGTAGATGCCAATATGATTAGGCTATGGGAAAGTGAGCGAAAGCAAATTAGTCTTAAATCTTGGGAGAAATATTTTAAGGATCGTATCACTCTTTAATGGACAACCGCCTCACAAAAAATGTGAGGCGGTCAACTTGTTTCAGACTACTTTTTCTGTTCAGCTTTAATCTGTTCTTTTGTATCTTTTATAATCGCATTAAGCAGTCTTTCCTTTTCTCTGATTGGGCAATCTAACTTAGAAATGCTATTAAGTACTCCATCGGCGTGAACACCGGCTACACGCCGTCTTAGTTCACGCCATCCTTCTTCTGTCGTGGGATAGTGGACAATAACGTTAATCGGTGCAAATGTCTTCATACCGAGAACCTCCTATGTGCATAAACTATATGCGCGAGGTGTTGTCCGCTATTCCTATGTTTATTTACGAAAGTTGCCCAAATCAGATGATGCATATAAAAATACATCATAAGATTTCCTTTCTACATATCTCAATTAAAACTTCTCCTTCTTGTCCTTGCCTTTGAGTTTTGCAAGGTATGTAAGATATGTATGCTTGCAGATGGGCAACCTGCAAGTCTGAACTCTGTTAAATTTGCTTTTCCGTTACTTCCTATTTTTTGTCCCTATATATCAATCCTACGGATTTCGTCAGCAGGATATTGTAGTCAATTTAAATAAATCCTTCATTATTTTAATTAATAGATTACTTTTTCTGCGGCTTATCAGCTAAATAAATTCTTGTTACTTCAGTTCTGTGGTGACCTAAATTTTCGCTTACAATCTTACGTGCTTTCTTCGGTCTCTCTTGCAACGCTTCGGCGTAGGTTCTTTGTGCGTAGGTATGTCTCAGTCCGTGCCATGAAATCGTCTCGGTTCTTTTCTTTTTACCGTCTTCGTATAAATCCTCGCGATTTTCTGCTATAAAACTTTTGCGGTGATAACTCATCCAATTCTGCAATGAACGTTTTTCACGCTTGACTCCGTCCTTTTCGCTTGCGGAGATTAAGTAATCCCTCGGGTATCGGCCCGAGCATCGTGCATAATCCAAATATTTAGTAATAATACTGCGTTGCTTTGCACTCAAATCAATAGCTCTTGTCTGACCACCTTTGCCTTTTATAACAAGTTGCCCGGTCTTTAAGGCTGACATAAGGTATTCAACTCTAAGGGTACAAATCTCTTCAAGCCGTAAACCAAACTCATGGGCAAAGTCTATGGCAATCACCACGTCCTGTCGACCTTGCTCGATAGCCAACTGTCGCATATTATCAATCTCGGTTTTCAGCCACGAGTGGTCTTTAACGCCTGTCGCACGTTTAGGCAGTAATAGCTTATCATTTTTTGAAAGTCTATTTTTACTACCGGATTTTCTATGGAAATACCGTATGCCAGACAAATCGGATTGAATAGTTGCTGCGGAGTTGTTTTCTTTGAGATGCTCCACATAGGCTTTGAAGTGCCGATCTTCCACGTTCTTAAAATTTTGCAGACGA
>JAZSLI010000047.1:0-28988 GCA_045535295.1 Acutalibacteraceae bacterium | reverse complement strand
CGTGAGCCAAGGCGCCGCCTTGGAACTGGTTTAAGGTGCTTCGCCCCTTAAAAATCCCCATCCAAAAGAAACAGTGTAATACACCTTTTGAGTTGGTGTATTGCTGTCTCTTTTGTTTAGGACAAAATTGCCTTGCCTCGTTTAGGCATTGTAAAGCCAAAACTTCGGGCAATTTTATCCTAATGAGCAAGCATGGGTTTTTAACTTTGTAAAGTCAAAAACACCATACTTGCTTTGAGCGAGATGCACCTTGATGCACTCGCAGCGGTTTAGGCATCAAATCCTAAACCGCCATGCCAAAAACCGCCGTACCGCTTTTAGGCATTCTTACGGCAACACGAAAGGAGCGAATTTTATGGCAAAAAAGGATTTTCGCATTTACTGCGAAGAGGAATACATTGACCATCTAAAAACGGTTGCCGATGAAAAAGGCACATCCGTTAATCAGTTGGTACTGTCTGTACTGACTAAAAAGTACCCAATGCCCAAACGAAAAAAGGACCAGACCGCTACAGGTCCAGCCCTTGATATTGAAGCAACCAAAAAGCATTATGAGGCAATAAATCAATTTCTTACTGAAGCAGAAAGCGGTGGTGCCAAGGTCAAACCTTTTGCACTCTATCAGCATCTTGTGGCAGAGCGCGACAGATTGAAGAACCTACTCGACAACTCGTTATAACCCCAAACCCGAAAGGACCGAACTACGGTCCTTTCTTTCTTTTTGGATTGCCGCCGAAATAACCAACAAACTAAAACGGACCGTTTTACAGAACGGTCCGCAATAAAAAACACACAGGAACATCTTGTGGCGGTATCGCCGGCAACTCGTGGAAAAGAAAAACCCCACTGCATGTTTAGAATCTTCTTGCCAAAATACACGAGCAGAAAAATTTCGCATGCATCCTGGGCGAAGCATGCTCAGGAGCAAATCTTAAAAATTTGCTCATAAGTATTTTGCTCTGCTCTTTCGCAAATGCCAGTCGCCGTTACCCTTGGCATTTGCTTTTTCTTTTTATTCATCCGAACGTTACAAGAAAAATGTCGGTATTGAATATAAGAAGAGAGGGAGCAACTTCCGAAAACACCGAAAAACCCATATAGCACAGTGATTTTTGGCACTTTTGCATGGTGCAATGTTTTTCATCAGATGGTGAAATATATTTCACTAGTTGGTGCAAAAGATTTTCACCAATTACAAAACAGAACCGACATATTTTATTTGCTGAAATAAAAAAAGACCGTTGGCAACGGTCAGAAAGGAGATATAAATATGTCACAAAAAATAGAACATGGTTTTGCGGTCAACACCGAAACTGGTGAAGTATCGGACATCTACATACAGAAAGATGTGTCCAGCCAGAACTTTTGGAAAATCTGGCTGAGCGACATCCTCACAGTTTTGGGTATCATCTCAAATAGTAAGCAATTGGATGTGGTTTTGTATGTTATGGGAAACATCAAACAGAGTGATAACACCTTTGTCGGTTCTTATGACAAGATAGCAAGAGAGGTTGGAGTGTCAAAGAGAACGGTTATCACAACAATGAAAAAACTCTTAGAGGTTGATTTTATCAGAAGAGTGCAAAACGGTTATTATCAAGTGAACCCGAAGTACATTCTCAAAGGTAACGAGAATAAGCGCAGAATGGTCATTGACTATTACAACACACTTGACTCTTACCCTAAGAATGACGGAAAGAGCGACCCGAACGAAAAATGATATGAGGGAATTTATAAAACTTCATGCTTAAATTACAAAAATAAATTTTAAGGAGGATTCTAACATGGATAAAGAAACTTTATCGAATTATGGTTGGATTGTAATTTGTGTGTTGGTTCTCGCCGTGATGATTGCTCTTGCAACACCGTTTGGCACATTCGTTGCTGATGCAGTGAAATCAACCACACAAGGACTTTTCGATGTGAACCAGTCTGCACTGAATAGCACTGGTCTTATCAATATAGGCGGTCAGTCATTTGGTGAGGGTGGAAATGGTGGCAACGGTGGTGCAGGTGGTTCTGGAGATGCCGGAGACCAAGGAGGCACAGGCGACCAAGGTGGTACAGGCGACCAAGGTGGTACTGGTTTACCTGCCGTTGGCACATCTGCCGAAGATTGTACATGGGATGAAATCAAGGCAATTTCCGAAGCGGGCAAGGGCGATGAATATTTCAACCTTGGTGAAACAAAAACAATTACCACAACTGATGGTAAAGAGATTGTAATGGAAATTATTGCTTTCAATGCTGATGAAAAATCAGATGGAACTGGTACGGCAGGCATTACATGGTTATCAAGAGACATAATTGATAGTTCACGAATGGGAAATAATTCCTCCACATGGGAATCTTCTGGAGCACGTGAATTATTGAAGAACCGTTTATATCCTACACTCCCAGAAGATTTACGCAATAACATAGCAACTGTCAATAAAACATATTCCCCAGACTATGCAAAGACAAACACTTGCGAAGATAATGTTTGGATTCCATCCGCAAGAGAATTGTTTGGAACAAACTTTGAAAATTCTGGTGTATTATATACATCATACTTCAACAACGACAGTTCTCGTATTAAATACGATTCAAACGGAAATGCTGCTCCATGGTGGTTAAGAACAGAGGCAATGGACAACGGCACCTTTTGGTGTGTGCCTGATAGTGGCGGAATATATGCATGTGGCGATGGGAATCTCACTTATGGCATTGTCCTCGGTTTCTGCACCTAATCAAAAACCTTATGAGCATTTTTTAAGGACCTCTCCGGAGGTCCTTTTTCTATGCTCCCACACAAAATCCCACTTCAAATCCCACATCACCCTAAAACCACCCTGTTTCACACGCCTAAAATCCCACCTTTTCTCCCACCATCATGCAAAAAGAGTGGTCCGACCGAAATCGAACCACTCTCAAAAGTTTCAGAAAATGCCGTATTTACAAGGGTTTTCTTAACCGAAATAGCGAGCAAGGAGACCAGCCAACGCTTTACCATGTCGGGCTTCATCACGAGCCATTTCGTGAACGGTATCGTGAATAGCGTCGAGTCCTTGCTCCTTAGCCATTTTAGCAAGCTCAAATTTGCCGAGAGTTGCTCCGTTTTCAGCATCAATTCTCATTTCAAGATTCTTCTTTGTGCTATCGGTTACAACCTCACCTAAAAGCTCAGCAAACTTTGCTGCGTGTTCTGCCTCCTCGTAGGCTGCCTTTTCCCAATAAAGACCGATTTCAGGATAGCCCTCTCTATGAGCTACTCTTGCCATTGCAAGATACATACCAACCTCACAGCATTCACCGTTAAAATTCTCACGAAGACCCTCGATAATCTTCTCATCAACACCCTTTGCAATTCCTACAACATGCTCTGCTGCCCAAGTTTTCTCGCCTGCCTGCTCTTTAAATTTAGAAGCGGGAGCGTGACAAATTGGGCACTCATCGGGAGCCGCCTCACCTTCATAGGTATAACCGCAAACTAAACATACATACTTTTTCATTTTCTTTTCCTCCAACTAATTATTTTTTACAGTTTTTACAAATACCGCTTACCACATAAACAGTGGTTTTTGGGGTAAAGTCCATAGCACCTAATATATCCGAAAAATAATCCTTCGGGATACTAACATCAACAATATTTTTACATTCGCTGCAATGAAGATGAAGATGCGGCAAAATATCGCCATCAAAACGTTCAAAGCCATCGCCAACATTAATACTTAAAATATCGCCCGATAAGCTCAGCGCAGATAGGTTTCTATAAACCGTTCCGAGACTGATATTAGGTATCTCCTGTCTTACCCTTTCGTAAATCCAAGCTGCTGTGGGGTGGGTATCTGTTGAGCGCAAAGCATTAATTATTGCTTCACGCTGCCGAGAATAATTTTTCAAATTAATCACCCCAAATCAGTAATGATTACTATTTTATTATACTTATTTTTTTTCTTTTGTCAAGAACTTTTTTTAATTTTCTTGACTTTTTTTTAACAAAATATTATTATAGGAATATCAATGAAATTAAAAAGAGGGATAGTATGGGAAACGGTGTTATTTCTAATTCTGTTATCAAGCGTCTTCCCAGATATTACAGATTTTTAGGCGAACTTAAAAGCTCAGGGATGACCAAAATCTCCTCCGCAGAACTTTCTCAGCGTATGGGCTTGACCGCAAGTCAAATAAGGCAGGATTTAAACTACTTTGGCGGCTTTGGTCAACAAGGCTATGGCTATAATATTGAGATTTTGCAGTCTGAAATCGCTAAAATTTTAGGGCTTGACTGTCCTAAAAACGCAATTCTCATTGGAATGGGCAATTTGGGAAAAGCGGTTACTCTTCACGTGAACTTCGAATCAAAAGGTTTTAGGCTTGTAGGTCTTTTTGATGTTAAGGAATCACTTGTTGGTCAGGTGGTTAAGAATATTCCTATCAGAAGCACCGATAGCTTAGATGAATTTTGCAGAGAAAATCGCCCTGAGGTTGCAATTTTATGTATACCCAAAACAGCCGCAAAGGGAATTACCGAGCAGCTTATAAAGCTTGGTGTTAACGGTTTTTGGAATTTCAGTCATTATGACCTTGCTTTAAATTATCCGCAAATAAAGGTTGAAAATGTCCATTTTGGCGATAGTCTTATGCGGCTCTCTTACAGATTAACAAACGAATAAAACAAAACGGAGATACTAAACTTTTAGTATCTCCGTTTTGTTTTTAATCCTCTTTTTTTGTTACTAATATAAAAACCGTTCTAAAAGCAAAAACTAAAAGTGCCAAGAAAGCGAAGGTTGCGCCGACCAAGAAAAAAGGCATATAAAACCAACCAGCAATCAAGGTTATAACTGCTATTATAAGGCTAAATGCCATTATATTTTTAAGATAGCGGATACTATGCTCATTAAAAAGGTCTCCTGTTACCGCATTTTTAAGCAGCTTTTTAATACAAACCAAAATCCCCGCCGCAAAGGGCACACAAGGATAACAGGTAAGCATAATGATTGTTGGCAAGCTTGGGTCTCGCTTCATTGTTTCAACATACCATGTAACGCCAAATGGCAATGCGGCGGCAAAACAAAACAACAAAACCAAAAAAGCATTTGTAAATATAATAGAGAGCTTTAAAAGCTTCGAGGTGTTCATAAAACCACCCTTCCTTTAACAAAATGTTATTCTTCGGGCATCTCCCAGTTGTGCCAAACTGCTTGAACATCGTCATTCTCTTCAAGCATATCAATAAGCTTTTCCATTTTTAAAACAGCGTCCTCATCATCAATGGTTGCCATTGTTTGAGGAATATATGCCACCTCGGCCGATAAAAAGCTATATCCTGCGGTCTCCAAGGCATCTCTTACTGCGCCTAAATCATTAGGCTCGGTGGTGATTTCAAAAATATCGCCATCGAAATTAAAATCATCGGCTCCTGCCTCCAAGGCGGCTTCCATAACGGTATCCTCATCAAGTCCCTCGGCCTCGATATTTATAACTCCCTTGCGGTCAAACATAAACATAACCGAGCCCGACTGACCTAAATTTCCGCCGCATTTATCGAAATAATGGCGCATTTCACCGGCGGTTCTGTTTCGATTATCCGACAAAGTTTCAACAACAACCGCAACTCCCGAGGGACCATAGCCCTCATAAATTAATTCCTCGTAATTATTTGCCTCGCCATCGCCTGCGGCCTTTTTAATGATTCTTTCAATATTGTCGTTAGGCACATTAGCAGCCTTTGCCTTTGCAATAGCATCTTTGAGCTTGCTGTTTTCGTTAGGGTTTGCGCCACCCGTTTTAACAATAACTGCAATTTCTCTGCCTATTTTAGTGAAAATCTTTGCCTTTGCGGCATCGGTTTTCTCTTTTTTTCTTTTAATATTGTTCCATTTAGAATGTCCCGACATATATATTTTCCTTTCAGAGTTTAAGTTTTATCACTAATTATATTACCATAAATGCCTATTCTGTTCAAGGGCTTTTTGGCAAATGGCTTCAATATCATCAAACGAATTGATCTCGCCGCACATCCTTCTCAAAGCCGCCGCTGAATTTAGCGACTGCATATACCAAGCGGTATGCTTTCTTGATTCCAAAATCGCTATTCTTTGGTCTTTATAAAGCATCATTCGTTTTACCTGCTCTTTGAGGCATTCAAATTTTTTATCGAGCGAAACGGGGGTATATTCCTCACCCTTTAAATAGGCGTTTATTTCCTCAAAAACAAAGGGATTTCCCTGCGCCGCTCTGCCCACCATAACAAAAGCACAGTCGGTTTTTTCATACATTTCCTTTGCTGATTTACCGTCCCTTATATCACCGTTTGCAACAACCGGAATTTTAACCGCTTTTACCACATTTTTTATAGTTTCAAAATCTATTCCCGGGGCATACATTTGAGCCTTTGTTCGTCCGTGAACAGTTATCATTTGTGCACCTGCATTTTCGCATCTTTTAGCCAATTCTTGTGCATTAATATTATCGGAATCCCAACCCGTTCTCATTTTAACCGAAACCGGAACATTAACAGCACTAACCACCGCTTTAACGATCTTTTCGGCAAGCTGAGGCTCTTTCATAAGGGCGCTTCCACCCCCATTCCCCGAAACCTTTGGAGCGGGACAACCCATATTAATATCAATAAAATCAGGGCCAAATTCGAGCGCTTTTTTTGCGGCATTAGCCATTGTTTCCGGCTCTCTTCCAAAAAGCTGAGAAGCAATAGGACGCTCCTTATCGCTGCAAAAAAGCAGACTTTTGGACTTATCATCCCCCAAGGTTACACCCTTTGAGCTTGTGAGCTCACCAACGCAAAAAGCGGCACCCTTTTCTATACATATTTCCCTCATTGCTCTATCAGCAACACCCGCCATTGGAGCAAGAGCGGCAAAACCCTTAATTTCAAAATTTCCTATCTTCATAAAACACATTATAACTAAAATGCAAAAAGGTGTCAAATTTTTTTAAAAATATAATGACATAGGCGGTTAAATATGTTATACTATTATAGATTATAATATTTATATAATATATTTACGGAGTTGAGATTTTGAAGCTCTTAGTTATTGACGGAAACAGTATCATAAACCGAGCTTTCTACGGTATTAAGCTGCTCACCACTAAGGATGGGCAATATACCAACGCAGTTTACGGATTTATTAACATTTTAAACAGGCTCTTAGAAACCGAAAATCCGGACGGTGTTGCGGTTGCCTTTGACCTTAAAGCCCCTACTTTTAGACATAAGCTTTATTCTGATTATAAGGCAGGTCGCAAGGGTATGCCGGACGAGCTTCATAGCCAAATGCCCATTTTAAAGGAATGGCTTTGCCTTGCAGGCTATTCCTGTATTGAGTGTGAGGGCTACGAGGCTGATGATATCTTGGGTACCTTGGCCGAGGTTTGCGAGCAAACAAATAATGAATGTGTTATTTCAACGGGGGATAGAGACTCGCTTCAACTTGTTTCGGACAAAACCCGTGTGCTTTTAGCCGCAACTCGAATGGGAAAAACCGAAATTATAAACTATAATAGGTCTGCCCTTTTTGAAAAATACGGACTTTCTCCCGAGCAAATGATCGAGCTCAAAGCCCTAATGGGTGATTCCTCGGATAATATTCCCGGCGTTACAGGTGTTGGCGAAAAAACCGCTACCGACCTTATAAGTCGTTATGGAAATATTGATTATATTTACGAAAATCTTGCCTCCTTGGATATTAAGGATAGCGTTAGAAATAAATTGGAGCTCGGAAAACAAAGTGCCTATTTAAGCAAAACCTTGGGCACAATTTGCAAAACCGCACCCATTGAAAGCAACATTGAGACATATCGCATTAAGCCTGCCAACACAACCGAGTTAGCAAGACTTATGACAAAACTCGAATTCTTTAAGCTAATGGAAAAAATGGGGCTCGAGCCTGTTTCCGGCCAAACTCAAATTTGCTTTGACGAGAGCGAAGAATATTCGGTTTGTTCCAAATTACCCGAAAATCCTTCGTTATTAACCCTATTTTCAACCAAGGGTGAATTTGCGGCGGTCTTTAAAAATAATGTATTTAGCATAACCGAAAAAGAATATAATTCCTTGCTCGAAAACCCGAGCATCAAAAAAAGGGTTTATGATTATAAAAGCCTATATAAACAAAATAACGCAGTACAAAACGTTTGCTTTGATGCTATGCTTGCGGCATATATTTGTAACCCATCTTCATCCTCTTATGAGGTTGAACGCCTTATTTCCGAATATGGCGGTGCCACCCCTAATTTCAGCTCTGATTTTACAGAGTTTCTTAAAAAAACGACCCAATTTAGCCTCGCTTGTGATAATCTCGAAAAGGAGCTTAAAAGAACCGAGCAATTAAATCTCTTTTGCGAAATAGAGCTTCCGCTTGCAAGGGTTTTAGGCGATATGGAGCAATGTGGCTTTTTAGTAGATAAAAAAGGCTTGGCTTGTCTTTCGGACGAATTGGGGGAGCGTATCTCAGTTATAGAAAAAGAAATTTATTCACTCGTTGGCTATGAATTTAACCTTAATTCACCAAAGCAATTAGGTATTGCTCTTTTTGAAAAGTTAGGTCTTCCCGCAAAAAAGAAAACCAAAAGCGGTTACAGCACAAACGCCGAGGTGTTAGAGGAATTAAAAAATATGCACCCCGCAGTTTCGCTTTTACTCGAATATAGACAGCTTTCTAAGCTTAAATCCACCTATGCCGATGGCTTGCAGGCTTGCATTGCAGAAGATGGCAGAATCCACACCACCTTTAATCAAACCGAAGCCAGAACAGGCAGAATAAGCTCGCTCGAGCCCAACCTGCAAAACATACCGGTTAGAACCGATGAGGGCAAGCGGCTTCGTGAATTTTTTATAGCTCCCGAAAACCGTGTTCTTTGCGATGCTGACTATTCGCAAATCGAATTAAGGGTTTTGGCCAGTATCGCCAACGACCAAAACATGATAGAAGCCTTTAAAAGCGGAACCGATATTCACACCGCAACCGCCTCGCAGGTTTTCTCTATTCCTATTGATATGGTAACCCCCTTAATGCGAAGCAGAGCAAAGGCGGTTAACTTTGGCATTGTTTACGGAATCGGTGCTTTCTCGCTTTCAAAGGATATCGGCGTTAGTCGTGCCGAGGCAGATGGCTACATTAAAAGCTATCTTGCAACCTATCCGCAGGTTGCCGAATATATGGAAAAAACAATAAAAACCGCAAAGGAAGATGGCTTCGTTAAAACCTATTTCGGCAGAAGGAGATATCTGCCTGAGCTTAACAATTCAAACGGTATGCTTAGAGCCTTTGGAGAAAGAGTGGCGAGAAATGCCCCCATTCAAGGCACCGCCGCCGATATAATAAAGCTTGCTATGATTAAGGTTTATAACCGCTTAGCAAAAGAGTTTCCAAACGCAAAGCTCATTTTGCAGGTGCACGATGAATTAATCGTTGAATGTGACCGTCAGGATGCCGATAATGTGTGTGTGCTCTTATCCGAAGAAATGCAAAATGCTATAAAATTAGCGGTTGAGCTCACCGCCGAGGCTAATTACGGAAAAAATTGGTTAGAGGCAAAGGGATAATGAATATACTATTTGTTTGCACAGGAAACACCTGCCGAAGTCCAATGGCAGAGGGCTATCTTGAAAGCCTCCATTTAGAAAACGTTTCGGTTAAAAGCCGAGGTATTTGTTCTGGCGGTGATAGTGTTAGTGAAAACTCGGCATTGGCTATGAAGCAAATTGGTATTGATATTAGCGAGCATATTTCAATTCAGTTAGAGCTTTATGATACTGCTTGGGCGGATAAAATCATTTGTATGTCCGAATCGCATAAAACTGCCCTCTCGCTTTACACCTCACCCGATAAGCTTTTCGTTTTGGGCGGCGGCATTCCCGACCCTTTTGGGAACGACCTTGAAGCCTATAAAAAATGCCGAGATTTGATTGTTTCGGCAATAAACGCTCTTTGCGAGCAAGACTTTTTTAGCGAAATGCAAATTTCATTGGCTGGCGCCGATCATTTTTCTCAAATTGCCGAGCTCGAAAAGATTTGCTTCTCTCATCCTTGGAGTGAAAACACATTGCTTGAAGCCTATAATTCGGGAACGAAATTTTACGTTGCAACAAAAAACCGACATTTATTAGGCTATATTGGCATTAACTGCGTATTGGATGAAGGCTATATCACTAATATTGCTGTTTTCCCAAACGAGCGAAAAAAAGGAGTTGCGACCGCACTTTTAGAGCGCAGCTTTTCGTTGGCATCTGATTTAAAGCTTTCTTTTATTTCGTTAGAGGTTAGAGTCTCAAACTCTAATGCAATTTCTCTTTATCAAAAATTAGGTTTTAAACAAGAAGGTCTTCGGAAAAACTTTTATGTTTCGCCCTGTGAAGACGCACTCATTATGACAAAAAGGTTCTGAATTAAATGAAAATTTTAAGCATTGAATCCTCCTGCGACGAAACCTCTGTTTCTATTGTTGAAGGCAGAGTGGTTCTTTCAAACATAATAGCAACCCAAATCGCTGAACATAAAATTTACGGCGGAGTTGTGCCCGAAATAGCTTCAAGGCGACATACCGAGGCTATTTCCAATGTTTGTGAGGAGGCATTAAATCAGGCAAATTTAACATATAAAGACATAGATGCGGTTGCGGTAACCTTTGCTCCCGGTCTTATCGGAGCCTTGCTTGTTGGGGTTAACTTTGCGAAGGGACTGGCATTATCATTAGGTGTTCCGCTTATCCCTGTTCATCATTTAAGAAGTCATATTGCCGCAAACTACATCGCCCATGAGAGCTTAAAGCCACCCTTTTTATGCCTTTTAGTTTCGGGTGGAAACACACTGCTTGCCGAGGTTAAGGATTATACCTCCTTTAATATTTTAGGTTCAACGAGAGATGATGCCGCAGGCGAATGCTTTGATAAAACTGCAAGGTGTATGGGTCTTGAATATCCCGGCGGCGTAACCTTAGATAAAATAGCGACAAAATCAGATTACACAAAATATCCTCTGCCATATCCAAAGTCTGGTGGCGGGGAATTTGATTTTAGCTTTTCGGGACTTAAAACCGCTGTTATTAACACCATTCACAACGCATCGCAAAAGGGCGAGGAAATTGATGTGCCTGTGCTTTGCGCAACTGTTAGAGAGCGGGTTTGCGATATGCTTATCGATAACACCTTTAAGGCCGCCGAAAAAACAGGCTATAAAAAAATTGCTCTTGCGGGCGGAGTTTCTGCCAACAGCGAGCTAAGAGAAAGAATGGAAAAGGAATGTAACAAAAGGGGCTTTGAGCTATATTATCCACCCCTTAAATACTGCGGGGATAATGCCGCAATGGTGGGTGCTCAGGCAATTTATGAATATGAAAGCGGCAATATTGCAGGTAGTGACCTTAACGCAACCGCCACCCTTGCAATAGATTACAGATAAACTTCACCTGCCAAAGCTTTGAGATATTATTTATCTTTTAACGCTTTGACCACTAAGAAAGGAAATGCAATATGTCACAAAAAAAGTTGCTTTTAATTGTTAATCCCCTTTCGGGAAAAGCAAAAATGCGTACCGAGCTTTTAAAGGTAACCCAAATTTTTTCCAATGCCGATTTTGATGTAACGGTTTATCCAACCAAAGACCGAGCCGATGCTACTATCCGTGCCGCCGCTATAAAGCAAGATGAATTCGATCTTGTTGTTGTTTGCGGAGGCGATGGCACCTTAAATGAGGTGATTACGGGAATTATGCAAAGCGGCATTAAATGCACCTTAGGCTATATCCCTGCGGGAACGCTCAACGAATGGTCCTCGGGGCTTGGAATTGCTCGAACCATCTCAAAAGCCGCAACCGATATCACAACGGGTGCGGAAATAACTCTTGATATCGGAAAATTTGATGACAGATATTTTTCTTATACCGCTTCCTTCGGTGCTTTCACCTCGGCTTCCTACTCGGCGCCGCAGGATGTTAAAAATGTTTTAGGTCAAGCGGCCTATGTTTTTGAAGGCGTTAAGAGCCTCGGTAATATTAGACCTGTGCATTTAAAGGTAATTGCAGATGACCGTGAGTTAGAGGGTGATTACCTCTTTGGCGCAGTTTCAAACTCAATGTCGGTTGGAGGAATCGTTAAGTTTGACGATTCGGTTGTAAAGCTTAATGACGGTTTATTTGAGGTTCTGCTAATTAAAAATCCGAGCAATATTTTACAGCTTCAACCCTTAATTGACGGTATCCTTAAAAAAGACCTTGAACGAGAGGGAATGGAATTTTTCCACACAAAAAAGCTCACCGTTATAGGCGGAGAAAATCTTTCTTGGACATTAGATGGCGAATTTGCCCAAGGTAGTGAAGCGGTTGAAATAACTAACCTTCAAAACGCCATTACCCTGATTGTTCCAAAAAAATAAGTTAAGAAACGGAGAAAGTTATGTTCACAAGAGATATTGGAGTTGACCTTGGAACAGCAAACACCTTGGTTTGCCTCAAAGGTAAAGGAATAATTATGAGAGAGCCCTCAGTTGTGGCTTACGATATTAGAAACGATGCCGTTCGGGCAGTTGGAACAGAAGCCAAAGAAATGATAGGCAGAACGCCCGGCTCAATAGTTGCCGTAAGACCTTTAAAGGACGGCGTTATTGCCGACTTCGATGTTACTGCGGCAATGCTTAAAAGATTTGTTAGAGAAGCGCTTAAAGGCTCCTTCTTTTCAAGAGTTAGAATGGTGGTTTGTATCCCTGCGGGCGTTACCGAGGTTGAAAGCCGTGCGGTTTATGATGCCGCAAAATTAGCGGGCGCTACCGATATTGATTTGGTTGAGGAACCAATGGCGGCAGCGGTTGGAGCAGGACTTCCCGTTTGGGATGCCGCAGGAAATATGGTTGTTGATATCGGAGGAGGAACCAGCGAGGTTGCTGTTATTTCGCTCGGTGATATCGTTACCGCCCAGTCTATAAGAATTGCGGGAGACGACCTCGATGAAGCCATCATAAACTATGTTAGGCGCAAACATAATTTACTCATAGGCGAACGTACCGCCGAGCAAATCAAAATCGAAATCGGCTCTGCAAAGCCCTATGAAAACGAAACAAGCGTTGAAATTAAGGGTCGAAATCAGGTTGACGGATTACCTAAAACCGTTACCATTTCATCCGAAGAGGTGCGCTCTGCTATGGCAGACCCTATCTCACAAATTATAGATACCATACGTTTAACCTTAGAAAAAACCCCGCCCGAGCTTTCTGCCGATATTATGGATAGAGGCATCACTATGACCGGTGGCGGCGCTTTACTTAGAGGCCTTGCCGAGCTTGTAGCCGAGGAGACGGGTATGCCGGTTACAGTTGCGGCCAACCCGCTTGACTGTGTGGTTTTAGGCACAGCTAAACGCTTAGAGGCCGATAGTGGCTTCCAAAATTATACCTTCCGCAGAGGAAAAAGATTTAGATAAAAATTTTAACGGAGGAAAAAATGCGATTTTTCTTTAAAAGCCGACAGTTTAAGGTTCTCCTTTCTATTTTTCTTGTTTTAATTGCTGTTTCGGTCACCTGCATTTTAATAGGCGGTAAAATTTCACCCCAAGCCGATTTGATAGGCACTATTTCCGCTCCTTTTAGAGAGGGGATAACTAAGCTTTCAAATGGTATTTCAAATTTCTTTTCGGCCTATGCGCAAAGCAATGAAATAATGCTTGAAAATGCCGAGCTTGAATCCGAAATAAATAGGCTTCGCCAGCAGCTTGCCGATTATGAAACAAAAAAAACAGAGAACGAGTTTTATAAGCAATATCTCGACATAAAAGACCAAAACCCCGATTTTAAATTTGCACCCGCAAATCTGATTTCAAGAGATAATACTGACCCATATAAAAGCTTTGTTATTAACAAGGGCTCTCTTGCTGGAATTTCGGAAAAGGACCCCGTTATAACCGAGGCAGGACTGGTTGGATATATAAGCGAAGTTGGTCTTACAACGAGCAAGGTTGCAACCCTTCTTGCTCCCGATGTTAAAATGGGCGCTCTCGATAACCGAACAAGCGATTCGGGTGTTGTTTCCGGCGACTTTTCACTAATTGAGCAGGGTCTTACAAAATTTTACAACCTTTCCCGTTCCTGTAATGTTGCAGTTGGAGATTTTGTTGTGACCTCGGGTGAGGGAATTTTCCCAAAAGGCTTGCTTATCGGTTCAATTCAGTCGGTTGGCAGTGACGAATATAACACCTCTTTTTATGCAACCGTAGAGCCCTTTGCCGATTTAGATAACATTAGAAATGTTATGGTTATAACCGATTTCGGCGGTCAGGGCGGAATAGCGGTTGAGGGTGACTGATATGTTAGCTAAAAAATCCTCTTTTTTACACTATGCTACCAACATTTTAGTTTTCGGAATTATTATCCTGTTTCACATAACAGGAAACATAAACATAAGCATAAAAACCGCCTCCCCGCTCCTGTTTCTCCCGCTTATCATAGCCTTTTGTATGTTTTCATCGCCTTCGAAAAGCGCCTTTGCAGGAATTATTTTAGGTGCAGCACTTGACTGTATAAAACCCGGTTGTTATTGCTTTAACACTATATTCTTCTTTCTTTTGGCGGTTGCGGTTTGCCTTTGTGCCAATAGCCTTGTTAACAAAAATATCCGCTCTGCCATTGCGCTTTCGCTTATTGGTTGCATTTTGTTTTTCTTTACCTTTTGGCTATTCTTTTCGGCATTTTCTAACACTTATAAAACTGCAATTAGCGTTTTACTGCAACATAGCCTGCCGAGCGCAATTTATTCGGCAATTTTTATTTTCCCTTTCTATTACATTTTTAAATATCTTAACAAATAAACGGAGGCTCACCACTTGCCCTTTAAACGAAAAAACCAAACCCAGCTGACTATACTGTGCATTATACTTGTTTTGAGCATTTTGCTGTTTGCGGTCAGAACCTATTCAATACAAATAACCGATAAAGAAAAGCTGGCCGCCGAGAGTGACGGTGCGGCTTCGGTTCTTACTGCTGTTTTAAAGGCACCGAGGGGCGAAATTCTTGACTGCTATGGCCGCCAAATCGCTATCAACCGAGATGGCTATAATATAGTTTTCAACAAGGCCTATGTTAAGGACAACCTTAATAACATTATTTTAACCCTTATAAATCTAATGGAAAAGACCGACTCCCCTTGGGTCGACGAGCTTCCTCTTTCAAATCAGGCGCCTTATTCCTTCATAGAGGACGGTGACATTAAAAAGCTTCGAAAAACATTAGAGCTGGCAAGTTATGCCACCGCCGAAAACTGTTTTAGTGAAATGGTTAAACGCTATGAGCTTGAAAAATACACATCAGCCGAGCAGCGCAAAATAATGGGTGTTCGATACAGTATGACCATTTCCGATTTTTCGGTTTCCTATCCCTTCACCTTTGCCGAGGATATCCCAACTGAGCTTATGCGAAGGATTTCAGAATCCTCCTTCTTGCTTGATGGTGTTACGGTTGAGGTTGTTCCCTTTCGTGAATATACTGACACCTCTCTTGCGGTTAACCTAATCGGTACGGTTGGCCCCATTTATAAAGAGGAATGGGATGAATATTACAAGGATGCCGGCTATTCCTATAACGACAAGGTGGGTAAAAGCGGCATTGAAAAATGGGGCGAGAAATATTTAAGAGGTATCGATGGTGAAATAACCTACCGCCTTGATACTAACGGAAATATAATCTCAAAGCAAATTACAAAAGAGCCTATTGCCGGAAAAACAATAATGCTCAACCTTGATAAAAACATTCAGCGAAGCGCACAGGACTCCTTAGAGGCGGCAGTTAGAAAGCTGCAAAGCGAGGGCAGCTCGGTTATTGCGGGAACTGCGGTTGCAGTTAAGATAGATTCAGGCAAGGTGCTTTGTGCGGCAAACTATCCAACCTATGATTCGGCAACTATGAACGAAAACTATAAGGTGCTTGAAAGCGACCCCGCAAAGCCGCTCACTAATAGAGCCTTTTCGGGTGCTTATCCTATTGGTTCAACCATTAAGCCTATTGTTGCGATTGCGGCGCTGGAAAACAATAAATATTCACTTGGCGAAACCATTTTTTGTTCAAGATACTATAACTATTTTTCAGACTACACACCCGAATGTATGCACTACCACGGAACAATGAACCTTAAAGGCGCACTTGCAAAAAGCTGCAACTACTTCTTCTTTGATTTAGGTAGAAGAGTTGGTGCGCTAACCCTTACCGAATATTTTAAGCAGTTCGGTTTAGGTGTTATGACGGGGGTTGAGGTTGGCGATAGCTCGGGTATACTTGTTGAACCCACCTCTAACGGATTTGGCGGAGACACTCTACAAATCTCGATAGGTCAAATGAACGCCTTCACTCCATTGCAGCTTGCGAACTATACCGCAACCCTTGCAAATGGCGGAACACATTATGAAGCAAGCCTTATTAACAGCATTGTTTCTTATGATATGTCTGAGGTTTTTGAAACAAAAAGTCCCGTTGTTAAAAACACGGTTTCAATAACCGATACCTATTTATCGGCAGTTAAAGAGGGTATGCTCTCGGTTACGGAGGACGGAACAGGTCGAGCCTCGCTGGGCGATTATCCCATTAAGGTGGGAGGTAAAACCGGAACCTCGCAGGTTCAGGATAAGGCAGACCATAGTATCTTCGTTGCCTTTGCTCCCTTTGACAAGCCCGAAATTGCCATTGCAGTTGTTTTGGAGCACGGTAGCTCGGGCTATACCGCAGGTACTGTTGTTCGTGATATTATGAACGCTTATTTCTTCACAGATAGCAAATCCCCCGCCGAAGATATCCCGTTTAGCGTTCTCGATTAATTTTACAAAAAAGCGCATCATTTTGTAGGCTTTTAAATTGACAAAAAATGGGCTATATGATAAAATACAAACATATTAAAAGAGGGGCGTTTTATGACAAAGGTATTCGCTGTAACCTCAGGAAAGGGCGGCGTTGGCAAGTCCACCGTTGCTATTGGACTGAGCCTTGCAATGTGTAAATTAGGCAAAAAGGTTTTGCTTGTAGATTTAGATGAGGGATTAAGATGCTTAGACCTTATGTTAGGCATTGATGAATCTACAATTTTTGACCTTGCAGATATTCTTTCGGGAAAGGATATTGAGGATGCACTATACTCTTGCGATTTTTGCGATTCGCTTTTCCTTATTCCTGCTCCCGCAAAAACAGGAGGCATCGATGCCGCCTTATTTAAGGATTTTGCAAATAAGGTAACCAATATGTTCGATGCGGTTATTTTCGATTTTCCCGCAGGAATTAACACCGCTCTTTATGGTAGCCTACCTTCTGATACTCAGTTTTTAACGGTTGCCGTTCCCTGCCCCGTTTCAATTCGAGATGCAGCGGCAATAAGCGCTGAGCTTGGGGAGCTTTCCTTTGGTTCAAGACTTATTATCAACCGCTTTATCTATAAACAAAGTAAAAAAATCAAATCCAAAAACATTGACAGTATTATTGACAACACCGCTGTCCGTCTTGTTGGAATTGTTCCCGAAAGCGAAGAGCTTTTAACCTTTTCTCTAACACATAAAATAAAGAGAAAAGGAAAAGCTATGTCCGCTTTTGTAAGAATTGCAAAGAGACTGTTCGGCGAAACAGTTTTACTGCCAAAGCCCAAAAAAATATGAAAGGAATTTTCAAATGACAATAGCACTTATCGCACATGACGCAAAAAAAGAATTAATGGTTCAATTCTGCATAGCCTATTGCGGAATTTTAAGTAGATATAATCTTGTTGCCACTGGAACAACAGGCAAAACCGTTTCGGATGCAACAGGCCTTGAAATAGTAAGCTTTTTAAGTGGCTCCCAAGGTGGTGCTCAACAAATTGCTTCTCGAATCGGTTGCGATGAAATCGACCTTCTTCTTCTTTTCCGTGACCCGCTCAACCCAAAACCCAACGAGCCGGACGAAAGAGCTCTCCTTCGCCTTTGCGATGTTCATAATATTCCGGTTGCAACTAATATCGCAACCGCTGAAATGCTTATCCATGGATTAGAGCGTGGCGATCTCGACTGGCGAGAAATAGTAAAAAAAGGATAGAGATTTAATATGTCAGAAATTAATCGTGCCATAAAGGGAACTAATGATATTTTGCCTAATGAAAGTCACGAATGGCAGTTTGTTGAAGGCAAAATGCTTGAAACTGCCCGACTTTATGGTTATAACGAAATTCGTGTTCCCGTTTTTGAGCACACAGAGGTTTTTAAGCGCAGCGTTGGGGACACTACCGATGTTGTTCAAAAGGAAATGTATACCTTTGATGATAAGGGCGGACGTTCAATAACACTTCGCCCTGAGCTTACTGCGGGCGTTATTCGTGCCGCTATCGAAAAGGGTCTGGTTAGCGGTGCGCTGCCAGTTAAGGTTTGTTATATCGGTGGCTGCTACCGTTACGAAAAGCCGCAGGCAGGAAGACTCAGAGAATTCCATCAATTTGGGGTTGAATGTATGGGAGCTGCCTCCCCTAATGCCGATGCCGAGGTTATTGCGCTTGCTCGCCAAGTTTTAGCAACGGTTGGAATAGAAAAAATTTCCTTAGAAATAAACTCTATCGGCTGCGGCGAATGTAGAAAAGAATACCACAAAGCGCTTAAAGAATATTTTTCGCAAAAGATTGATACCCTTTGCGAAACCTGTAAGGATAGGCTCGAGCGCAACCCCATGCGAATACTTGACTGTAAATCTCCTGTTTGCTCCGAAATTGCGGCGAATGCACCCGTTGTTCTCGATTATCTTTGCGATGAATGTAATGAGCATTTTGAAGCGGTAAAACGCCATCTTGATGCCCAAAATATAAACTATACCGTTAACCCTCACATTGTTAGAGGTCTTGATTATTACACCCGAACCGTTTTTGAATTTGTTTCAGGTGATATCGGCGCTCAGTCCACCGTTTGCGGAGGTGGCAGATATGATGGCTTAGTTGCTCAAATGGGCGGTCCTTCGGTTGCTTCTCTGGGCTTTGGTATGGGAATTGAAAGGCTAATGCTTGTGCTTAAAAATCAAAATGCCGACCTGCCCGAAGCTACTAAGACCGACCTTTATATTGCCACTATGGGCGATGCCGCTTCTATAAAAGCCTCCACCCTTTGTGCTTTGCTTAGGGATGAGGGCTATAAGGTTGAAACCGATATTTGTTCAAGAGGTCTCAAAGCGCAAATGAAATTTGCAAATAAAATAGGCGCTAAATTTTTGGTTATTTTGGGAGAAGATGAGCTTTCTTCAAATAAAGCCAAAATTAAAGATATGGCAACCGGCCAAGAAACTGAGTTTAATCTTGACCAAATTGTTGATGAATTAGGCGAAAAAATTCGGCAGAAAATATTTGAAAGTATTGCTGAAATAATCTAAAAAGAGGTAATTTTTTAATGCTACTTGATAGAATGAACGGTGCAAAACGCACCGACTATTGCGGAACGCTAACAAGAAAAAACGAGGGTAAAACCGTTACTGTTTGCGGTTGGATTCAAAGACAGCGTGATTTAGGCGGTCTTATCTTTGCCGATTTACGTGACAGAACAGGTATTGTTCAGTTAGCCTTTGATGATAAAACCGAAAGAAGCGTTTTCGAAAAGGCAACCGCCCTTAGAAGCGAGTTTGTTTGTATGGCAAGCGGAAAGGTTAGGGTTCGTTCCTCTATTAACACCGAAATTCCTACCGGCGAAATTGAAATTGAGGTTGTAGACCTTAAAATTTTAGGTGTTTCCGAAACTCCTCCCTTTGAAATTCTTAACGATTCTAACGCTAACGAGGAGTTAAGACTTCGTTACCGTTATCTCGACCTAAGGCGTCCCGATATTCAAAACAACATTCTTCTACGCCACAAAATTGTTAAAACAACGAGAGACTATTTTGATGAAAACGGATTTATTGAAATCGAAACCCCAACCCTTATTAAATCAACCCCTGAGGGTGCAAGAGACTATTTAGTTCCTTCAAGAATTAAGCAGGGCAGCTTTTTTGCTTTGCCACAGTCTCCTCAGCTTTATAAGCAGCTCCTTATGCTTTCAGGGTTTGACCGTTATATGCAAATCGCCCGCTGCTACCGAGATGAAGATTTAAGGGCTGACCGTCAACCTGAGTTTACTCAAATTGACCTTGAAATGTCCTTTGTTGAACCTGAGGATGTTTATAGCATAGCCGAAGGTTATGTTAAGCGAGTTTTCAAGGAAATCTTAAATATTGATATCCCAACACCGCTACCGAGACTAACCTACACCGAGGCTATGAACGATTACGGTTCTGACAAGCCCGATACAAGATTTGATATGAAAATCAAGGATTTATCGGATATTGTTGAAAATTGCGGTTTCTCTGTTTTCAGTGACACGGTTAAAAATGGCGGGACTGTTAGGGCAATTACCGCAAAGGCTGCCGCCGCCATTTACACAAGAAAAGAAATTGATAAATTAACCGAAGAGGCAAAGGGCATTGGCGCAAAGGGACTTGCCTTTATCCGTTGGGCTGAGGATGCTCCCACCTGCTCCTTTGCTAAATTTATGACCGAAAACGAAATGCAGGCAATTTACGAGCGCACAGGTGCCCAAAAAGGTGACGTTGTTTTAATCGTTGCTGACCGCAAGTCTACCGCCCTCTCAGTTTTAGGCGCTCTCAGACTTACTGTTGCTAAAAAGCTTAACATTATTCCCGATCAATTTAATTTCCTTTGGATTACCGAATTCCCATTCTTTGAATATAACGAGGAAACAGGTAATTGGGATGCTATGCACCATCCCTTCACCTCTCCGTTAGACGAATGTGTTGAATATTTAGAAACTGCTCCCGAAAAGGTTTTTGCCAAAGCCTATGACTTAGTTCTCAATGGAGTTGAGCTATCAAGCGGCTCTATTCGAATTACTGACCCCGTGCTTCAAAGCAAAATGTTCAAGGCATTAGGACTTAGCGACGAGGAAGCACATGAGAAGTTTGGCTTCTTGACCGACGCCTTTAAGTATGGTGCTCCCCCTCACGGTGGAATGGGTATTGGTCTTGACCGACTTGTTATGCTTATGTGCGGCAGAGAAACCCTTCGAGATGTTATTGCATTCCCTAAGGTTTCCAATTCGAGCGAGCTTATGTCGGGTGCTCCCGCCACGGTTGATGAATCTCAGCTCACCGACCTTTCAATAGCAATTATTAAGAAAAACGAAGAATAAAAAAACGCCTCTTTCAAGGCGCAAAAAAGCAGAAACGAAATTCGTTTCTGCTTTTTGGTTTTTATATTATTAGTTTAATGAAATATAAGGGGCGGGGTTAACGTGAGTTCCGTTAACAATTACCTCAAAATGTAAATGCGAGCCGGTTGAATAACCTGTGTTTCCTACCGCAGCTATCATTTCGCCTTGATAAACTGTTTCTCCCTTTTTCACATATAATGCGCTTGCATGTGCATATCTTGTTTGTAAGCCGTTCCCGTGGTCAATAGTGATATTATATCCATAAGAGGAATGCCAGCCCGAGTTTATAACAGTTCCTGCCGCAACAGCAAAAATTGCATCACCGGTATCACCGTCAATATCTATACCCTTATGAGTTTTTCCCCACCGGTAACCAAAATCAGACGTTACCTTGGCTCGAGAAATATTGGCTAACGGACGAATAAAACCTGCCGCAGTTATTTTTGCATATTCCGATTCGGAAACATAAACAGGAGCAGTTCCAACCGTTACAACCCTATTTACCGGCTCAGCTATAACCTGATTTTCTAAAACAAGCCTTTGCGTTTCTGCTCCGTTCAAGGTTTCTATCTGTTCGGTTGTTCTGGTTAAACCATTTTTTCCGGCAGATACTATCTTATAATAGCCTCGTTCTCTTGCGGCTGTGTAATTATTTTGCGTTTTATAAGGAATAACCGTATCAACTGTTATTGTTGCAACATTCTTAACTGCAAGAGAAGCAACCACTTCGGCTACTTTTTGAGAATTTTCTATATCCTTTTTAAGATAATAGCCCTTAACAATTTCCACCTTATCAACAAAGCTTGCCTGATTTGCGGCACCAGGCATTACAAACTGATTTTTTCTTGCTTCGATAGCAGCAGTTAACTCCTCAGTAGCGGCACAAACAATTCTTTCACCATTAACTGTTAAAACCGATGCAGAAATAATTTTATCGGTATTATTAATAATAGCATCTGCAACTGTATCGGCGTTATCAAGCTTGTCCCTAACTGTTAGGGTTAAAGAAAGCTCTGGATGCTTAATGGCCTTTTTTGCGGCCTTTCCGCTAACATTGGTTGCGGCAATTTTTTCTGCCTGCTTAACAACCGTTTGATTGCGAACCGTTGCAATTTTCTTGCCCGAATACTTAACATCAAAGCCAAGTGTTATTCCGGTTGAAGAAACAGCTATACCAACCGAAAGCATACCAACAAGACAAACCGCCGAAATTCTAACCAATACTCTATTATTCTTTAAAAACTCAACAACCTTATTAAAAACATCATAGCTGCGCACTTTATCTATAAGCGCTCTGATGTTGAAATTCTTAAAAATAAAGGTCACCCTTTCTAAAAAGTTACAAAATGTAATAATTACAGGTCTTATTATAACAAAAAGGTTACAAAATTGCAACCTTTTTTTAGTTTTTTATTATTTTTTATATTTTATACATCTTTCTGGTATGATTTTTTGAGTATTATGTGAAAAATATTGAGAGGAAATTCCTTTTATAGCCAAAGCATTTATAAATATTTTTTGTTATTGCATATTGTATGGGAGGAAGACGGTTTTCTAAATTTATTTGCGAATAGGTTTTATAAATCCGAACCGTCATATTGTGTGCCTTTAAGCTCCTCGTGATAAAGCCTTATAAGCTTTGAAAACATATCCATATGGTCGCTGTGAGCGTGGGTGCAAAACCAAGCTGCAATTCGAATTTTATCGCCGTCCTTTAGCTCCGCTCTTCGCCTTAAAAAGCTATAAATCTCAAAAACCGCCGCATCGGTTGCTTGCTCATAAGCACCGCCATCAACCCTTGAAGCCTGTTTGAGCGCATACTGATAAACCTCGCACCTGTCATCTGCATTGCTTTTATAACCGAAATCGCAAATATTAGTACCAACACTACCATCAATAAACCTTGCGGTTTTATCTCCCTCAGTAAAATAGGCATAAAGCTCCCTTTGAGCGTTTTTAAGTCCAAAATAAATGTTTTTCTCTATCTTATTTTGATAAACAATTTCAAAGCCTGCCGATTTTAAATTTTCTATGTATTCTAAAAATTCTTTTTTAGAGGTTTCAATAACTGAGCGCAAAAACTTTTGCTTTAACTCCTCGCCTTTTACATATTTATCAACATAAAATGCACAGGCAACTCCGTTTTTATGCCTTAACTGTAACATTCTTCTGTTAAGATAAACTTTTGCCGAAAGAACACCCTCTTGGGAATTTTCCCATCTTCCTTTATATTGCTCGATTAGTTGGTTTACCTTGCTTTCAAACTCTTCTTTTGAAACAAAGGCGCCATTACAAAAGGGCAAGAAGGAATCTTTTTGCGGCCTTGAATCACAAAGTCCCTCACCCGAAGCATATAAATTAAGCGATACTCTGCCTCCCTTATATAACGGCAGACCATCTAATAGCATTTGCTCTTTTTCATAGACATCACCCTTTTATGCGACTTAATGAAAACATATTCATTCTTTCTTTAAAGCACCTACACCCCATAAGGAAATGTAACCTTACGGGGTGTAAAAACTTATTTTATATAATCGCAAGCGGCAAGGGCGGCAACTGCACCGTCCGCAGCGGCGGTTGCAACCTGCCTTATTCTCTTTGAGCGACAATCGCCCGCAACAAAAATACCATTTGCCGAGGTGATACAGCTTTCATCAGAATCAACATATCCCCACTCGTTTAGCTTTACAAGCTCTGAAAAAATTTCATTTTGAGGAATAAGACCAATGGCGGTAAACATACCGTCTATTTTAAGCTCTCTTTCCTCTCCCGAGCGAGTATCCTTAATAATAATTCCCGAAAGCTCATTCTCGGCAATAAGCGAATCAACAACCGAGTAAGTTATTATTTCAACATTTGGCTTTTCTTCTAACTGTTCGGCTAATTTTCTTTCTCCCGTTAGCTCACCGAGATTTTGCACAACATAAACCTTTTTGCAGATATCCGAAAGAAGAACTGCTTCTTGAAGTGCCGAATTTCCTCCGCCTATAACCGCAACTGTTTTGCCCTCGTAAAAGGCGCCATCACAAACAGCGCAAAAGGAAATTCCGTTTCCAATAAATTCCTCTTCCCTTTCAATACCCAAAAGGCGATGCTTGGTGCCTGTTGCAATAATTACTGCCTTAGCGCAAAATTCGCCCTCATCAGTTAAAACAGTTTTTATATCGCCGTCTTTTATTTGAAGAGCCTCGCAGCATTCAATTTCGGCACCTAAGTTCATTGCCTGCTCAATAAGCTTTTCGGCAAATTCATTACCCGTAACACTTGAAAAGCCGGGAATGTTTTCAACCTTAGGGGATGAGGTGATTTGTCCACCAAAGGTTCCTTTTTCTAAAACTAAAACAGTTTTGTTTGCACGAAGTGCATATACAGCGGCGGTCAGCCCCGCAGGGCCGCCGCCAACAATTATAATATCATATATCATTTTATTAAGCCTTTAAAAATTTTTTAATATCCGAAACGCCGGTATATTTCATAACCGTTCCGTTTTCAATTTGAACAAGGGTTGGAGCCTGCTTAATATCGAACTCTGCTACCAATTCTCTATTTTCATCTGCTAAAAGCTTGATGTACGAAACATTTGCCTTGTCAAGTAAAGTAGCAGCTATTTTACAGTTAGGGCAGGTTGCAGTTGTGAAGAGGTAACATCCGTTTTCGGTTTGGGTTGTGCAATCGGCAGCCTCTTCATTCTTTGACATTTGCTTTTCCTTCAACTGCGAGTTTGCAATATCATAAACCTTTCTCTCGGAATATTCCTGTGATTTACCGTCATTCCAGTTCTGAACCGGACGGTAATAGCCTGTGATTCGGCTATAAACCTCGGTTGCCTCTCCGCACTCAGGGCAGGAGAACTCCTCGCCGGTAATATATCCGTGCTTTCTGCAAACCGAATAGGTTGGAGAAAGAGTATAATAAGGTAAGCGATAATTTTCAGCTATCTTCTTAACAAGATTTGCGGCAGCCTTCCAATCGGGAAGCTTTTCACCCAAGAAGGCGTGGAAAACAGTACCCGAAGTATAAAGGGTTTGAAGCTCATCTTGAATATCAAGCGCAGTGAAGATATCCTCAGTATAACCAACCGGCAAATGAGAGCTATTGGTGTAATAAGGCTTGTCCTTATCGCCTGCGGTTATAATTCTTGGGTAATGTTTAAGGTCGTGCTTAGCAAGACGGTAAGCAGTAGACTCTGCGGGGGTTGCTTCCAAGTTGTAAAGATCACCGTATTCTTCCTGATAATCAGAAAGTCGCTCACGCATATGGTTAAGCACATCCTTGGTGAAGCTTTGTGCTTTTTCCTTTGTTAAATCCTCGCCCAACCATTTAGCATTAAGGCCGGCCTCGTTCATACCAACAAGACCAATGGTTGAGAAGTGATTATCAAATGTGCCGAGGTAACGCTTGGTGTACGGATAAAGTCCCGATTCGAGAAGCTTGCTGATAACTGTTCTCTTTACCTTTAAAGAACGAGCCGCAACATCCATCATATGATCAAGTCTCTTATAGAACTCGGTTTCATCCTCAGCAAGAAATGCAATTCTTGGCATATTGATGGTAACAACACCAACCGAGCCTGTGGACTCACCGCTTCCGAAGAAGCCACCTGATTTCTTGCGAAGCTCACGCAAATCAAGACGCAAACGACAGCACATACTTCTAACATCGCTCGGCTCCATATCACTGTTGATATAGTTGGAGAAATAAGGCGTTCCGTATTTAGCGGTCATTTCAAAGAGTAAGCGGTTGTTCTCTGTATCGGACCAGTCAAAATCGCTGGTTATTGAATATGTGGGAATAGGATACTGGAAGCCTCTTCCGTTGGCGTCACCCTCTATCATAACCTCGATAAAGGCCTTATTGACCATATCCATCTCTTTTTTACAGTCTTTATATTTGAAATCCATTTCCTTGCCGCCAACAATTGCATTAAGCTCTGCAAGGTCGTTAGGAACTGTCCAGTCAAGAGTTATATTGGTAAAAGGTGACTGTGTTCCCCAACGGGAAGGAGTATTTACACCGTAAATAAAGCTTTGAATACACTGTTTAACCTCTTTATAGGTTAAATTATCAACCTTAACAAAGGGTGCAAGGTAGGTATCAAAAGATGAAAACGCCTGAGCACCTGCCCACTCGTTTTGCATAATTCCAAGGAAGTTAACCATTTGGTTGCAAAGGGTTGAAAGGTGGCTTGCGGGAGAAGAAGTGATTTTTCCCGGAACACCGCCAAGACCCTCTTGAATAAGCTGCTTTAAAGACCAACCTGCACAATAGCCGGTTAACATTGAAAGGTCATGAATATGAATATCTGCATTTCTATGAGCACTGCCAATTTCATCATCATAAATTTCAGAAAGCCAGTAGTTAGCTGTAACTGCACCCGAATTGCTAAGAATGAGTCCGCCAACCGAATAGGTTACGGTTGAATTCTCTTTAACTCGCCAGTCATTAACATTAAGATAGTTATCAACTATTGCCTTGTAATCGAGCATTGTTGCGTTAAGGTTACGAATCTTCTCTCTTTGACGACGATAGATAATATATGCCTTTGCAACATCATCATAGCCTGCTTTAATAAGCACCGATTCAACGCTATCTTGAATATGCTCAACCTCTATGTGACCATCCTTAATCTTTGGTTCAAACTCGGCAGTTACCTTTAAAGCCAAGAAATCAATTACATCCTTATTATATTGTTTTTGACAAGCATCAAACGCCTGATATATGGCGGTGCTAATCTTGGAAATATCAAAATCAACTATTTTCCCATCTCTCTTAATTACATTATACATCGTTTTTCCTCCATCGTTAAAGTGAACCCATTATATCATATATTTTGTGATGTGTCAACAACAAAAACACAATATATAGAATTTTATCTGGTTTTTGTGGTTTTAACCCATTTTTGCGCCATTTGAGCCATTTTTTCAAGATTTTCTTTCGATACAGGAGTTGATTTTCCACCCAAAATATGACCCGAATCAACAAAATTTTGAATAAAATACCTTTTTGCGCCACAAATCCTTTTTGCTATTTGCTCTATATCCTCTACTGTGTGAAGCTCGGCAGTTACAGTTGTTCTAAACTCATAATCAACGCCCGCTCCAAGTAAAAAATCTATGCTTTGCTCTATTTTTTCCATTTGCGCCGAAACACCCGAAGTTAAATCGTATTTTTCCTTGGTGTTTTTTATATCCATCGCAACATAATTAACCAATCCCTTATTTACAAGTGCCTTTAACATTTCGGGATAGCTTCCATTTGTATCTATTTTAACATCGTAGCCCAATGCTTTAACCTTAACAAGAAAATCCTCTAAGCCTTTATGCATTAAAGGCTCGCCTCCGGTTATCGAAACGCCATCCATAACACCGCTTCGCTTTTCTAAAAAAGAAAGAATCTCCTGCTCGGTATAGTTCTCGATATTTTCCATATTAACCAAAAACGAGTTATGGCAAAAGGGGCACCTTAAATTGCAGCCCTTTGTAAACAAAATACAGGCCACGTGCTCAGGATAATCAAGCACGGTTAGCTTTTGAAAACCGCCAAATTCCATATTTCACCCCGCCCTTTCAACAGCTTGCGCCAAAAGCGAAACCGCAATCCCTAAGCCTGCGGAAATAACAATAAGAGCTATTGCGCTGACCTTTTTCTTGAAAATTCCTGTAAATACAAAATAAATAATGCAAAGAATTACGAGAATTATAATAGAAATAAAATCAAGCTTAAACTGTAAAAGACTTATAAAGCCTATCGCCTTAATAAGCAGCAAAACGCCTGTTGAGATAATGAGCGCCGCAATAATTGGCTTAACGCCCTCCATAAAGCTCTTAACAAAACGGTTCTTTGTTAGGTTTTTCATAACCGAGGCTATAATAAGAATAATTATAAAGGAAGGCAAAACAACGCCTAAGGTTGCAACAATACTGCCAAGCAGTCCCGCTTGGTTGGAGCCAACATAGGTCGCCATATTAATAGCTACCGGTCCGGGCGTTGATTCGCAAACACCGATAAGATTATAAAACTCACTCTCTTTAAGCCAATTATGCTTTAAAACCGTTTCTTCAACAAGCGGAATCATTGCATAACCGCCGCCAAAGGTGAAAAGACCTATTTTGAAAAATTCTAAAAAGAGGATTATTAAAATCATTTTTTATCCTCCTTTTTTTGAGAGATAAGACCATAATAAACAATACCGAATATTCCGCCCAAAAGAATAAAGAAAACAGAGCTGAACGAAACCGAAAACAGTTCAAAAAGAATAAGCAGACCGAAAACCAAACCAAAGGTTATTAAAGGCGCCGCTTTTTTAGGGAGCTTTTTAAAAATTCCAAGCCCCGCCTTTATAATAAGGAAAGCCACCGCGCATTTAATTCCAACAAAAGCATAGGCTACATATTTATTAGCCATAAACTGCTCCAAAAATAAGGAAATAACATAAATAATAATCATTGAGGGCAAAACAACGCCAAGAGTTGCAAAAGCACTACCCAAAACGCCCTTTTTCTTATATCCTATATAAGTTGCCATATTAATTGCAATCGGTCCCGGCGTTGATTCAGCTATTGTGATTATTTCCATAAGCTCGTCATCCGTGAGCCATTTCTTGTTTTCAACAATAGATTCTTTAATTTGGGCTATCATAGCATAACCGCCACCAAAGGTGAAAAGCCCAATTTTAAAGAAGGTTAAAAATAATGAAAGTAACATTGCTCCTCCAAAACATTTAAGTATTTTTGCAAAAATTCTGCATTGTTTGTATTATACACTTTTTTATCCTATATATCAAGAAGCGAGAATTAAAAAACGCCCCGAAGGGCATTTTT
>JAZSLI010000028.1:0-45225 GCA_045535295.1 Acutalibacteraceae bacterium | reverse complement strand
TATACAAAAATAGCCAACCGCTTTAGCGGTAGCTAAGAGTCCGCTTGCGGTTGGCAGATTATTCGGTGGACTTTCAGTCCCGCCAGTAACAGCGGCTTATAGCCGCAGAGCAAACTACCGGCTTAGCCGGTAGTCATGATTGCGGTATTAGTGTTAATATTGTTAAAGAATGATTTTTGGGTGGTTTTTATGGTTAAAAGATTAAATTTTGAATGTATTAGGTGTTTAACAAATAAATATTTCAATAATCTTCCAAGCGATGCAACCCAGGAGCAAAAGTTGAAATTTTTGCAGGAATTTGCTAAAATTATTGCTTTTGCCGAAGAAAATAGTGGTGCACCTGAGCTGGTTGAAAAAATTGTTTGTTTAGAAAAAGAAATTTTTGAAAAGCAAAGCGATTTTTCCGATATTAAAGGTCATTTTAATAAGCTAATGCTATCCTTAGAAAATGAGTTTGCAAGTAAAATTGAAAATTCTTCTGATAAACTAAAAACTGCCATTTTATTATCTATGGCGGCGAATTATATTGATTTTGCAGCGATGGATAATGTTGATGAAAAAAAACTGTATGAAATTTTGAATGCGGCTGAGAGTATAGAGCTAAATGAAGCTGAATTTATAAATCTTAAAACTGATATTTTAAATGCTAAGAAAATAGTTTATTTAACCGATAATTGCGGTGAAATAGTTTTGGATAAGCTTTTAATAAAGCTAATTAAAGAGCAAAACCCGAGTGCCGAAATTTGCGTTATTGTTAGAGGAAAGCCCGTTGTTAACGACTGCACAATAGATGATGCAAAACAGGTTGGATTATTAGAAATAGTTAAGGTTATAGATAACGGAACTGCAATAGGCGGAACCTGTTTAAACAAGGTTTGCGCCGAGGCAAAAGAATATTTGGATAATGCCGATGTTATTATCTCAAAAGGGCAGGGTAATTTCGAAACTCTAAGACATTGTAACAAAAATATTTATTATTTATTTCTTTGCAAATGTCAAATGTTTGCTAAGAAATTCGGTGTTAATCTTTTTAGCGGTATGCTTGTTAACGATTTAAGGCTTTAAGATACAAAAATGCCCGACCTTTCGGTCGGGCATTTTAAATTATTCGTTGTTACTTTTTTTGAGCTCTGCTAAAATATCTGTAAGCAATTCTTCGGTTGTTGGAGCCTTGGGAGCTTCTTCAACAGCCTCTTCAATAGCGGCTTCTTCTTTTTTACGCAATTTTTCAGAAAGCTCTTTTGTTTTTGCAAAAACCTTAACCATAAGGAAAATGATGAAGGCAACCAAAATAAAGTCAATAACAACCGAAACAAAGGTTCCAACTCCAATAACAACTCCGGGTGTTGTGATTTCGCCTGCGGCATTTTTAACCTCTTCAACCAATGTTATATTATAGGCAGAAAGGTCAATATTACCGATAAGCCAACCGATAAATGGCATAAAAATGTCATTAACAAGGCTTGTTGTTATTTTACCGAATGCACCAGCAATGATAACACCGACAGCCATATCTATAACATTTCCTCGGGTTATAAATTCTTTAAATTCTGTTAGAAAACCTTTTTTATCTTTCTTTGCCATTTTAAAATTCCTCCAAAATTTATTTATATTTACATTTTAGTGCTTTTTTTGCTTATTGTCAACAAATTAATCGAATATTTCACCGTTTATTATAACATTTTGGATTTCAAGTTCTCGGCTTACGAGCAGAAGGTCTGCATCAAAGCCAACCTTTATTTCACCCTTGTTGAGCTTTAAAAGCCTTGCGGGCGCAGTTGTTGCCATATAAACTGCATCCTCAAAAGGAATTCCAAATTCTACTGCTTTTTTAACGCAGTCCCAAAGGCAAGAAGTGCTGCCTGCTATTGTGCCATTTTTTAAACGGGCAATATTGTTTTCTAAATTAACCGGGAGTCCGCCTGAGTCATATTCGCCATCAACCAAAAAGGCGGGACGGATACTGTCACTTATCAAAACAAGCTTTTCGGCTCCAAACATTTTATAAGTAGCCAAAACAACCGGTTTTGAAATATGAAAGCCATCGCATATAAGCTGGGCATAAATTTGCTTTTCAAAGCCCGCACCAATAGGTCCCGAATTTCGATGGTTAAAGGGTGCCATTGCGTTATAGGTATGGGTAAGGCAACAAGCTCCGTTTTCTATGGCAGCAAGGGCTGTTTGATAGTCACAGTCGGTATGTCCGATAGAAACAACACATTTTTTGCTTGCGAGTTTTATGAAATCAAGAGCGCCTTCAAGCTCGGGAGCTACGGTTATCATTTTAACATTAGGGAATTTTATAAATTCGTTTATATCGGGATTTTTTATGTATTTCTCATTTTGTGCACCCTTATATTTTTTGGAGATATAAGGTCCCTCAAGATGAATTCCCAAAATGTTTGCGCCCTTGAAATTCATATTTGCATTGCAAACCCTCAAAAGACTATTTGTATCCATTGTCATAGTTGTGGGAAGTAGCGAGGTTGTGCCTTTTTGAGCATAAATTTTGCACATTCCTTCAAAATCTGCATCCATAGTATCCATACCGCACAGTCCGTGTGAATGGATATCAATAAGACCGGGAATGAGATATTGCCCTTTGGCATCAATATCGGCATCAAGTGGTTCATTTGTTATTTGTGCGATTTTCCCATCTTTTATTACAACACTTTTGAGCTCATCATTTATAAGTGCATTTTTTATTATCATAAATATACCTCAAAAAACCGGGTACGGCAAGAGTACCCGGTTAAATATTGTGATTAAATTCCGTTATATAAGCCATCTTCTACCATTTTTGCAATGGCATTTACAACGGTTGGCTTATCTTCCTTATAGGTAACACCGTACCATCTATCCTCAGCTATTAAAACCTTTACGGTTTTTTCACCGCTGGCAATGGTGTTTGCAACGGTTGTGGGAAGCAAGCATTCGGATTTTGGAACGTTTATCTTTTCATTTAAGAACTTTTTAAAATCCTTTTCGAGATAATCGAAAATATCGGTTGTAAATCCCCAAAGATTCATTGAAACTACCGTGTTGGGAGAGAGGGGAGTCCAGGTTTTGCCGTCGTCCTCGGTGAATTTACAGTCAATTATCTTTGTGCGCTCAACAATATTTTTGAGTTCACCATTTTCAACCTCGCAAACGCCTCTTGAAACATGACCGTTTTCGGTTAGGGTGTTAACAAGCCTATAACCAACCATACCGTAATGCTCGGTGTTTGATTTTAGAAAATCAGCCATTTGCTTAAAGGCAGAAAACCCGTAAAAATCATCGGCATTAACAACTGCAAAGGGCTCACGAACCACGTTTTTGCAAGAGAGAATTGCTTGTGCGGTGCCCCAAGGCTTTGTTCTGTCAGCAGGGGCAACGAAGCCATTAGGCAAATCATCAATTTCTTGAAAAACATATTCAGTATGGATCTTATTTTCAATTCTTTTGCCAACGATTTCCTTGAATTCTTTCTCGATAGCGTGCTTTATAACAAAAACAACCTTATTAAAACCTGCTTTTTTTGCATCAAAAACCGAAAAATCAAGCAAAGCTTCACCTTTTGGACCGATAGGCTCCATCTGTTTAAGACCGCCAAATCGGCTACCCATACCGGCAGCCATTACAACCAATGTGATATTTTGTGACATAAGCTAATCATCCTTTACAGTATTGTTTAACAATTTCTTTTAACTCATCCCAATGCTCTTCCATTGAAGCTACCAGCTTTAACTGTGTGTGGCAACGGTCAAGGTTGTGCTCGGGATAAGCCGTTTTGAAATATGTATCTCCTTCGAGATAGTCGGTAAGAAATCTCATACCGCATTCGATGGTCATCATTTTAGCACCCTCGGGCAAGAGCATTATTTCACTATCGGGTAGTTTGCCGCCACAACCTTCTAAAAAGCCTTTTGTGTATGCCTTAAACATTTCAAGACTGAGACTAACCTTGCTAAGATCCTTTTCATCCTCGCAGGCGGTGTTGGCGCCAAAGCGGATAGCATCACCAAAATCGGTGACCGAAAAGCCGGGCATAATAGTATCAAGGTCAATAACGCAAAGGGCAGCGTGTGTTTTCTCGTCTAACATAACATTATTGCACTTTGTATCGTTATGGCTAACCCTAAGGGGTAGCTCGCCTTTTTTGTTGCTATCTATTAAAATGTTATAAAAATCCTTGCGGTCTTTAATAAACTCTATTTCATTCGAAACATTTGTTGCTCGGTTTTTAACATTGCTTTTAACTGCCTTTAAAAAGTTTTCATAACGCTTAGGTGTGTTATGAAAATCGGGAATGGTTTCATAAAGACGCTCAGCAGGAAATTCATCAAGCATTTTTTGGAATTTGCCGAAAGCAAAGCCGCATTCATAAAAATCATTTTCATTTTCGGGGTGTTCAAGGCAAACTGAATCGGCAACATAATCATACATTCGCCAACAGTAGCCATCCTTATCAATATAAGAGGTGGTGCCCGAATGGGTTCTAACAAGGGTTAACACCTCACGGGGATTGTTGGTTTTTGTTCTCAAATAATCGGTAACCATTTCAATGTTTTCCATAACCTGAGTGGGAGTTTTGAAAACATTGCTGTTAACTGCTTGCAATACATATTTATGTTCTATGCCTTCATCATCAATACAAATTACCATAAAGGTATCGTTTATATGACCGTTACCGTAGGGGATACAACCCCTTGTTTTACCGCTAAGCTTAAAATTTTTGATAGCGTTTGAAATTTGTTCCAAATCAGCTTTCCTCATTTCTTTCAGTCCTTTCGAAAGATATTACTATTTAAATAATAAACTTTCTACTTGACAAAATCTATAAAAAATATTAGTATTATTAGTAGAATATGATAATTTATCAAAAAATACTAATAAAAGGTGATGAATTATGCAAGAGGTTATCGAGATTTATTCGGTATTAAAAGATTTTTATAAAATTTCGGGAATGAAAATATCTATTTATGATACCGAGTTTAACCTTATATATACATATCCGAAAGCACATACTGAATTTTGTAAATGCCTTCAAGAGTTCGCCGATGTAAAAGAAGAGTGCATAAAAAGCGATAACCGAGCCTTTTCAAGGGTTAAGCAAAGTGGCGAGGTGTATCTTTATAAATGCCACCGAGGTCTTTACGAGGCGGTTGCGCCCATATATAATTTCGGCACACTTTCGGGATATTTAATGGTGGGACAGGTTTGCGATAGAAGCAATTCTTCCTATGAATATGTTATAGAAAAAGCTACCGAAGTTTTAGGGAATAGTAAAAAAGCAAAAGCTCTTGCAAAAACGGTTAAAATTATGGATAAGGAAATTATTGATGCACATATTAGCCTTATGATAGTTTTAGCTGAATATATAACTGCAACCAACAAGTTGTTTTCCAACAATGAAAGGTTAAGTAAGCTTATTAAGGATTATATAAATAAGAACTATAAAAACAAAATTACTTTATCTGTGCTTTCCCAAAAGTTTGGGTGTAGCAACGCCACCATAGTTAAGGAATTTAAAAAGGATAGTGGCACAACCGTTATGTCATATCTATGTGAGGTAAGGCTTAAAAAGGCGGCAGAGATGATAAAATCAACCAGAAAATCCTTTAAAGAAATTTCGGCAGAATGTGGATTTCATGACCAAAACTACTTTTCTAAGCTATTCACAAAAAAATACGGTGATTCACCAACAATGTATCGAGAAAAGCACAAATACGAATAATGCAAACTTTGGTTTACATACACAATATTAATTTTACCTTTTTTTGCCCCAATTTCAAGCAACCAAACTTTACCAAGAGTTAGCAACCTTAGGTTGCAAAAATAAATAAGCACCGCAAAAGTAGGCAATAGAGCCGATTTTGCGGTGCTTTTAAATTTATATATTTTAATTAGAGAATTATTGATTCGCCATCCATTTCGGCGGGCTTATCTAAGCCTAAAAGCTTGATTATTGTTGGGGAAATATCGCAAAGCTTTCCGCCCTCACGAAGCGAACAGTCTTTACCGATAACACTAAACGGAACGGGATTTGTTGTGTGAGCAGTGAAGGGAGAACCGTCAGTATCAAGCATTCTGTCAGCATTACCGTGGTCGGCAGTGAGCAGCATTACACCGCCCATTTTAAGGACACTATCCTCAACTCTGCCAACGCAAGTATCCACAGTTTCAACTGCTTTAACCGCAGCATCGAAAAAGCCGGTATGACCAACCATATCGCAGTTTGCAAAGTTGAGAATGACAACATCGTATTTTCCACTTTCGATGGCCTCACAAACCTTATCGCAAACTTCAGGTGCGCTCATTTCGGGCTGTAAATCATAGGTTGCAACCTTTGGTGAGTTAACGAGGATTCTATCTTCGCCTTCAAACATAACCTCACGACCACCGTTAAAGAAGAAGGTTACATGAGCGTATTTCTCGGTTTCGGCAATTCTAAGCTGCGTTAAACCCTTGTTTGCAAGGTATTCGCCGAGTGTGTTATCAAGTGTTTGAGGCTTAAATGCAATCTCAACATTGGGCATTGAAGCATCATATTGAGTGAAGCAAACATAATAAACCTTTTGTCTACCGCCGATCCTTGTGAAGCCTGCAAAATCATCATCAACAAAGGTGCGGGTGATTTCTCTCGCTCTATCAGGGCGGAAGTTGAAGAAGATAACACTATCATTAGTTTTAATTCTTTCGGTGCCCTCAACAACGGTTGGAATTACAAATTCATCGGTGATAAATTTGCCTTCTTCGTCCTTCTTTGTGTAGGATTCTCTAACGGCGGCGGCGGGGTCAGTGGTTTGCAAGCCTTCACCGTAAACGAGAGCCGCATAAGCTTTTCCAACACGCTCCCAACGGTTATCACGGTCCATACCATAGAACCTACCCATAACTGTTGCAATTTTTCCGCAACCGATAGTTGCTAATTTTTCGTTTAAATCATCAATAAAATCAGCTGCCGAGGTTGGAGGAACATCACGACCGTCAAGCAAGGCGTGAATATAGACCTTGGTTAAACCATTTTTCTTTGCCATTTCAACCAATGCATAAAGATGTTCGATATGACTATGAACGCCACCATCCGAAAGAAGACCTATAAGATGAAGGGCACTATTATTCTTTTTGCAGTTTTTGATTGCGTTTAAAAAGGCGGTGTTGTTATAGAAATCACCATCTTTAATGGACTTGGTTATTCTTGTTAACTCTTGGTAAACGATTCTGCCTGCACCGATATTTGTATGGCCAACCTCACTGTTGCCCATTTGACCATCTGGCAGGCCAACATCCATACCCGATGCACCGATTTGGGTGGTAGGGCAAATGCTGAAAATTTTATCAAGACGGGGAGTAGAGGCTGCTTCAATGGCGTTTCCGTTCTTATCGCTATTAAAGCCGAAGCCATCCATTATGGTTAAAACTATGGGTTTTTTCATTTTTTATCTCCTGATATTAAAAAATTTTGGGAGGGTGCAGAGACCCTCCCCTACAATTAAATCTTGATTATTTTGAAGCTGCTTTAACGATTATAGAAAAATCCTCTGCTTTAAGAGAAGCACCGCCTATAAGACCGCCATCAACATTAACCTTTGCAACAAGTTCATCAGCATTTTTAGCGTTCATTGAGCCACCGTACTGAATGGTAACAGTTTCTGCAACATCTTTTCCGTAAACTTCGGCAATAGCCTCGCGAACATAGCCGTTGCCCTCGTCTGCCTGGTCAGCGGTAGCAGTAACGCCTGTGCCGATAGCCCAAACAGGTTCGTATGCAATAATAACATTTTTAAGCTGTTCCTTTGTAACATTTGTAAGAGCCATTTTGGTTTGATATTTAAGTAAGGTTTCGGTGTAACCGAGTTCTCTTTGCTCTAACGTTTCGCCAACGCAAACAATAGCAGTAAGACCTGCCTTTAAAGCAGCAAGAGTGCGAAGGTTAACGGTTTGGTCGGTTTCAGCGAAATACTGTCTTCTCTCTGAGTGACCGATAACAACGTATTTAACGCCTGATTCAACCAACATCTGTGCGGAAATTTCGCCTGTGTAAGCACCGCTTTCTTTATAGTGAACATTCTCAGCGCCGATTTCAATGTTAGAATCTTTTGCAGCCTCGGTTGCAGCGGCAATATCAATAAAGGGAACGCAAAGAACAACCTTGCAGTCAGCATCCTTAACTAAGGGCTTCATTTCGTTAATAAGAGCGGTTGTTTCTGCGGGGGTTTTGTTCATTTTCCAGTTGCCTGCAATAACTGCGGCACGTTTTGCTTTGTTCATTTATATTTCTCCTTAAAATGTATTTTACGCAAATGTAGGGGTCGATGCCTACATCGCCCCGTTTGTTTATTTTTTGGGCGGATGTGGGCATCCGCCCCTACCTTATTTAATATGAAATTCGCAATAAATTATTTATCGTTTAAAGCTGCGATACCGGGAAGCTCTTTGCCCTCTAAGAATTCAAGGGAAGCACCGCCGCCTGTTGAAATGTGAGTCATCTTATCGCCAAAGCCTAAGTTATTAACCGCAGCAGCAGAGTCACCACCGCCAATAACGGTTACAGCATCGGTTTCAGCTAATGCCTTTGCAACTGCTAATGTGCCCTTTGCAAGAGTGGGGTTTTCAAACACGCCCATAGGTCCGTTCCAAACAACAGTTTTAGCCGACTTGACTTCGTTAGCATAGAGTTCTGCTGTTTTTGTACCAATATCAAGGCTTTCTTTATCAGCAGGGATAGCATCTGCTGCAACAATTTCAATGTTTACAGGAGCATCGATAGGATCAGGGAAACTGTCAACCACTGCACAGTCAACGGGAAGAAGAATTTTAACACCTTTTTCCTCTGCCTTAGCCATCATTTCACGGCAATAGTCAATCTTGGTTTCGTCAATAAGAGATTTACCAACACCGAGACCCTTAGCAGCGAGGAATGTATAAGCCATACCGCCACCGATAATGAGAGTATCAGCCTTTGTTAAAAGATTTTCAATAACCGGAAGCTTACTATCAACCTTAGCGCCGCCTAAAATGCAAACGAAGGGCCGAACAGGTTCTTCAACAGCGTTACCTAAATATTTAAGCTCTTTGCCGATAAGGTAACCTGCAACTGCTTCCTTAACATGCGATACAACACCAACGGTTGAACAGTGTGCTCTATGAGCAGTACCGAAAGCATCATTTACAAAGATATCAGCCAATGAGCCGAGTTCAGCAGAAAATGCTTCACCGTTCTTTGTTTCTTCTGCACGGTAACGGGTGTTTTGGAGTAATACAACGTCGCCATCCTTCATATCGGCAACTGCCTTTTTAGCATTCTCGCCAACAACGTTATCATCAGCAGCAAAAACAACCTCTTTGCCAAGTTTTTCGGAAAGAGCCTTAGCAACGGGTGCCAAGGAAAGTTCGGGCTTGGGTTCGCCCTTAGGCTTACCTAAGTGTGAGCAAAGAATAACCTTGCCGCCATCAGCAATTAATTTCTTAATTGTGGGCAGAGCTGCGTTGATTCTGTTTTCATCAGTAATCACACCGTTTTTAAGCGGTACGTTGAAGTCACAACGAACGAGGACCTTCTCGCCTTTTACGTTAATGTCATCAACTGTCTTTTTGTTGAGAGCGTTCATTACAAAAACTTCCTTTCAAGTTAAAAAATTAACATACATATATATTTTACCACATTTTACAGTTTTTTCAATATAAATTTTTACCTTTAATGTAAAAATTATTCGCTATCTTCCCATTTGTAATTATGCAATTCACCAAAATTTTGCAAAGCAGGGTAGTTCCATTGACGCAAAGTTTCATAAACCGCTATGGCAACAGAATTTGAAAGGTTAAGACTTCTGATATCATACTGCATTGGAATTCTAACACAATTTTCGGGGTGTTTAAGCAGTAATTCCTCAGGAAGTCCCTTGGTTTCTTTGCCAAAAAGCAAATAGCATTTATCGGGATATTTAACATCTGAATGTGTTTTCCTTGCCTTTGTTGTGAAAAAGAAAAAATCACCGCTGTTTTTAGCAAAGAAATCATCAAGATTTTCATAATAGGTTATATCGAGATATTGCCAGTAATCAAGCCCCGCTCTTTTTAGCTTTTTATCGTCAACCGTGAAGCCCATTGGCCCTACAAGATGGAGTCTTGCCCCCGTTGCAGCACAGGTTCTTGCAACATTTCCTGTGTTTTGCGGAATCTCGGGTTCAACCATAACTATATTAATTTCCATAAAACCGTCCTCGTTTTTGAAAGTACAAATAAAAGTTTAATGCTTGCAAGCATAAATGTCAATATTTTTAAATTATGTCGGTGAATGGCGACTTTTTGAGGTGGTATTATGCTCCTGCCGGGAGGGATTGCTATGAAAGAGAACGATAAGCTACTTTATAAAACCTTGAAAACGCTTTTAAATGAAAGGCTTTCGGATGCAGAGGTTGAGTCACTTAGGACTGAGGGGTTTGAAATAAATAACCCAACAAGAAAGACTGCGGTTATGATAGCGCTTTATAAAAAGGCGGCTTCGGGGGATCTTTCGGCTATAAAGGAGCTTCGTTCAATCGTTAGCGAAAAAAATGATGACAAGGCTTTGCAGACTAAGGCGGTGATGATTGTTGACGACATCGGAAATTAAGATGTCGCAAATAGTAGGCGGAGGCTATGAAGAATATTGGAATTGCAAAAAAAGATACCGAGTTTTAAAGGGTGGTAAGGGTTCTAAAAAATCTACAACCACCGCCCTTAATTTTATTTACAGGCTTATGAAGGAAAAGGAAAGTAATTTACTGGTGGTCAGAGCGGTTATGAACACGCATAGAGATTCTACCTTTGCCCAACTAAAATGGGCTCAGGAGGTTATGGGTGTTAGCGCTCTTTGGAGTAATACCGTTTCTCCAATGGAGATGGTTTACAAGCCAACCGGACAAAAAATTATTTTCAGAGGCTTCGATGATGTTTTAAAAATCGCTTCAACCACCGTTTCAAAGGGATACCTTAATTATGTGTGGATTGAGGAGGCTTTTGAAATAAGCAGGGAGGCCGATTTTGATAAGCTTGATTTATCTGTACCAAGAGGTAAAATTCCGCCTAATATGTACAAGCAAACAACAATTACATTTAACCCTTGGAGTGACGGGCATTGGCTCAAAAAACGCTTTTTCGATTCAAAAAATGATGATACCGAAACCTTTTCAACCAATTATTTGATTAACGAGTTTTTAGATGAAACGGATCGCAATGTGTTTGAAAAAATGAAGCGAGCGAACCCGAGAAAATATCAGGTTGCGGGACTTGGAAATTGGGGTATTTCGGAAGGGCTTGTTTTCGAAAATTGGCAGGTTGGAAAAATCGAAATTGATAAAAACGATGCTTATAAATGGAAATGCTTTTTCGGTCTTGATTACGGATACACAAATGATCCAACAGCCTTTATTGCCTTTTGGGCAAACCCGATAGACCACAAGATTTACATTTTTAAGGAATTTTATGAGAAAAGAATGTTGAACTGCCATATCGCACAAAGGATAAAGGATTTGGGCTTTGCCAAGGAGAGAATCAGGGCAGACTGCGCCGAACCTAAATCCAACGACGATTTACGCAGGTTGGGAATAGGAAGAATAATGCCTTCTTTAAAAGGGAGAGACAGTATTCTAAACGGAATAGCGGCCATAAGTGAATATGAAATAACGGTTGACCCAGGGTGTGTGAATATGATAAGAGAATTATCCACCTATGTTTATGATGATAGGCGTAATGAACGGGGTCAGCAAATGCCTAAGGACAGCGATAATCACCTATGCGATGCAATGCGCTATGCCTTTCAGGATGTAAAATTCTTTCGTCCCAAAAAGGAAAATAACATAATTTTAGAAAGCCAAAGTGATATAACCGGCAACGATTTTGAGGGAGGCTGGAATATATGATAATTTTTTGTTTTTGTGCTATTTCGGTTACTGCTTTTTTGTTAGGCTATGTTTTAGGTTTTACAAAAAAGGCTGAGCCTAAAATTAAAGGTAAAACTTTAAAAGATGCACGAGCAGAACAAATAATTAAAGAATTTGAAAACTTTTTAAATTATGACGGCAGTGAGCAACTGTGAGGAAGGATAAACTATGGAACAAAAAAATGATTCCGCTCAACCAGAAGTGGAGCAAAAAAACAAGGAACAAGAGGTCATCACGCCGAAAAATGTTTTAAACGAGGTTTTGATTCCTGTTAAATTCAATAAGGAAGTAAAGCAACTCACAGCTGAACAGGCGGCACAGCTCGCCCAAAAGGGCCTCAAATTTGATGCTATATCGCAGGATTATGAAGCTTTAAAGGAATTGGCCTGTAAAAGCAAAAAAACTGTTACCCAATTTTTAGCCGATATAAAGGCCGAAAATTATAGCAAACGCCGACAAGAGCTTTTAGAAAAATGCTCAGGCGATCAAGCCCTTGCAGAGCATATTTTAGGTCTTGAAAATTCCAATTATGAGGATGACCGTTTTAATTTCGAAGAACTCAGAAGGGAATTTCCGCAATTTACAAATAAGGAGCTAATACCAAAACAGGTTGTGGAAAATGCTGAGCTAACGGGCAGAAGTTTGCTTGATGAATATTTGCGCTATAAGTTAGCAGAAAAAAAGCGTCTTGAAGACGCCTGCAAAAATGAAAAAAGAGCAGAGCTTAAAAGCCTTGGCTCTCAGATTAACCACTCGGGTGCCTGCAATCCTGAGACAAGGGAGTTTTTAAAAGGCTTATGGAAATAAAAAAGGAGAATAAATATGTCAATTAATTCTATTGAAAATGCTATCAGATATTCTGATGAGTTAGATAAAATGTTTGAACAAAAAAGTGCGGTAGGCTTTTTTGCCGATAACGCACTTGCTACAAAATTTGTTGGCGCTAAGACCGTTATAATTCCTGATATCGACTTTTTCGGTCTTGCTGATTATGATCGTGAAAACGGTTTTGCGAGAGGCGCCATTACTGTTTCTAATACATCTTATACTATGAAGATGGATAGAGCCCGTTCTTTACAGATTGACCGTGAGGATATGTCTGAAACGGGTATTGCTAACCTTGCAGGAAAGGTTTTAGGCGAATATGTTCGCACCAAGGTTGTGCCTGAGTGCGATGCTTATGTGCTTTCAAAGCTTTCCTCATTAGCAGTTACAAGAGCAAATGTTATAAATGGTGACATTGCAAAGCCATTTGAGGCTTTATGCACCCTTATTTCAAACGTTCAGGCTCAGGTTGGTTATGACGAAGAGCTTGTTGCCTTTATTGACAGTGCATTATATGCAACCTTGCAAAATTCACCCGAAATTTCTAAAATGATAACCGTTTCGGATTTCAAGCAAGGTAATATTGATTTAAAGGTTAAATCTATTAACGGAGTTGCGCTCATTCCGGTTGTTTCGGAAAGAATGAAAACTGCCTATGATTTTTCAAGCAACGGTTTTTCACCTCTAAATGCGGCTAAGGAGACCTATATGCTTGTTTGCCCCAAAAGAGGTGCACATCTTGTTAAGAAAACTGAAAATATGCGTATTTTTACACCTGAGCAAAACATTGATGCCGATGCTTACAAGTTCGATTATCGCATTTATTATGATGTATTTGTTCAGAAGAGCGGTTTAGATGCGATTTGGGCTTGGCTTTCACCTGAAATTAAGATCACAGCGCTTAGCGACGATATGGTAGGTGAAGCAGGTGTATCTGCCGGTACCCTCAGCGTTACTGCTTCGAGCGATGCCAAGCTTACATATCAGTGGTACCGTGCCGCTAATCTTAGCGGTTCCGGTGCTGTTAAGATAGCAAATGCAAATGAGGATGAGTATACACTTCCTGCCGATTTAGAGGAAGGCACATATTACTTCTTTGTTAAGGTTATCGCTGACGGTATTGCAAGCATCACAAGTGATATCATTACCGTTATTATTGAATAATCAGACCTTTAAAGTCTAAGACGGGGTCCGCTCGTTTGGAGTGGACCCTTTTTTAAAAAGGAGGTTTTATAATGAATAATCAACCTAAAGAGATTTTTTTGCAATATAACGAGGGATGTGATTATAAATCGGCTATTGGTAATAAAGGTTTATTTGAGCAAAGCAAAATAAACGAAAGATTTTATCTTGGTGACCAATGGCACGGAGCTAAATGCGGTAACGAAAGACCGCTTGTTAGGCATAATGTTATAAAAAGAATCGGGGAATATAAAATTGCACAGGTGCTAAATCAGCCGATAAAAATTTCATATTCGGCAGACGGTATCCCCTTTGAATTTGCCGAGGAACAAGAAAAACCTGATTTTTCAAAAGAGGCACCCGATAATAATGAGATTAACTATGTTATGAAGCTTTTTGACAAATATCACACCGCAACCTCTGAGAGGGTAAAGCTTGCGGAGCTAAATGAGAAAATACTTAAAAATGCCTATGTTAGCGGTTCGTCTTTGCTTTATACCTATTGGGATTCCTCGGTTAATACTGGACTTTTTGCCGATAGTAATAAGCAGCATAGAATAAAGGGAGATATTTGCTGTGAGGTTTTGCATATTAACGATTTGGTGTTTGGTGACCCTTATTGTACTGAACTTCAAAAGCAGCCCTATATAATTATTTCAACTATGCGAGATAAGGAAAGTGTGTTAAGTCAGGCAAGGCTTAACGGTTGCGATATACAGCAGTTAAGAGACATAGAGGATTCTGCCGAGCAGGGTAAGGTTCAGGTTTTAACCAAGCTATTTAAGGAGTATAAAAAGGATGGCGGCTATTTAATAAAGGGAATAAAGGTTACAAATAATGCAGTAATCAGGCAAGAGTTTGACACAGGTCTTCATCTTTATCCTTTGGCCATGTTCTGTTGGGAAAGAAAAAACAATTCGATTTATGGCGAAAGTGAGATAACATATTTAATACCGAATCAAATTGCCATTAACCGAATGATAACCGCTAATGTTTGGGCTACTATGACTGCAGGTATGCCTCTAATGGTTGTTAACGGTGACACAGTTACCGATAAAATCAGCAATGACCCTGGTCAAATTATAAAGGTTTTTGGGAGCAATGAGGATGTTTCATCGGCGGTTAATTATGTTACGCCACCTTCGATTTCTAAGGATTTTGATGCCAGCATTAATACCCTTATTACAAATACGATGACACAAAGCGGAGCAAACGAGGTAGCCCTTGGCGACAGTAAAGCTGATAATGCAACTGCACTTGCCACTATGCGAGATGCGGCTATACTTCCATTACAAATTATTAAAAACAGATTCTATGTTTTCTCAGAAGAGGTTGCAAGGATTTGGGCGGATTTTTGGGTTACTTATTATGGAAACAGAAATCTTAAAAATGTTCATAAAAACGGGGTGGATTATGTGGGCTTTGATGCCAAGCGTTACAAGGACCTTGTTATTTGTGCTAAGGTGGATGTGAGCAATGCTTCTTATTATAGTGAAAAAGAGCATATTGAAATTTTAATGAGCCTTTTTGAAAAAGGAATTATAGATAGAAAGCAGCTGCTCTCTCGTATGCCCAAAGGTTCGGTGCCTGAGCTAAAAGAGTTAATAGATGAGGAGCCAAAGGAGGTGCCGCAAGAATGAGTGGATATGAAATATTTAAAAAGGCGATTTTGCGACTTGGATATGATGGGGCTTTGAATAAAAGTTTTGATGAGCGTTCCTTGGAGCTTTTAAATCAAATAGCTTCTGATTTAAAGCTTCCTATAATCGAAAATCTTGTACAACCGCTATTATTAACACCCGAGCAAAATGAGGCGTTATGCTGTGGACTTGCCATGCTTTTAGCACTTAGCGAGGGAGATGCCGAGAAAAATAAAATTTTTGCTAATATTTATAATTCAAAGCGGGCGGCACTCTTATCAGAGCAACAAAAAATCCAAGATGTTTTGCCCGGTATGGCTGGCGGTGAAGCATAATGAAATATGGCTTTTTAAACAAGAAATCTGAAAAGAAGGTAAGGCTTGATGCCTTTTTAAAGGGTGTTGATTCTAAATCTAAAAAAAGCGGATATTTAGAGCAGGGCAGGAATATTTTTATAGATGGCGAAGCCATCACATCAAGAGCGGGAATAACACCTTGTGAAAACGGGATATTGGATGTTGAACAATATAAAAGGTACGGCAAAGCGGAATATTTTAACACTGACACTACAGTTTATCATAACGGAAAAGAAATGAAGGTAGCTTACATTGCGGTGGATGACTATTTTTCAAACTATTTTGTTTGTGTTTTTTTGATAGATGGTGATGGAAAGGCTTTGTCGGCAGGAGTTATTACCTTTGGGCGCTCGACCGATAATATCTTTTTTATTCCTGAAAGTATAACCTTTTTTGCTGGAAAAAGTCAAACGGGTGGCGGACTTTTTGCCTTTGCAAACAAATATAACAGAGAAAATCCAATCGAAAGGGATTATTCATTTTTTGAAATTAATGCTGATTTTAATGATTGGTGGTTGGTGACCAGCTACTACACGCCCACGGTTTGCATAAATGGCAGAGGAAATTTCTATGAAAATGCAAAAGCGCTTAACGATGTTTATTTGCAAAATCCAAAAAGCCTTGAAGGTGCAAATATGTTAACGGGAAGATTTAATGCTTATTATTCTTCCGATGGGCTTTCAAATTTGTTTAAGCTACCTTATGGAAATCTCGCAAGCGCAGGTGTTAAATGCAGAATATACACAAGCATTGATTCTTATACCGATTGGTTGATTCTTGAAGGGCAAACTTCTGACACTAAAAGCTTTTTTGGTAGCGATGTTACAATGAATGTGAACAGACAAAAGGGAATAGTTTATTTTACCACGGTAGGCGCCAATTACTCGATTCCTATTATGAGCCTTTATAATGCTAACAATATTTGTATTTCGGCCACGGTTGAAAATAAAAGTAATCTTGAAAAGCTTGTTTCCTGCAAGATTTGTAAAAGGATAGGATCCAAGCTTATTTTCACCGGAGGTCATGAGGGCAGTAAGCTTTATTATTGTGATTTTGATAATCCAACCTATTTTCCTGTTATAGAGGTTTCGGTTGGTGCCTCGGACCCGATTTTGGCTCTTGAAAGCTTGGGGGACACCTTTTTTGCCTTTAAGGAAAATGAAATTTATTCTATTAAGGTTAACGAGCAGGGCGTTCTTGATACTACCGGCGTTTTGGCAGATAATAACTCGATTTTAAAAGAGGTTTCTCGGTTTAGCGTTAGCAATATTCTAAGAGGCACAAACGGAATAAACCCTAAAACCCTCAAAACATTTGAAAATGAATTGATTTGGCAGGATAAGGTGGGCAAAATTTGGTGTTTGAAATCGTCGGGCAAAATAACGAGGGTTTGCGAAGGTGTTGAGGATATTATAAAAGAAAAGTTTTTGCAAAGTGATTTTGCCAAGACTTTTGATAGAAATTATCTTTTATGTAAGCAAAATCAAATCGCAGTTATGGATATAGATGAAAAGGCTTGGTATTTCTGGGATTTTCCAAGTGAAATTAAGTTTTTGGATTCATTTAAAACGAAAAACCTTTCAGGATTTGTTTGTTATAGCAAATCGGCGGATGCTTATTATACAGCCCTTCAAAACAGTAACGAAGATGCTTATTATATAGCAGGTGAGGGGAGATATGAGCTTAAAAAGGAAATAATAAAAAGCGTTATAATAACAAACCCCATAAAGCTCGGTTTATTTGGTAGAAGGGTTAGAATCACCAAAGCGTTTTTAAAACTTAAAAGCGACGGTAATGTAAAGGTATGTTTTGGAAGTGAAAGAAGCCTTGATGAAATAAAATTAAATCAAAATGATTTTAGAAAAGCTACAGGACCGATTAGACTTAATTTAGGATATTTTTGTTCAAATGAGGTTTACATAATGTTCGAAAGTGAGCAAGGTCTAAATCTTTCGGAAGGTGACATATATTATATTGAATCGGCATTTTAGGAGTGGCTTATGAAAAAATGTTTAATTGCGGTGTTGGCGGCGGTCTTAATTTTATGTGCTTGCGGCGGTTGTTATAAGAATAAAAACGAGGGTCAAAGTTCCAAAGTAAAAAAAGAAACCGAAAGCGGAGTTTGGATTTCGTATAGTGAGATAAATAATATATTAAGTGACAAAACAAGCTTTAAAAACCAATTTGAAAAAGTAATTAATAACTGCTTGGAATTGGATATATCTAATGTTTATATACATATAAGACCGTTTTGTGACTGCCTTTTTGAATCCAAGTATTTTCCAATGAACGCAGCTGCCAAGGGGTATGACTTTGATATTTTCGAGTATATGATAACTGAATTTCACAAAGAGGGCATAAAGGTACACGCTTGGATAAATCCTTATAGGGTTTCAAATTATAGCGAGGATATAAATTCTCTGCCTTTAGAAAGCCCGGCTTGGCTTTGGCTTAATGACGAAAATTCGGAAAATGATAGAAATGTTTGCTTTGCGGATGGAATATATTTAAATCCCGCCGAATCAGAGGTTAGGCAGCTTGTTATAAACGGGATAAGGGAAATACTTCTTAATTATCAGGTGGATGGAATTCATTTTGATGATTATTTTTATCCTACTGTTTCGGCTGAATTTGATTCTTCTTCTTATGAAAAATATAAACAAACCGCACAAATGCCGCTTAGCCTTGATGCTTGGCGCAGAGCCAACGTTAATGCGCTTATAAGCGGCTGCTACACCGCAATTAAATTTATTGATAAGGATATTATTTTTAGTATTAGTCCTGCCGCATCAATAGATAAAAATTATAGCGAGCTTTATGCCGATGTTGAATTATGGGTTGAAAGCGGATGTGTTGATTATATAATTCCGCAGCTGTATTTTGGATTTGAGTATCCCGACCCAAAATATAGCTTCACAAATTTATTAGAGTATTGGAAGAAGCTTGCTCAAAAAAATGATAGTGTAGGGCTTATGATAGGACTTGCAACGTATAAAATAAAAACTGATTTAGAGCCTGATAAAGAAGAATGGACAAAAAATGAGGATATTATAGCAAAACAGATTAATATTTGTAAAACGGATAATAGGATAGGTGGATATGTATTTTTCTCTTATACTTCGATGTGTGAAAATGCTAATCTTATTAAACAGGATATAAATTGAAAGGAAAAATGTGAAAAGCTAATGGAAAGTACGGTAATTGTTGCGATTATTTCATTCGCAGGTACCTTAATAGGCACCGCAGGCGGAATTATAGCATCTGGAAAGCTAACACAATACCGTTTGGAGCAGCTTGAAAAAAAGGTTGATGCGCACGCAAAAGCTACCGCCAGGGTGCCTGTGATGGAAGAAAAAATAAGCAGTATGGCTGTAAGAATTAAAAAGCTTGAAAAGGACAACCGATATATCTACGGTGTTTTTGACGGGCAATAGAAAAGGCGGCAATAAAAATTGCCGCTTTATACAAGCAAGATATTGTCAATAAATTAACAAATTTTTGAAAAGAAAACAAATAAATTAAAAAAAGTTTGACAATTTCTTAACAAACCTATTGACATTGTTCGAATTATGTCATATAATAGGGTAAAAGTTTAAATTGAACACATTTACTTGGAGGTTTTTATTATGGCAAGAGTTTATAATTTTAGCGCAGGTCCTTCAATGCTTCCTGAGGAGGTATTAAAGACTGCTGCTGCACAAATGTTGGAATTTGGCGAGAGTGGTCAATCGGTTATGGAGATGTCCCACCGTTCAAAAGAATATCAGGCAATTTTCGATGAAACCGAGGCAAATCTCAGAGAGGTTATGAATATCCCTGATAATTACGAAGTTCTTTTCTTGCAGGGCGGTGCTTCAACCCAGTTTGCAATGATTCCTCTTAACCTTATGAATAAGAACAATAAGGCAGATTTTATTGTTACAGGTCAATGGGCTAATAAGGCTTATAAGGAGGCTGCTCGTTACGGTGAGGCTCGAGAGGTTGCATCCTCAAAGGATAAGACCTTCTCTTATATTCCTAAAACTACTGCGGCTGATTTTGATAAGGATGCTGACTTTGTTCACATTTGTATGAACAATACTATTTACGGTACAAAGTACAATACTTTACCCGAAACAGGTGATGTTCCGCTTATTGCTGATATTTCAAGCTGCATTTTATCTGAACCGATAGATGTTTCAAAATTCGGCATGCTTTATGCAGGCGCACAGAAAAACGTTGCTCCCGCAGGTGTTACAATTGTTATTATCCGCAAGGATTTATTAGGTAACGCTATGGATATCACTCCTACAATGCTTAACTATGTAACCCACGCTGAAAACGGTTCAATGTTCAACACACCGCCTTGCTATGCAATTTATGTTGCAGGTCTTACTCTTAAATGGATTAAGAAAATGGGTGGACTTGAAAAGATGAAGGAAATCAACGAGAAAAAGGCAAAAATTCTTTATGATTTCCTTGATAATAGCAAAATGTTCAAGGGAACCGTTGTTCCGGAAGACCGTTCACTTATGAATGTTCCTTTTGTTACTGGTAATGATGAGCTTGATGCTAAGTTTGTTGCTGAATCTAAAAAAGCAGGCTTTGTTAACCTTAAAGGTCACCGCAGTGTTGGCGGTATGCGTGCTTCTATTTACAATGCAATGCCAATTGAGGGCGTTGAGAAGTTAGTTGCATTTATGAAGAAATTTGAGGAGGAAAACGCATAATGTTTAAGATTAAAACCTATAATAAAATTTCTAAAAGCGGTTTAGAGGTTTTTGACGATAAGTATACTATCGGCGATGAGGTAGATAATGCGGATGGTGCCATTGTTCGTTCTGCCGCTCTACATGATGAGGTTTTTCCGGATTCGTTAAAGGCTATAGCCCGTGCTGGTGCGGGAACTAATAATATCCCGATAGAAAAATGCTCAGAGCAGGGTATAGTTGTTTTCAATACTCCCGGTGCTAACGCAAATGCGGTTAAGGAGCTTGTTATTGCGGGTCTTCTTATTTCTTCCCGTCGTGTGATTTCGGGTATTGAATGGGCAAAAACCTTAAAGGGTGAGGGCGATGCAGTAGGCAAGCTTGTTGAAAAAGGTAAGGGTGCTTTCGCAGGTCCTGAAATTAAGGGAAAGAAGCTCGGCGTTATCGGTCTTGGCGCTATTGGTGTTATGGTTGCTAATGCTGCAAATCATCTTGGTATGACCGTTTACGGTTATGACCCCTATCTATCGGTTAAATCTGCTTGGAACTTAAATCATAATGCAGTTTATATAAATGATATCAACGAAATTTTTGCAAACTGCGATTATATAACAATACACGTTCCGCTCACCGATTCAACCAAAAATCTTGTTAACGCTGATACCATTGCAAAGATGAAGGATGGGGTTAGAATCCTTAACTTCTCACGTGCGGCTCTCGTTAACGATGATGCCTTAAAGGCAGCTCTTGAATCAGGCAAGGTTGCAGCTTATGTTACCGATTTCCCAACCGAAGAGGTTTTAGATGTTGATGGAGTTATTGCTATTCCTCACCTTGGTGCTTCAACACCTGAATCGGAGGATAACTGTGCATCAATGGCAGCAAAAGAGCTCATCGATTATATTGAGAACGGAAACATAGTTAATTCCGTAAATCTTCCTGAGGTTACAATGCCAAGAAGCGGCGAGCATAGAATATGTGTTATTCACAAGAATATTCCTAACATGATTACCGCTATTGCAGGAATTTTCGCTGATGACGGTGTTAATATCGAGAATATGCTCAACAAGTCTCGTGGAGATTATGCGTACACCATGCTTGATACCGGTGCGGCTGATACTGAGGTAGTAGCAAAAGAAATCGCTGCTATTGATGGTGTTATCAAAGTAAGAGTTATTTAAAATAAAAAATAATGAAAGGGCACCCTTAGAAAATTAAGGGTGCCCATAAATAAAGCTAAGGAATATTAAAAAAAGTTAAAATAATACTTGATTTTAGTTTTGAGATATGATATTATACTATGGCGGTCTAAAATAGATCGTATTTGCGCTGATAGCTCAGCTGGATAGAGCGTCTGGCTACGGACCAGAAGGTCGGGAGTTCGAATCTTCTTCAGCGCGCCAAAAACGACTTGTTTCGACAAGTCGTTTTTTTTATCCATTGTGAAAGCAATGGTATATCATCAGTCCGTCAGGACTGAATATCATCACACCTTAGGTGTGCATCAAAAAATCCTTGTTTCAAAATCTGATTCGAGTTTAAATGCTTTGGCTATATTAACATAAAATTTTAATCAAACCTTTAAAATTTTTCTTAATCTTTTGCAAACCATAAGCGAAAGCATAAGCTTTAGGATATCAGGAATAATATAGGGCAAAACACAAAGGATAAGGCTTGCCCAAAAACCTATTTGACCTGTATTTTTTGTATAAATAATCATAAACCAAATTGTTGCAAATATATAGCACAAAAATAGACCTATCAGCATTGAAAGCGCAAATGCCCATTTTGTTTTATTATAAAATTTTTCTATTATCCACACGGTAAGTGAAATAAAAAGAAATCCTATTATATAACCGCCCGATGCGGTTAAAAGATGAGAAAATCCGCCTGAAAAGCCTGAAAACACAGGGATTCCCATTAAACCTAATAACTGATAGCATAAGATCACAAGAGTTGCTTTTTTGCCGCCTAAAATACCAATGCATAGAAATATACCGAGTGTTTGGAGTGTGAAAGGAATAGTGTAAGGAATGGAAAACCAAGAGCAAACAGTAATTAATGTTACAAATATTGCAATAAGTGAAATATCTTTGATTTTCATTTTTAGCCCCTCGATTTCTAAAATATTAGGCTTAGAAGAATGGAATCCTTTAGTTGATTATCTGCTCTGCCTTAGATGTTCGAACCACTACATATTAAATCACGGTGAATCCGTGTATATCATCAATTTCACAAGAAATTGTATATCATCATTGCGAAAGTTTTTTATACACGCTTTGCGTGATGATATACAGTCCTGGCGGACTAATGAGATACAACGATAGCAACGCTATCGTTGATGATATACCGTTGCTTTGGCAATGGATAAAAAAATCGACAAGTTGAAACTTGTCGATTTTTTGGCGGAGAGAAGGGGATTCGAACCCCTGAGACGCTATTAACGCCTACACGATTTCCAATCGTGCGCCTTAGACCAGCTCAGCCATCTCTCCAAACAAATATTAAAAAGTTCAAATTAACAAGAAATATTATAATTGATGTTTAGCTAAAAATCAAGTATAAAATTTAAAATAGTTCGCAATTAATTTATGCTTGCTAAGAAAGTTGATTTGTATTATGATATATATGTAAAATTTTAGATTTTTTATATGTAGTTTGGTGTTACCTATTTTAATAAGCTTAGGAAAGGCAAAAATTATGATTTATGATGTTATTGTTATAGGCGGTGGTGCGGCAGGAATGTGTGCCGCTGTTTATTTAAAGCAAAAATCCCCCGAGCTTTCGGTGAGAGTTTTGGAAACTATGCCGAGAATTTGCAAAAAACTGTCGCTTACCGGCAATGGAAGATGCAACATAACAAATAAAAATATTGAGCTTTCCCATTATCACGGTGAAAATGTTGAATTTTGTAAGGATGCGCTTCAAAATTACAACCGTGAATTTTGTCAGGCCTTTTTTGAAAGCATTGGAACCAATTATGTTTTTGAGGGAGACAAAGCTTTTCCAGCATCGCTTCAAGCCGCATCGGTGGTGGACTGTTTACGCTTTGCGGCAGAAAATATGGATATTATTATTAACACTGAAACAAAGGTTACAAACATTCAAATTGCAGGCGGAAATTATAGAGTTATTGCAGGAAAGCTAACCTTTTTAGCAAAGAAAATAATAATTGCAACGGGTCTTCTTTCGGGAGGCGATAAGGTTGGATGTGATGGAGATATGCTCGAATTGCTTAAAAAATCGGGCTATAAAGCAATAAAACCTACCCCCGCAATAGTTCAAATAAAAACCGAAACTGATATAGTTAGGCAGTTAAAGGGAATAAAGGTTGATGCACAAGTTTTCTTGAAGCAAAATGATAGAGTGATAAGAAGTGAATTCGGCGAAACCTTGTTTTGTGATTACGGATTGTCAGGTCCTCCTGTTTTACAGGTTTCAAGAGAGGTTTCGAGGATAAAAGAGGGGCTTCATATCTCGCTTGATTTAATGCCTGAAACAAGCCGAGACTCACTTGTTTTGATGCTTAAAAAGAGGGTGGAAAGGCTTTATTACCGAAACTTAGATGAATTCTTTACCGGTATGCTTAATAAACGCTTGGGACAGGTTGTATTAAAGGCGGCAGGTTGTGGTTTGAGTCAAGGGGTACAAACCCTTGAAGGAGATAAAATCGAGAAAATTGCAGCGCTTATAAAGGATTTTTGCTTTGCTGTTACAGGCACAACTGGATTCAGCAATTCTCAGGTTTCAGCCGGTGGACTTGATACAACCCAGTTTGATTCTAAAACAATGATGAGCAAGCTTAATAAGGATTTATATGCGATAGGTGAAATTTTAGATATTGATGGTGACTGTGGTGGCTTTAACTTGCAATGGGCTTGGTCAAGTGCTATTGCGGCGGCAGAGCATATTATTTCGGGTGGCAAGCAAAAATGATAATATTAAATAATGTTTTATTGCCGCTTGATACGGATTTTTCTAATATAAAACCTATTATAGCGGCTAATATTAAAACCGATATTTCTAATATTTTAAGTGCCGAGCTTTATAAAAAATCGGTTGATGCGAGAAAAAAGAATAATGTTTGTTTTTGTTGTTCCTTTAAGGTTCAATTAGAGAAATACGAGAATAAAATAATCGAAAAAAATAAAAATGTCGGGCGTTTTGAACAAAAGGCTTATACTTGGAAAAAGGCTCAAAATATTCCAACTAATCGTCCAATAATTGTGGGATTTGGTCCTGCGGGAATGTTTGCGGCATTAACATTGGCAAGAGCGGGCTTAAAGCCTCTTGTTATAGAGCGTGGAAGCGCTGTTGAGCAAAGAACCCAAAAGGTAAAAAGGTTTTTAAATGGTGGGCCGCTCGATACCGAAAGCAATGTCCAATTCGGTGAGGGCGGAGCAGGAACATTTTCGGATGGCAAGTTAAATACGGGCATTAAAAATGTGCGTTGTCGAACCGTTTTAGAGGTTTTTAATAAGCACGGAGCACCTGATAGAATATTAACCGATGCAAAGCCTCATATCGGAACCGATATTTTGGTTTCGGTTGTTAAAAGCATAAGGAAGGAAATAATCTCGCTCGGTGGCGAAATTAGATTTGATACAAAACTTGAAAGCATTAAACTGCAAGATGGAAGAGTAACTTCAATATTGGCTAACCAAATAGAAATTCCTTGCGATAAGCTTGTTTTAGCAATTGGTCATTCGGCAAGAGATACCTACGAAATGTTAAAAGAAACAGGTATTCAAATGACCAAAAAGCCTTTTGCAATGGGGGTTAGAATCGAGCATCTGCAAAAGGATATAAATAGCGCCCTTTATGGTGATTTTGCCCAAAGTGGGTATCTGGGGGCTGCCGATTATAAGCTCTGGGCACACCTTCCAAATGGTAGAGGTGTTTATACCTTTTGCATGTGCCCGGGCGGTGAGGTTATTAATGCTTCAAGTGAAAATGGCGGTATTGCGGTTAACGGAATGAGCAATTCTAAAAGGAATTGTCAAAATGCCAATAGTGCATTACTTGTTAATGTTGAGCCTGAGGATTTTGGAACAGATGATGTTCTTGCAGGCTGTTATTTACAAAGAAAAGTTGAGCAAAAGGCATATTCGCTTTTTTCGGGTGCAGTTCCAATAACAACTGTTGGAGCCTTTTTAAATGGTGAAGAGGCAAAAATAGGTAAAATAAAGCCAACCGTTAAGCCGAGCTACTGCTTTGCTGATTTAAGCCGGATTTTTCCCGAGTTTATAACCGAAAGCTTAAAAGAGGGAATTAAGCTTTTTGATAAAAAGATTAACGGATTTGCAAACGGCGATGCGATTATAACTGCCCCCGAAAGTAGAAGCTCGTCACCCGTGAGAATTTTAAGGAATGATGACTTTGAAAGCCTTTCGGTTAAGGGTATATACCCTTGCGGTGAGGGAGCAGGCTATGCGGGGGGAATTATGTCCGCTGCGGTAGACGGAATGAGCGTTGCAGAAAAAATAATTGAATAAAAATTAGAAAACCGACCTCAAACGAAGTCGGTTTTTATTATTCTAATAAGCTTTTATATTGCTCTCCGAAAAGCTGGTCGGCAAACCATACTGATTTTACAGTAAATCTTTTTCCGTTTAAATATTCAAGCATTCCTGCATCGGTTTTAAAATCAAATTTTAGGCTATAAGAATAGAGAGCTTGCTTATCAAAGCCTAATTTTTTGTCATTAGATTTACTGTATTTCCCCTCGCCTAAAAGGGGATGGCCAATGGCTGCCATATGGGCCCTTATTTGATGGGTTCTGCCTGTTAAAAGCTCAATTTCTAAAAGAGAAAGTCCGTTTTTGCTTTGTAAAACAGTGTATTTTGTTTTAACCGATTTGTTTATATCGTTTTTGTTTTTAGACATAAAAACTCGGTTTTGGCTTTCGTCCTTTTCTAAAAAGCCCTCCAATAAATCAGTTTTCTTTTTTGGCACACCGTGAACAACTGCAATATACCTTTTATCAATCTCTCGGTATTTGATTTTATCGCATAAAATACGAAGAGCCTCGGCGTTTTTTGCGGCAATTACTATTCCGCCTGTGTTGCGGTCAATTCTGTTAGCAAGAGCAGGCCGAAAGGAATTTTCTTTTTCAGGGTCATATTCGCCTTTTTTGTATAAATAATGCTGGATTCGGGCAATAAGAGTGTTGGTGTATTCGCTTTTATCGGGGTGAACAAGTAGACCCTGTTTTTTATTAACAAGTATAATATTTTCATCTTCATAAACAACGTCGAGAGTAGCAGGAGCAGAAAGAAAATCGTAAGCAGGGGCTTTTTTTGCAAAAAATTCATCGTTTATATAGGCACAAATAACATCACCCTCATTTAAACGGGTGTTGATTTCTCCTCTTTTTCCATTAACCTTAATTTTCTTTGTTCTAATATATTTGAACATTAATGAGGTGGGCAGAGTGGGGCAATTTTTAGTTATGAATTTATCGAGCCTTGTTCCGCTATCATTTTTGGTTACAATTAGTTCCTTCATTTTTTCTCTCTTTTGTTTATTTCCTTTTATTACAGCCATTATAATTTGTTGAAGCAACAAAACAAACATAATAAGACATAATCATTATAGATAATAATTTTTGCAGTGTCAAGAGAGGGTTATTATATATATTTATAAAATAATATAAAATTACTTGACAATAGATGGTATTTAAAGGTAAAATGGTAAGGATATAAGGGGATATTTACCTTTCTACTTGCAATGAACAAATTTATATATAATTTTGATTTAATGGAGGAAAGTTACTTGAAGGCTGAAAAATCAGTAAAGAAGAAAGAAAAAAAAGAAGAATTCAGCAAGAAAAAGAATGTTAATAGCAAGGCTTCAAATAAAAAGAATTTAAACACCACTCGCAAGGGCGCTGCTAATGCCCCAACTACAGCAAAATCGAGAAAAACTAATTATAACAACCATAGTAAGCAAGCAACCGAAAAAAAGTCGGTTAAGATAATTCCGCTGGGCGGACTTGGCGAAATCGGAAAGAATATGACCCTTTATGAATATGATGGGGATATGTTTTTGGTTGACTGCGGAATGTCCTTTCCTGACGAGGATATGCCCGGAATTGATATTGTTATTCCGGATTTTACCTATGTTATTGAAAATAAGGATAAAATCAAGGGCTTGGTTGTAACCCATGGACATGAGGACCATATTGGCGCTATTCCTTATTTGCTTAAAAATTTTAATTTGCCTATTTTTGCAACAAAGTTAACTATCGGCTTAATAGAGGGCAAGCTAAAAGAGCATAAAATGCTTGCTGATGCTAAGCTAAACACTATTGAGGCAGGTGGCAAAGTAACACTCGGTAAGTTTACGGTTGAATTTATTCACGTTAATCATTCAATACCTGATGCGGTTGCTTTTGCAATCACCTCTCCCGCAGGAACAGTTATACACACAGGCGATTTCAAGATAGATACAACGCCTATTGATGAACGGGTTATAGATATTGGAAGATTTGCCGAATATGGCAAAAAGGGAGTTTTGGCACTTTTATCCGATTCAACAAATGCTGAGCGTCCGGGATATACTGCTTCCGAAAAATTGGTTGGTGATTCATTCTCAAATCTTTTTGCAAAGGCCCAGGGACATAGAATAATCGTTGCAACATTCTCTTCTAATATCCATAGAATTCAGCAAATTATTGATGAGGCGGTTAAATGCAAAAGAAAGGTTGCAGTTTCGGGTAGAAGTATGCTCAATGTTGTAACTGTTGCATCTGAACTCGGCTATCTCACCTTACCCGAAAATGTTTTGGTTGATGTTGGAGATATTAAAAATTATCCTCCTGAACAAATCGTTATTATAACAACGGGAAGTCAGGGCGAGCCTCTTTCGGCTTTGCATAGAATAGCCTTTTCAGACCATCGCCAAATTGAGATTATCCCCGGAGATATGATTATTATATCGGCAACCCCCATACCTGGTAACGAAAAGCTTGTTAGCAAGGTTATTAATGAGCTTATGAAGAGCGGCGCAAATGTTGTTTATGAAAGAATGTATGATGTTCACGTTTCGGGACACGCTTGCGGTGAAGAATTAAAGCTTATGATGAGCATTATTAAGCCTAAATATTTTATTCCGCTTCACGGTGAGCAAAAGCATCTAATGAAGCATGCTTTTCTTGCACAGCAAATGGGAATAAAGCAAGAAAATACTTTAATTACTGTTAATGGTGCTGTTATTGAGCTTGATAATAAAAGAATGATTTGCAAGGAGAATGTTCCCGCAGGCAGAGTTTTGGTTGATGGCTTGGGCGTTGGCGATGTCGGAAGTATTGTTTTAAGAGATAGAAAGCATCTTTCGGATGATGGAATAATTGTAATTTCGGTTACGGTAGAAAGAGAAAGTCGAGAGGTGGTTTCGGGGCCCGATGTTATTTCAAGAGGCTTCATTTATGTTAAGGAATCTGAGGAGCTTATAAATGATATAAACGAGCTTGTTTGCGATATAATGGAACGCTGCTATATCAACAATATAAGAGACTGGAACTCGGTTAAAGCAAAGATTAAAGAGGGAGTTTCAAGATTTTTATTTATAAGGACTAAACGCAGTCCGATGATTCTTCCCGTTATAATGGAGGTTTAAGAAAATGAAGGTAGTTTTATTAGCAGATGTTAAAGGTCAAGGCAAAAAAGGCCAGCTTTGCAATGTTTCTGATGGATATGCAAGAAATTTCCTTTTCCCGAAAAAGCTTGCGGTAGAGGCTGATAACACAGCTCTTAACGAGCTTAAAAACCGAGAGGAGTCGGCAGCACACCATAAGCAAGAGGAAATTAATGCCGCAAATGCCACCAAAAAGCTTTTAGACGGTAAAACCGTTGAAATCAAAGCAAAGGCAGGCTCAGGCGGCAGGCTTTTTGGCTCGGTAACCTCAAAGGAAATTGCAGCTGAAATCGAAAATAGCTTAGGCGTTCAAATTGACCGCAAGAAAATGTCGGTTGCGGATATTAAAAATTTTGGTGAATACACTGCGGAAATTAAATTATACCAAGGCATTATCGCAAAGGTTAATGTTAAGGTTTCGGAGTAACTGTTATGAGTGAAAATAAATTGATTTACAGTCTCGATGGCGGCAGGATGCCCTTTTCTGCTGAGGCAGAGCAGGCAATTTTAGGTGCAATTATTGTTGAACCTTCCTGTATTACAGATATTGCTGACCAAATGAAAACCGAATATTTTCATATTCCTCAGCATAAGGAGATTTATTCAGTTATCTCTTCAATGTATGAGCTTAATAAGACTATTGACCTCGTTTCCTTGCTTGAAAAGTTAAAGGATAACGGTGTTTATGATGAGGCGGGCGGAAAGGCATACCTTACTCAGCTTGTTCAAGCGGTTCCTTCGGTTGCAAATGTGCAAACCTATGTAAACATTGTTAAGGAGCGTTATTATGCTCGTTCTTTAATGGGTGCCGCCCAAACAATTATTAAGGATATAAACGAAAACGAGCTCGATTCAGGTAAGCTTATTGATAGAGCTGAGGGTATGATTTACAGTATACGCCAAGGCAGGGAGGTTAACGGTTTAACCCATATTAAAGAGGTTATTGAGAATGAGACCTATGATCGTTTAACTAAAATGTCCGACCCTGAAACACGTGAGGATTATATCGGTATACCTTGCGGTATAGGCAAGATAGATGAAAAAATTACGGGACTTAATAAATCGGACCTTATTATTTTAGGCGCACGTCCCGGTATGGGTAAAACCTCTTTTGCTTTAAACATTGCAAGAAATGTTGCGGTAACGGCAGGGAAAACAGTTTGCTTTTTCTCGCTCGAAATGACCCGTGACCAGTTAGCTCAAAGAATGCTTTCAAGCGAGGCGGGAATAAAGAGCGAAAAGCTGCGTACAGGCGAACTTGACGCAAAGGAATGGGCAAGACTTGCTCAGGCGGGCGAGAACTTATCGAAGGCTAATATTTATTTTGATGAGAGCTCGGCTATAACTGTTCCCGAAATGAAGGCAAAGCTAAGAAGACTCAAACCCGCACCCGATTTGGCCATTGTTGATTATTTGGGTCTTATGAAATCGGCAAAGTCAACCGAAAACCGTGTTCAAGAGGTTTCGGAAATAACGAGAAATCTTAAAATTATGGCAAAGGAATTAAAAATTCCGATTATTGTTTGCGCTCAGCTTTCCCGTGGCACCGAAACCAAGGGCAAATCGCATAAGCCAATGCTTGCCGATTTGAGAGAATCAGGCTCTATTGAGCAGGATGCAGATATAGTTATGTTCCTTTACAGAGAAACATATTACGATAACGAAAAAACCGACGAGCAAGACCTTGGCGATCCAAATAAGGCAGAATGTATTATTGCTAAAAACCGTCACGGTGAAGTTGGAACGGTTGATCTCTATTGGGATGGTCAATATACAAGATTTACTTCGGTGGATGTGTATAGATAATGGAAAAGGCTATATTAGAGGCATTTAAGCAATTAAACCTTGAACAAGATAAAAAGGTTAATGTAACAGTTGCCCTTTCGGGCGGAGCCGATTCTATGGCGCTTCTATATGCTCTTAATAATTTAAAGGAAAAGCTTTCAATTTCGATTGATGCTGCTCATCTTAACCATGGTATAAGAGGCAAGGAGGCCGAGCGAGACCAGCTTTTTGTTCGGGAACAATGCAAGAAATTAGGAATAAGGCTTCACGAAAAAAAGGTTGATGTTCCTTTGCTCGCAAAGGAACATAAGCAAAGCTGTGAGCTTGCGGCAAGAAATGCCCGTTATGAATTTTTAGAGCAGGTAAATACAGGCTATGTTGCTACTGCTCATACCGCAAGTGATAATCTTGAAACGGTTTTACTTAATCTTGCAAGAGGAACCTCGCTTACAGGGCTTTGTGGAATACCTCTTAAAAGGGATATTTTTATAAGACCGTTGCTTTGTTGTACAAGGGATGATATAGAAGCATATTGCGAGCAAAATAACATTTCTTTTATTACCGATAGCACAAATTTAAGCGATGATTATACAAGAAACAAGATTCGTCACAAGATTATTCCGATTTTAAAGGAGATTAATCCTTCGGTTGAGGCTGCTGTTAAGAGAACAACCTTAAATTTATCGGAGGATGCATCGGCTTTATCAAATGAGGCTTTTAAATATTTAGCTTCAAATATGGATAATAAAAAAAGACTTGTTCTAAGTGATTTTGAAAAACTTGATTTAGCGGTTGCAAAAAGGGTGTTAAAAACCTATGTTGAGCAAGCGATATCGGGCATTTCCTTGGAAAGTGTTCATATAAACGGTATTTATGATATTGCACTTTCGGGTGGCAGAGTTAGCTTGCCACAGGATAAAGAGGCGGTTTCGGTTAAGAATATTTTTTATGTTGATAAACAAAAAAATGAAGATTTTCCCGAAATACAATTGCAAGAATATAATGCCGAGGAAATAAAAGAACTTAAAAAAATTAATAATTTATTTTTAAATAATGCTATTGACTGTGATAAAATTATAGGCAAGTTAAAAATCAGAACCCGAATTTCAGGGGATAGTGTTAGGCTCAAAAACAGGGGCTGTACAAAAACTCTTAACAAGCTCTTTAACGAAGAGGCAGTGCCGATTAGTAAAAGAGATGTTTTGCCCGTAATTAGTGATGATAAGGGTGTTATTTGGATTTATGGCTTTGGTGTGGCTAATCGTTGCGCTATTAGTGATAAAACGGTAACTGCTATTTTTCCCACAGACAAGGCGAAGGGGGAAGTTTAAAAATGGAAAACAAGGATATTGCAAAGATTTTAGTTTCTGAGCAGGAAGCAAAGGAAATTTGCGAAAGATTAGGTAGGCAAATCTCTAAGGATTATGAGGGCAAAAAGCTTTTTTTGGTTAGCGTGCTTAAAGGTGCGGTTGTTTTTATGGCAGATTTAATGCGTAACATAACCTGCGACTGCGAAATTGATTTTATGGCAGTTTCTTCATATAGCGGAACAAAAACGACCGGTGTTGTTAAGTTTAAAAAGGATTTGGATATAAATCCTGAGGGTTGTGACATACTTTTAGTTGAGGATATTTTGGACTCAGGCGTAACGCTTGCTTATTTGAAACAGGTATTACTGCAAAGAAATGCGGCAAGCATCAAGGTTTGCGCTTTTCTTGATAAGCCGGCTAATCGCAGGGCTGATATCAAGGCCGATTATGTGGGAAGGGTTGTGCCTGATGAATTTGTTGTTGGGTATGGGCTTGACTACAATGAGAAATATAGAAATTTACCTTTTGTTGGAGTTTTGGCCCCCGAGGTTTATTCTGACAAGTAGGAGAGGAGAAGTCACTTGAATAAGAATTTTAGAAATGTCCTTATTTATATAGGCATACCGATAATATTTATTTTAACCATCCTAACTGTTTCACATTTCACAAAGGAAACAGAAAAGGTTAAGTATTCGCAAATTGTAACAATGATTAAGCAAAACGAGGTTTCGGAGTTTAGCCTTAATCTTTATAGCGGAGAATTAACCTATAAAAAGAGGTCGGATGATAAGTTATACCGTTACACCGTTGCCGCACCCGAAATATTTTATTCGGATATAAGCGAGGCGGTTGATAAAATCAACGAGGAAAACATAGGAACTAAAAAGGTCATAGAGTATGACTATATTAAGGGCGGCGAGGGAGCTTGGCTTGTTAATCTTATCCCAACCGCATTAATGTTAGGTCTTATGATACTTTTCTGGATATTCTTTATGCGCCGAATGAACTCTTCAATGGGTGCTGATAAAACAATGGGCTTTGGCAAATCAAAGGCTAAAAAGGCTGATGGCAAGAAGAAAACTACCTTTGCCGATGTTGCAGGTGCCGATGAAGAAAAAGAGGAAATGGCCGAAATTGTTGACTTTTTAAAGGACCCTAAAAAGTTTAACGATTTGGGCGCTAGAATTCCAAAGGGTGTTTTATTAGTTGGACCCCCCGGAACGGGAAAAACCTTGCTTGCCCGTGCGGTTGCAGGAGAAGCAGGTGTTCCTTTCTTTTCGATTTCGGGTTCGGATTTTGTTGAAATGTTTGTTGGTGTGGGTGCATCAAGGGTTCGTGACTTGTTCGGTGAAGCTAAAAAGGAAGCTCCTGCAATTATCTTTATAGATGAAATTGATGCGGTTGGCAGACAAAGAGGCGCAGGTCTCGGAGGCGGTCACGATGAAAGAGAGCAAACCCTTAATCAGCTGCTTGTTGAGATGGATGGCTTCGGTGTAAACGAGGGCGTTATTGTTATGGCGGCTACTAATCGCCCTGATATTCTTGATAGAGCCTTGCTTCGCCCGGGAAGATTTGACCGTCAAATAACGGTTAATTACCCCGATGTTAAGGGTAGAGAAGAGATTTTAAAGGTTCATTCTCGTGGCAAGCCATTAGGACCCGATGTTAACCTTGCAACCATTGCAAAATCAACCTCAGGATTTACCGGTGCAGACCTTGAAAATCTTCTTAATGAGGCGGCACTTTTAGCAGTTCGCCATAAAAAGAAGGCAATAACTCAAATAGAAATTGAAGAGGCAACAATAAAGGTTGTTATGGGTGCTGAAAAGAAATCGCATATTGTTAGTGATAAGGATAAAATGGTTACCGCTTATCACGAGGCGGGACATGCGGTTGTTTCCTATTTCTTACCTACCCAAGATCCCGTTCATCAGATTTCTATTATTAGAAGAGGTATGGCGGCAGGCTATACTATGTATCTTCCAACCGAGGAAAAGGGACACACCTCTCGCAACCAAATGTTAGAGCAAATTTGTTCATTGCTTGGCGGTCGTGCGGCAGAGCAGTTAACTCAGGATGATATCTGCACAGGCGCTTCTAACGATATTGAAAGAGCAACCGATTTGGCGAGAAAAATTGTTACAAAATTCGGTATGAGTGAGAGATTAGGTCTTGTTGCTTACGGTAACGATAATAATGAGGTATTTTTGGGAAGAGATTTCTCCTCAACGCCTAACTATTCCGAAAAAACCGCTGCGGTTATTGATGAGGAAATAGAGAGCATAGTTATGAATCAATATGCAAAGGCATTGGAGCTTTTAAAGGGTTCTATGATGAAGCTTCATGAGGTTGCAAAAATTCTTTTTGAGAGAGAAAAAATCTCAGGAGACGAGTTTAGAGAAATAATGGAAGCATAAATATCAAAAACCGACTGTTCTAGTCGGTTTTTGTTTTTAAGTCTATTTTTTAGGGCATAATAATTCGGGTGATTATTGTGGGTTCTAAATTCAAAAAAATTTTTCAAACGCTTGCAGTTAGCGGGATTTGTTGTATAATATTTATAGGCTTCGGATATTTTTATTTAAAAGGAGCAAATAAAAAGGTTCAAAACGAGGCTCCAAAGGTGCCTTATTCCTATACTCCCGAAAATGCGGGCATTTTACTTGATATCGGTGGCAGCAAAACCCTTTATTATCTCGATTTCTTAAATAAAGAGCTTTGCATTATTTTTGTTGGCGATTCATTTGATCCGGATGATATTTACGGTTATTGTGTCGATTACACCGTTACTGCAAGCTATGAAACAATAGAGGGCATTGTTAATAATATAGGCGGCATAGACCTTACGGTAGATGGCGAAATGCTGCTTGCAACGGGTGAGCAGGTGGTTGATTATTTAACAACCTCTTCCGATTATTATGAAAGAAAAAGGCAAATTATAAGAATAATTGCTCAAAAAATAAGTTCAACTGGTTTTAGTAAAGAGGATTTTTTATATATAATAGAAAACAGTGAAACAAGTCTTACCGTGCCGGACTGTTATTTTTGGTCGGATTATATAACTGAGCTTTGCAAAACCGTTAAAATAATAAATTAGGTGTTTTATGAAAAGATTATTATCATTATTTATGGCTTTAATCATTTGCTTTTGTTTTTGCGCTTGTGAAACAAAGGATCAAAAAAAGGAAGTTTCAGGTGATGTGCCCGCACAAATAGTTGAGGAAACCTATTATATTTGCGAGCCTGAATTTGATTGCTGCTATAAAGCACTCACTTCAAAGCAAAAACAAATATATAAAAAGCTCCTCAAAATATCTGAGGATATGCCTGAGGGGTATACCTATCTTTGCCGAAAAAGTGTTGGCATTTCCGCCGATGTTTCGGTTGCCTTTAATGCCCTTATTAACGATAAATGTGAAATTTTTTGGTTGCCCAACGCTTATACCTTAAAAAATATTACTACTCAAAATAAAACCAATGTATATATTGCATTTAACACAAAGGAGCATAGCTATTTGGTTGAAAGTAAGGCAGATAGAGATAAAAAATCAGCAAAACTTGACCAAGCATTAAAGCAAATAATTGGTCAAACAAACGGTATGACCGAGTACCAAAAGGAGCTTTATTTTAACGATTATATATGTGGAAATACAGACTATTTGGAGCAAGGCAGCCTTAATCACACCGCCTATGGTTGTTTAATTGAGGGCAAGGCTCTTTGCGAGGGTTATTCGAGAGCCTTTAAGCTTTTATGTAATAAAGCAGATATTGAGTGTGAATTAATTACAGGAGAATCAAATGGCGAGAGCCATATGTGGAACTGTGTTAATATAGAAGGCAAGCACTCTTATGTTGATGTTACATGGAACGATAGGGAGGATGACTGCAAATACCTATATTTTAATATTACTGATAATCAGTTGAGTCACGATCATACCTTATCACCCTTGCTTTCAACTCTCACAATAAATGAAATAGAAAGTGGTAAAAATTATAATTTTGTTTCTCGGGTATGCACATATACCGACAACGGATATTATGCTGTTAATAATTTGGGTTTGGGTTATGATTACATAGATAATTGTGCTCAAATAATAAAGCAAGAGGCTAAAAAAGGAAACGAAAAAGCGGCAGTTTATTTGGATACCTCGGCTGCGAAGAATAGCTTCGAGCTAGACCCCTCACATTTTATTTTATCGGTTCAAATGAAGCTTGGAAAAATTTTGATAGATAAATACTTTTTTGAACGAGATTTACTTGTTTTGTATTTCTAATGTGACAGGTTCGAAAGGGTAGAGCAATTTATTGACAAAATAAAGAATAAATGTTAAAGTTAGATTTATAAGAAGTATAAAAACGGATTTGGAGAATTAAAATTGGAGAATGTAAGAGAAATTTTTGGCATAAATGTTTTTAATGATTTTGTAATGAAGGAATGTTTACCTGAGGATACATACAACAATTTAAAAAGTACAATAAAGGAAGGCAAAACTATTGATAACAGTATTGCTGATACTGTTGCAAATGCTATGAAGGAGTGGGCTATAGAAAAGGGTGCTACTCATTATACCCATTGGTTCCAGCCTCTAACCGGTATAACCGCCGAAAAGCACGATAGTTTTATAAGTCCAACTGAGGATGGCCATATAATTATGGAATTCTCGGGAAAGGAGCTTATAAAGGGTGAACCAGATGCATCATCCTTCCCGTCAGGAGGACTAAGAGCTACTTTTGAAGCGAGGGGATATACTGCTTGGGACCCCAGCTCTTATGCTTTTATTAAGGACAAAACCTTGTGTATTCCAACCGCTTTTTGTTCATATTCGGGAGAGGCACTTGACCAAAAGACTCCACTGCTTAGGAGTATGGATGCCATAAATAAGCAGGCTCTTAGAATTGTAAAGCTTTTTGGCTTTTCGGATGTTAAAAGGGTTAACACAACAGTAGGACCAGAGCAAGAATATTTTTTGGTTGATAAAAATATGTATGATAAGCGTCCCGACCTTATCTTTTGCGGCAGAACTGTTATAGGTTCAATGCCACCAAAGGGTCAAGAGATGGACGACCATTATTTCGGTGTTTTGAAGCCTCGTGTTGCGGCATTTATGCGTGAGCTTGATAGTGAGCTTTGGAAGCTTGGGGTTCTTGCTAAGACTGAACATAACGAGGCGGCACCCTCACAGCATGAGTTAGCCCCTATTTATACAACAACCAATATCGCTGCCGATCATAATCAACTAACTATGGAAATGATGAAAAAAACCGCCTTAAAGCATGGTTTGGTTTGTCTTTTGCACGAAAAGCCCTTTGATGGCGTTAACGGTAGCGGTAAGCATAATAACTGGTCTATCTCAACCGATACCGGAATTAACCTTTTGAAGCCAGGCAAAAAGCCAGAGGAAAATAAGCTTTTCCTTTTAACCCTTGCGGCTGTTATTAAAGCGGTTGATGAATATCAGGAATTGCTTAGAATTTCGGTTGCAACTGCGGGTAATGACCATCGTTTAGGTGCCAACGAAGCGCCTCCTGCGGTTATTTCTATATTCTTAGGCGATGAGCTAACCGATATCCTTGATTCAATAGCTAAGGGTATTCATCACGATAATACCGAGCGAATAAAGATGAATATGGGTTCGGATGTTATTCCGAGTATTAGAAAGGACAATACTGACCGTAACCGTACCTCGCCCTTTGCCTTCACAGGTAATAAATTTGAGTTTAGAATGTTGGGCTCAGCTTCCTCTATTTCGGATACTAATGTTATGATTAACACAATGGTTGCTGAGATTTTTTCCCGCTTTGCAGATGAGCTTGAAGCAGCTACCGATTTCGAAAAAGCGGTTGATTCTATCATAAGAAGGGTTGCAATAGAGAATAACCGAATCATCTTTAATGGTGATGGTTACTCTGCTGAATGGGAAAAAGAGGCCGAAAAAAGAGGACTTTTGAATTTAAAAAGCACAGTTGACGCCTTGCCACTTTTAAAGGCGGATAAAAATGTTGAGCTTTTCCAGAAGCATAAGGTGCTTAACCGAACTGAAATTAATTCGAGGGTTGACATAATTCTTGAAAACTATTCTAAAACTCTTCATATTGAGGCATTAACAGTTATAGATATGATGAATAGAGAAATAATTCCTGCCATTACTGCCTATACCGACGTTTTATGTTCGGCGGTGCTTAATAAAAACGCAGTGGGTGGGGTTAGCTCGGTTGTTGAAAGGGAACTTTTAACAAGGCTTTCGGCAGCAAACAAGGAAATTTATGCTTTAACCGGTCAACTTAAAATGGAGGTTGCCTCGGCTGAAAAAACAACCGATATTTTTGAAAAAGCAGTTTATTATCACGATAAGATTTTAAAACTGATGACCGATATAAGAAAATATGCCGATAGTGCTGAAAGTGTTATGCCTTCTGATTATTGGCCTTATCCAAGCTATGGGGATTTGTTATTTAGTATATGAGAAAAACAGGGCGTGTCACTTGGACACGCCCTGTTTTTATGGAAGTTGGATAACCAACCCTGCTTTTAATTAGCAGCAGCCACAGTTGTTATCGCAGCCATTGTTGTTGCCGCAACCGCCGCAGCAGAAGATGATGAGGATAAGGATTATAATCCAAGAACAGTTGTTACCACCAAAGTTACACATTTATGAAAACCTCCTTTTTTGTTTTCATCACATACTATGCAAAAAAGAGGATAAGTGTTAAGAAATTTTGAATTTATAAAAAAGTGTTTGACTTTTCCTGACTTTTGTGTATAATTAAAGTCAGGAAAGGTCAAAAAGAGGTGCAAAAATGAGGATAAGTGATTTAATTACAAGCGAAATTATTAAGATGTTAAACGAATCAGGGGAGAATATTGCGGAAATACAGCGTAACGAGTTGGCAACTATGATGGGTTGCGCTCCGAGCCAAATAAATTATGTGCTTTCATCCAGGTTTACCCCTGAGCACGGGTATATAATAGAAAGTCGCCGAGGTGGTGGCGGATATATAAGAATTAAGAGGGTAACCCTTAATTCCTCCTCAGCTTTTATGCATATTGTTAATTCAATTGGCGATAGTATTGATTCAATGAGCACAAGAATTGTTATTGAAAACTGCTTGCAGGCCGAACTCATTTCGCAAAAAACTGCAAGACTAATGGCTGCAGCAGTTGGTGGAACGGTTATGCAATCGGTGCCCCCACATATAAGGGATAATTTAAGGGCTGCCATTTTAAAGCAAATGCTTTTATCTCAAATTTAAAAGGTGAAAATTATGTTATGTGAAAAATGTAAAAAGAATATTGCAACAACTCATATAAGAACCGTTGTTGGCGGAGTTGTTGAGGAGTTTAATTTATGCGAAAAATGTGCTGCTGAGCAAGGCTACACCAACATCGCCCAAAGCAATTTGGCGGGAATGTTGGCTTCAATGTTTGGCGATATTTCTTATAATATTCCTAAAACCGAGGCGGTAAGATGCCCTGTTTGTAATGCGCAGTTTGCCGATATTGCCGCAAGCGGTAAGGTTGGCTGTGCCGAATGTTATAAAACCTTTAATGCCGAGCTTTTGCCTTATTTAAAAAGGGTTCACGGTAGCACCAAGCACGCAGGCAAGGTGCCAAATAGTGCACCCTTGGCGATAAAGCAGGATACTCAAACTATTGAGAGTCTTAAAATCGAGCTTAGCCGACTTATAAGTGAAGAAAAGTATGAACAGGCGGCGGTTATAAGGGATAAAATCAGGGAAAAGGAGGCAAATAAGGATGAGTAGCTGGTATTTAACAAACGCCCCTGAGGGTGATGCAGTTATTAGTACGAGAATTCGTCTTGCAAGAAATTTAAAGGATATTCCGTTTCCTTCACTTATGACAAATGAGCAACGTATAGAACTTAAAGAAAGGGTTAAAAATGTCATTTTAAACAGTAATACACCCTTTGCGAAAAGCCTCAAATATATAGATATTAACGATGTACCTAAAAATGAAATAGGTGCAATGGTTGAACGGCATATTATTAGCCGTGAATTTGCTCAAAGCAATAAAGAGAGGGCTATAATACTTTCTGAGGATGAAAGCATAAGTATTATGATAGGGGAAGAGGACCATATAAGAATTCAGGTTATTTTAGCCGGTCTTCAACTTGAAAAGGCTTATGATATTGCTGAAAGAATTGATACCTTGCTTTACGATAGTCTTCATTTTGCATTTGATAGTCAGCTCGGATTTTTAACCGAATGTCCAACAAATTTGGGAACAGGACTTAGAGCATCTGTTATGCTTCATTTGCCCTTAACCGAAAAAAGTAAGGGTATTAGCACACTTAGTGATACTATAAGCAAAATCGGTTTTACGGTTAGAGGAATGTATGGAGAGGGAACAAAGGCGTCTGGCTCGCTTTATCAAATTTCAAACCAAATAACATTAGGCATAAGCGAAAAAAATGCGCTGGATAATCTCAAAATAATAACAACACAAATTGTAGAAAGAGAGAGAAATCTAAGAAAAGAATATAATGGCCTCGAAGCAGAAGATTCGGTTTACAGAGCGCTTGGAATTTTGGGTGTTTGTCGAATTTTAAGCAGTAGCGAGATGGTAAATTTATTATCTAAGATTAAACTTGGTATAAGTATGGGCATAATTAAAAGTGAAATTAATCCGATAAAGCTGTTGATAGAGGGTCAACCCTTTATGCTTATGCGTAAGCACGGAGAAATGCTGCCTGAGGAAAGAGATATTGCCCGTGCGGCTTATGTGAGACAGGCGGTTAGATTAGGAGAATGATAATATGAAATATAATTTTAATGGAGTGACCTCTAAGGCTAACGAAGCCTTGAATGAAGCCATAACCTCAGCCGAGGCCTTGGGACACGTTTATGTTGGAAGTGAGCATATTCTTTTGGGACTTGCAAAAATAGGCAGCGGCGTTGCGGTTGCAGTGTTAAATAAAAACGGTGTTACTGCCGAGAAAATAGAGAATTTTATTAAAACTCAAATAGGTTACGGAACCCCAACAAAGCTATCCCCTGATTATTTTACACCAAGGGCGAAACGGGCTATTGAAACCGCAATAAACGGTTGCAACAGTATGGGCAAAAAGCTTGTTGGAACCGAGCATTTGTTGCTTGGGATTTTAGGCGATGCCGATAGCTATGCAATTAAGTTTTTAAATGATGCAGGTGTTGATGTTGCCTTTTTAACAAGTGAAGCCTTAAAGGCATCGGGAATTAGCTCAAATACAAGCGGTGGGGTAGAAGGCTTTGATGATATAGATTCCACCACATCTAAAAAATATGAAAACCTCTCGAAATTTGGAACTGATCTTACCGAGCAGGCAAAAAAAGGTAAGCTTGACCCTTGCTTAGGTAGAGAAACCGAAATCGAAAGGGTTATCCAAATTCTTTGCAGAAGAACAAAGAATAACCCTTGTCTTATAGGTGAGCCTGGTGTTGGTAAAACCGCTGTTGCGGAAGGCTTGGCTCAAAAAATCGCCGATGGCGATGTGCCTGATATTCTTCAAAATAAGCGAATATTCACTCTGAATTTAACCGGTATGGTTGCGGGAACAAAGTATAGGGGCGATTTTGAGGAGAGAATAAAGGCGGTTATTGATGAGGTTATAAAATCAAAGGAAATTATCCTTTTTATAGACGAGGTTCACACTATAATCGGTGCAGGCTCTGCCGAGGGCTCAACTGATGCGGCAAATATTTTGAAACCGGCACTTGCAAGAGGTGAATTTCAACTTATAGGCGCAACAACCATTTCGGAATATCGCAAAAATATTGAAAAGGATTCTGCACTTGAAAGGCGTTTTCAGCCTGTTAATGTTGCAGAGCCCAACGAACAGGATTCTATATTGATTTTAAAAGGCTTGCGTGATAAATACGAGGCTCATCATAAGGTTAAAATCAGCGAGGCTGCAATTATTGCGGCGGTTAAGCTTTCTGCGAGATATATAACCGATAGATTTCTTCCCGACAAGGCTATCGATTTAATAGACGAGGCTTCTTCGAGGGTTAGACTTAAATCATCAACTCTGCCGCAAGAATTAAAGGATTTAGAGGATAAAATTGCCGAGACCGAATCGGAAAAGGATGAGGCTATAAATTCACAAGAATTCGAAAGAGCCGCCTCGCTTAGAGACACTGAAAATGAGCTTAGAAAGAAATATAAAGCCGAAAAAGACAAATGGCAAAGTCGGAATTTGGCGGCAAATGGCGAGGTAACCGAGCAGGATATAGCCGAAATCGTCGCTAATTGGACAGGAGTTCCCGTTTCGCAGCTAACCGAGGAGGAAAGTGCGAGACTTCTAAGACTTGAAAACGAGCTGCATAACCGAATTATAGGTCAACAAGAGGCAGTTAGTGCGGTTGCTAAGGCTATAAGAAGAGGTAGAGTTGGGCTTAAAGACCCCAAAAGACCAATAGGCTCGTTTATTTTCTCGGGACCTACCGGTGTTGGTAAAACTGAGCTTTGCAAAACCTTGGCGGCTTCGCTTTTTGGTAGCGAAAATATGATGATAAGACTCGATATGTCAGAATATATGGAAAAGCATACCGTTTCCCGTCTTATTGGTTCGCCTCCCGGTTATGTTGGCTTTGAGGAAGGGGGACAGTTAACCGAAAAGGTTAGAAGAAATCCTTATTCGGTAATCCTTTTCGATGAAATTGAGAAAGCACATCCTGATGTTTTCAATATGCTCCTTCAAATTCTTGAAGACGGTATTTTAACCGATTCGCAGGGCAGAAGGGTTGATTTTAAAAATGCGGTAATTATTATGACCTCTAATGTTGGCGCAAGACAAATCACCGATAAAAAAATCAGTTTTGGTTTTGGCGAAACAAGTAGTAACCGAGAAAATGAGAATGTTAAAGAACTTGTTTTGGCAGAGCTTAAAAATACCTTCCGTCCCGAATTTTTAAATCGAGTGGATGATATTATAGTTTTTACAAAGCTCTCCGATTCCGAAATAGAAGAGATAGCGGGCAAAATGCTCGAGAATTTAACCGAGCGGCTTAAAAATATAGATATTGAATTTAGCTTTGAAAATTCGGTTAAAGTAGCACTCGCTAAAAAGGGCTTTGATGAGGTTTACGGGGCAAGACCTTTACGCCGAGAAATCCAAAATAAAATTGAGGATGTTTTGAGCGAAAAGCTGCTTGATGGCAGTATTAAAAAGGGAAATAAGGTTGTTTGCTCCTACGAAAATGATAAATTTGAATTTAAAGCAGAATAAAAGTAAAAAATCCGTCAATTTATGACGGATTTTTTACTTTTATATAGAGTTGTTTTTAATAATATATTCGAGTAAGGCTTTACAACCTTTATCGATATCTCGCTGTGTGCTTTCAAAGTCACCTGTATACCAAGGGTCAGCTACATCATTAGGTGTGTCGCTAAAATCAAGCAAACGATAAATCTTATTATTAATATCTTCGCCTACTATTCCTTTGATGTTTGTAAGATTATTTTTATCCATACATATAAGATAATCGTAGTTGTCATAATCCTGCTTTGTAACCCTTATGGCTCTTTTGCCATCGATGCAAATACCTATTTTTGAAAGCAGTTGCTTAACAGGCGGATAAACAGAGTTGCCTATTTCTTCATAAGAGGTTGCTGCTGATGCTATGTAGAACTTATCATCAAGACCTTTATTTTTAACTAATTCTTTCATTATAAATTCAGCCATAGGACTTCGGCAAATATTGCCGTGGCATACGAACATTATTTTTATCATCATTTCACCTTTTTATTTGATCTTTGGCTCCTTCTGATTAGAGTGAAAACTATTTTTTATATACTATAACACCTTTTTCTGCGGCTTTCAAGTTGTGTTATTTAGTTTCTCATAGTAATCAATTGATTTAGTATATTTATGTTTACTGTTTTTTAATAATAAATTATCGAAAAACAATAAAATTATTATTGACAAACGATAATTTTAATGTTATTATATTTATAACAAATTTTGGTTTAAGAGGGATAAATATGAAAAAAGTAAAACGCTCTATTTTATTATCAATAATTGTTTGTTGGGTGGTGTCTGCTTTACTTTTGTTTTTAATTTTTGCAGGCCCTATGCTTTTTGAACTTTATATGACCGCATTTAGAGGATTAATTTCTGATGGCTCAGCAATGCTAATGCTCAAAAAGGTTTTCGGCTTTTGCTTTTATCCATCTGCGGCTTTTGCGGCTGTGATTTTATATTCGCTTTTAAAGGTTTTATACAATATAAAAGCGGAAAAGGTCTTTATACCCAAAAATGTGATTTATTTAAAAATTGTGTCTATATCTTGCTTTACTATTGCTGTCATTACATTTATAGGTGGATTTTTCTATATGCCTATGTTGCCTGTATCGGCAGCGGGAGCTTTTGTGGGTCTACTTTTAAGAGTTCTTAAAAATGTAATGCAATCCGCAGTAGAAATTCGTGAAGAAAATGACCTTACGATATGAGAGGTATGCTAAATGATAGAAATCAATCTTGATGTTATGTTGGCTATCCGCAAAATGACTTCTGCTGAACTTGCGGAAAAAATAGGGATAACTCAGGCAAATCTTTCGGTGCTTAAAACAGGCAAGGCAAAGGCGGTGCGTTTTTCTACGCTTGAAAGCATTTGTGATGTGCTTGATTGTCAACCCGGTGATATTTTAAAATATGTATCAAAGGAGTAAAGATTATGGACGAAAAAGTTAAAAAAGATATTATAAAAACAAAAATAACAATGTTAAAAGGCATAGAAAAAACAGTTGTGCCTCCTGATATGCACCCCAAAAGTTAGACACTTTTGGAGGTGCATATTTTTTATGGGTAAAACAGGAAGAAAAAACAAAGTTTATAGTGCAGAATTTAAAATAGGTGTTATAATGGATATGCGAGAACACAAATTAGGATACAACG
>JAZSLI010000007.1:0-24514 GCA_045535295.1 Acutalibacteraceae bacterium | reverse complement strand
GCAAGCAAAATATTTCTCTTTCATATTCCTTTATGTTTCTATATTCTCTTGGCATAAAAAATCCCCCTATGGTAGTCGGTTTTATTCTACCATAGGGGACTCTTTTTTTCTATTGTCCGTTTTTACTGGACTTGTTCAAATTGACTTCTCTACTTTCTTTTTTTCTTATGCACATTGCGTATTGTTTTTTTAAGTTTTTTTGATGGGACTGTTTTGTCGGGCAAGGCAAGACAATTTTTACCTGTTCCTATCAAATCATATCTGCCAGCCTTTTTGAGAGCCTGTAAAACCAATTCCCTGTTTTCAGGCTTGAAATATTGCAAAAGTGCTCTCTGCTCCGCCTTTTCCTTAGGAGTTTTAGGAACATAAACCTCCTTTAAGGTGAACGGGTCAAGACCGGTATAAAACATACAGGTTGAAACCGTTCCCGGTGTTGGATAAAAATCCTGTACCTGTTCAGGATGCAAATTATTTCTTTTTAAAAACAAGGATAACTCAATAGCATCTTTTAGGGTGCTTCCCGGATGAGAGGACATAAGATAAGGCACCAAATATTGCTTTTTACCAATCGCCTTTGTAAGCTCATAAAAGCGTTTTTCAAATTTATTATAAACCGAAATCGAAGGCTTTCCCATATATTTAAGCACATTATCCGAACAATGCTCGGGTGCAACCTTTAACTGACCGCTCGTATGGTGAAGCACAAGCTCCTTGAAAAATTCCTCATTCTCATCAGCTATAAGATAATCAAAACGAATACCTGAACGAATAAACACCTTTTTAACCTTAGGCAAAGCTCTTAGCTCTCTTAAAAGTTTCAAGTAATCTTGATGGTCAACCTTAACCGCAGGACACATTTGCGGAGCTAAGCATTTTTTATCTGTGCAAAGCCCTTTTTCTAACTGAATATCACAAGAGGTACGCCTGAAATTAGCGGTAGGACCTCCAACATCGTGGATATATCCCTTAAAATCGGGCATCTCGGTAATCTTTTTAACCTCATCAATAACCGATTTATGACTTCTAACGCTAATTTGTCTGCCCTGATGATAAGCAAGCGAGCAAAAATTACAAGCACCAAAGCAACCTCTATTATGAATAACCGAGAATTTAACCTCTTCAATTCCTGGAACACCGCCCAACGCCTTATAAGAAGGGTGATAATCTCTCATAAAAGGCAAGGCATAAACCTCATCCATTTCGGCGGTAGTAAGCGGTGGCATTGGAGGGTTTTGAACAACGATTTTCTTTCCGTGCTTCTGAATTATTCTTTTTCCTCTTATTGCATCATGCTCCTGCTGCTGAATACGACAAGAAATAGCATATTTTTCCTTAGACTTAGGCGTATCTTGCGAAACCTCTTCAAATGAGGGACATTGTGCCACACCCGAGGTCGCCTCATATTCTCTGCTTTCTACCACATAGCAGGTGCCTAAAATATCGGTTAAAGCTTCGGCTTTTTGGCCACTTGCTAATCTGTGTGCGATTTCTTTTATATGTTTTTCGCCCATACCATACATTAAAAGGTCGGCTCCTGATTCAATAAGCACCGATGGCCTTACCGAATCGCTCCAATAATCATAATGAGCGAAGCGGCGAAGTGAAGCCTCAATACCGCCTATTGCAATAAAAATATCCCCAAAAAGTCTGCGTAGATTTTTGGTGTAAACCGTAACTGCACGGTCGGGTCTTGCACCCGCCTTACCTCCCGGAGTATAAGCATCGTCACTGCGTCTCTTTTTAGCCGCAGTATAATGAGCAACCATAGAATCTATATTTCCGCCATTTACCAAAAAAGCGTATTTAGGCTCACCAAACAAGGTATAATCCGAATCCTTTTTAGGCTGCGAAATAATGCAAACCTTAAATCCCTCATTTTCAAGCACACGGGAAATTATAGCAGTGCCAAAGCTGGGGTGGTCAACATAAGCATCACCCGTAACAATAATGAAATCAGCCTGCTCCCAGCCTCTGTCACTCATCTCTTTTTTTGTAATCGGTAAAAAGGGCATAATATCATCCTTGCTAATAATATATATAAATTGTAACACATTATAACAAATTACACAAGGAGAACCTATATGGAAAAAGAAAAAGCATCCCTTAAAACCGACACTCTTTTTTCTATAATAATAGCACAAAGCGTTTGTGTTTTGCTTATTTTGGCTCTTATATTAACTGTTAAATACTTTTTTAAATCAACCTATAATGATTTTAAAAAATGGTATGAGCTGGCAGTTTGCTCGGAAACAAATATAAACGAGGTTCTTATCGGGGAGGAAAACACCGTTGAAATTTAAAATCTTGGGCACCGAAATTTATATTTCCTTTCTCTTTATGGCGGTTATCACTATTCTTTTGGCAACCGATCGCACAGGTATGGCTGTCCCCTCGTTATTTGCTATAGGTGTCCATGAAATAGGGCACCTTTTTGCTATGTGGCTTTTAGAGTGCAATCCAAAGCGAATTAAGCTTATTCCCGCCTCGGTTCAAATAACAAGTGAAATAACAAAAAAATATAAAAATGATATTATAATTGCCCTTTTCGGACCGCTCGTAAACTTCCTTTTATTTTTCGTTTTTTATTTTAACTATCTCGCCTATAAAAACCAGCTTGTTCTTTGCTATGCACTTTTAAATCTTTTAATCGGTGCCTTCAACTCCTTGCCTGTTAGCGGCCTCGATGGCGGAACAATTCTTTTTTCGCTCATTGCTAAAAAAACAACCCTAAACCGAGCAATATTAACCCTTAAAACCATAACAGTTATCACCGCAATTTTTGTAATTGCCTTCGCAGTTTTTATGACTATAAAAGGAAAAATCAATCTTTCACTTTATATAATCGGAATCTATCTTTTAATAATGAGTATTATTAAAACCTGATTGCTTAAAGCCCTCACCTATTATTTCGCCCGCCTCGGAAACAATAACAAAAGCCTTTGGGTCCTCATTATCAATAATTGAATATACCGCCGCCACCTCGTGTCGCCTCACCGAACATAGCAAAACTCTTTTTTCTTTTCCTGTATATCCTCCTCTTGCCGAAAGCGAGGTAACACCTCGGCGCATTTCCTTTATAATCCCTCGCTCTATCTCATTTGCCTTGTCGCTTATTATATATATAAGCTTTCCTTTATCCGAACCATAGAGCATTCTATCCATGATGTGTGAGGTTACATATATCGTAACAACCGAATATAATGCACTTTCAATATTGCGATACACAAAAGTTGAAAGGGCTATAACTGCGGCATCCATAAAAAGAATTAGCTTGCCGACCGTTAAGTGCCTGAATTTTCTATTAATCAGCTTAGCAAGAATATCAACACCACCCGTTGTGGCACCTCTTAGCATAACAATGCTAAGCCCCACACCCATCAAAATTCCACCAAAAACTGCACCCAATATTTTATCGGTCTTAACGGTAGGTATTATAACATCCGCAAAGGTTAAAAAACCTGAAACCAGCACCGATGCTATTGCGGTTTTAAGAATAAAAAATTTACCGAATTTTAAATATCCCAAAAGAAGAATCGGTATATTAAGAATAAATAGCAAGATTCCGCTCGGAATTTTAAAAAGAAAACCGAGTGCGGTTGCTATTCCCGTTAACCCGCCCGGCGAAAATTCATTAGGAGTTATAAAAAGTGTAACCGCAAAGGAATAAATAGCCCCTCCTATACAATACCAAAGCAAGTCGATAGCTTTATTTTTAATATTTTTCAAAAGCTCCACCTCATTTTAAGTATACCCAATAAAAAAAGAAAGCCTTCTTACGAAGGCTTTCTTTTTACTTTTTAGGAATAAAACACTCAAATATATAGGCATTCATTTCCTGCTTTTTTTCATCTATTTGTTGTTGGGTATGAAATGTCCAAGCAACAGGAAAAGCGCCTAAAAGCTTTTGAAGCTTAAAGCAAAATGCTTTGGAATCAGCAAAATTATATGCAACAAAATCGGGTCTCGCAACAAAATTCATAAAAAATCCGCTAACTAACCAAGCAACAAAACCTTTTTTATTATATTTTTGCGCCAATTGTCCCCTCAAAATATCCTTTCGGTTTTTTCTGTACCAAGAAGGCACCAATGGGTTAAAGGACTGAATAAAATACTTTCCGTTATACCCTCTCAAAACCTCATTTGCAGCAACACAAAGCTTTTCATAATCCTCGAAGCCGCACTTAAACTCGATAAGCAACGGAACCCTCCCATCAACCAAATCAAGACATTCCTTCAAGGTCGGAATTTGTTCGTCGGTATCGAGAAGTCTTAAACTTTTAAGCTCGTCTAATGTTTTTTCTATAACCAGTCCCTCTTGCGAACACATTCTGCTTAAACTGTCATCGTGAAAAACAACAACCTTGCCATCTGCGGTAAGTCTAATATCATTTTCTATGGCATATCCGTTAGCCACCGCCTCAGCAAAAGCTAAAAGCGAATTTTCAGGAACTGATTTTTCCTTATTGTGGAGTCCCCTATGCGCTATATAGCTTCCCTTTAAAACCCTTAAATCCTTATGCTTTCTCACCGAGGGAAAAACAAAGAACAAATAAATTAATATAATTATTGCTAAAATTATTAAGGCTATCATTCTATATCAGTCCTCAACATCAAAGTTGTCAAGAAAGCCTGTTTTCTCAGGCTTTGAATCACCGTGCTTTACAAAACACATTGTTACAAAGGAGGCAGCAACAAATATTGCTGCATAAAGGAATAAAACCTTATAACTCACATTGCTAAGCAAATATCCCGCAACGCTTGGAGTCACCGTTTGTGCCGCCATGCTAAAAGTATAATAAAGTCCTGTGAACTTTCCAACCTCTGAACCTGCGCACATTTCAACAACCATAGGCAAACTGTTAACATTAATAGCCGCCCAAGCAACACCCACTAAAACAAATAAAACATAAAGTGCCCAGTGGAATGTGTCAAATAAAAGCGTATAGATATATGCGGTAAAGAAGCAAGCAGTTAGTAATACTGCGCCAAACTTTATAGTAATACTTCTTCCGATTTTACTTGCTATAACGCCAACCGGAATGTAACTTATAATAGCGCCAACCGTTGCAATGGTAAGGCAAAGACTGGCTTCACCCGGAGCCATATCCCACATAGTAGTAGCATAAACACTAAACCAGGTTGTAATTGCATTATAACCGATAAACCAAAAAGCAACCGATAAAAGCAAGAAAACAAGACTCTTTTTAACATCCTTCGGCATTTTGGTTTTGTTATCCTCGGTTTGCGTCGTAAGGTCTAACTCGGGATGCTCTTTTTCATACTCAGCCTGTTTTGCTCTAAGCTTAGGCTCATTAACAAAGAACATAACAATCGCTAAGGCGATAAGCATAATCGAACTAACAACCGCAAAAATCGGCTGATAATTTATATGCTCCAAGCCCTCAGTTCTACTCTTAGAATATAAAATAGTATTAACAATAAGATAAAGTATACCGCCCACAGCACCCATAAGGTTAATAATGGCGTTTCCTTTACTTCTTAAAGGCTTTGGTGTAACATCAGGCATAAGTGCCACAGCGGGACTGCGATACGTGCCCATAGTTATGAGCAATAAGCCTAATAATACGATAAATCCAACAAGCTTAATAATAGAAGGAGCGGCAAAATAGCTATTATCAAGAATAGGCAAGCCCGACATTAAAATCACCGCAATTATAGTTCCAAACAAAATAAAAGGTTTTCTTTTGCCGAGTCTTGAATTGCATTTATCCGATATTTTACCAAATAAGGGTAAAAGGAACAAAGCCAATACATTATCCGCCGCCATAATCATACCTGAAACAGTTTCATTCATATGGAATGTGTTAGTTAAAATAAGCGGAATCAGATTATCATACATTTGCCAAAAGGCACTAATTGATAAAAACGCAAAGCCAACAAGAATAGTTAATTTTGTATTAAGTTTCATTTTGTGATGCCTCCATACTATTTTTAAAATCTTGCCATATATTACCGAATAGCTCCTTTATTCTTATATCTTCACCTAAAAGATAAAGATACCCAAAAAGACATTCAAGCCCTGTTGCAGTATGATACTCACCCTTTGTTGCATTTTTAGGAGAGGATGATGTATGGAAATTTCTTCCTCTTTTAAAAACGCTTATCTCGTTTGGTGTTAAAAGGGGTAAAATCAATTCTAACGCCTTTGCCTGTGCCGAAGCCTTAACAAGCTCAACCGAAAGCTTATGCAACTGTGCCGATGGTCTGTTAATCTCTGCCAACTTTGTTCTAACAAGTAGGCTATAAACCGAGTCTCCAACAAAACAAAGCACAGAAGGACTTAATAAATTTGGATTTTCCATATCCTCACCTACGGTACATAATCAAATTCAACATCTAACACCCTAACGGTGTCACCCTCTGTTATACCTGCGTCTTCTAACGCATTTATAATACCACTACTTCTAAGTGTTCTCTCAAAATACTGCAAAGATTCATAATCATCAGGGTCAACATTATTCATAACATCATCGAGCCAAGCGCAGTTTTCAATATAATAAATTCCATTTTCAACCCTAAGAGTAAAGCCTCTTTCATTTTCCTTTAACAAAGGCTCAGGTTTTGCCTCGGGCTCATACTTAATAATTGGAGGAAGCTTTTGCAGCTCGGCTGCAACATAATCAATTAATTCCTTTGTTCCTTCGGCAATAGCCGCCATAACAGGAAAAAACTGATAACCAAGCCCTTTAAAGTAATTGGAAATTCTTTCGACTTCTTCCTCTGTTGTAAGGTCACATTTGTTTCCAACAACTATTTGCGGCCTATCTGCGAGCAGGGGACTGAAAACCGTAAGCTCGTGGTTAATCTTATTAAAATCATCGATTGGGTCTCTGCCCTCGCTACCCGAAATATCAACAACATGAAGTAACATTCGGCATCTCTCAACGTGCCGTAAAAACTCGTGACCTAAGCCAACGCCTTCGCCCGCACCCTCAATTAACCCTGGTATATCTGCCATAACAAAGGAAGAACCTTCTCCCATTCTTACAACACCTAAAACGGGTGTTAAGGTGGTGAAATGATAGTTGGCAATTTTAGGCTTTGCTTCACTCACGACCGAAACCAAGGTTGATTTTCCAACATTTGGGAAGCCTATAAGTCCAACATCGGCTAAAAGCTTTAGCTCTAATGTAACATCCAGCTCCTCGCCCGCTTTTCCGCTTTTTGCAAAACGGGGGACCTGTCTTGTTGAGGTTGCAAAATGCTGATTTCCCCAACCGCCATTTCCGCCTTTGGCAATAACAACTGCCTCATCATCCGAAATATCGGCAATAATTCTGCCTGTTTCGGCATCCTTAACAAGCGTTCCTATCGGCACCGAAATAACCAAATCAGGTGCACTCTTACCCGTACATCTTGAAGCTCCGCCATTTTGTCCCGATTCGGCATTATATTTTCTTTTATATCTAAAATCGGCAAGGGTTGAAAGGTTACTATCCGCCTTAAAAACTATATTTCCACCTTTTCCGCCATCACCACCATCAGGTCCGCCCGCTGCAACATACTTTTCTCTATGAAAAGAAACTGCACCATCGCCACCCTTTCCGGCTTTCAAATGAATTTTTGCTATATCAACAAACATTTAAACTTCCTCGCTATCGTCTGTTTGGTTATCATCAAAAATAAATTCGCCATCAAATTCTTCCTTGTTTTCTAAAAACTCAGCATAAAGCATATTTGCCTTTTCAAAATTTTCCTTTTCAACATAAATATCTTCTGAAACAAATCCACCACCAAAAACAACACGCATTGTGTTTTCGTTGGCATCATTACCGCTCATATAAGGTATTTCATTATCCTTTAATATATCCTTAAAAATCTCAGCCGAAACAATATCATCCATAGACGCAAGCAAAACAGGTTGCTTAAATTCAGGTTCCGACTCAGTTTGCGACTCAGGTGAGGGCTTTTCTGTTAAATCCGCACCGCAAACAAGGCATATTTCCGCATCGTCGTTACATTCCATATTACAAACATGACAAATTTTCATAAGCGGCTTCCTTTCATATAAAAAGCTTTTTTAAAAAAATAAGTTCGGGGCTGCTCGCACCCGAACTTGAAATCCAATAACTGCCAAGCAGCTCAATTATTCAGCGTAAATGCTAACCTGCTTACAGTCTCGACCTTTGCGCTCAAATTTAACCTTACCATCAATAAGAGCAAAAAGAGTATCGTCAGAACCACGGCCAACATTGTTACCGGGATGAATGTGTGTACCTCTTTGGCGAACAATAATATTTCCTGCGAGAACAAACTGCCCGTCTGCACGCTTAACGCCTAAACGCTTGGATTCACTGTCACGACCATTCTTAGTAGAACCCACACCCTTTTTATGAGCGAATAACTGAATGTTAATCTTTAACATATTATTTTGCACCTCCGTAAATTCTTATGTTATTACTGTATTCGTTGGATAATTCGTTAATATGAAGCCTTAATCCTTTTAAAACCGCAATCGTTTTATCGGTAGGATTTTTAACCTTAAAAAGCATTTTTGCTTCATCTATTTCTATTTCGGCTATGTCACCTATAATATCGGTAATCGTGTTAGCTGCCATATAAGCGGCACTTGAAACTGCCGAACAAACAATTTTTCCAACCTCGTCATCCCCCGAAACCGAGCAATGACCGCTGATTTCAAAGCCGTAAATCACCTTTTCATCAGCAAAAAACTTAACACTTGTCATAATTAACCAATCTCGTTAATCTGAACTTTTGTGTAAGGCTGTCTGTGACCCATCTTGCGTGAACTGCCCTTCTTAGGTTTGTAAGTAAACACTGTGATTTTCTTACCCTTACCGTTCTTAAGAACAGTACCCTTAACAAAAGCGTCCTTCACATAAGGCTTGCCAACCTTTAAAGTTCTGTTACTAACAGCAACAACTTTGTCGAAGGTAACTTCCTCATCAACCTGAGCATCAAGCTTTTCAACATATATAATGTCACCGTTTTGAACACGGTATTGCTTTCCGCCTGTTTCGATAATTGCGTACATCTGTTTCCACCTGCTTCTTTTTCAGTCTCGCTACAGAAGGCGTGCACCATTTTTGGCACAACTTTAACAAGCCCACAATATGCGGCTTAACCATATTATCACAAACAAAGTCAATTGTCAAGAAAAAAATACGTAATTTTAATTGACACCGGCAGTCTAAATATAGTATAATTTTTCTTGCTATAAATTTATGCGGAGTTGTTACAGATGATTGATTGCAGTATTAAAAAGCTTTTATGCTATGGCCTTGAAAAAAATCTCATTGGGCAGCGTGACCTAAATTTTGCTGCTAACAGAATTTTAGAGATTTTAGAGCTTGATAGTTTTGAATGTGAAGAAAGCTTTCAAAATGTTGACCTTGAACAAACCTTAAAGGAGTTGCTTGATTTTGCAACCGAAAAGGGCTTAATCGAGGACACCATAACCCATAGAGATTTATTCGACACAAAGCTTATGTCGGCATTAATGCCAAGACCGAGCGAGGTTACCCAAACCTTTGAGCAGCTTTATAAGCAGTCTCCTAAGGCGGCAACCGATTATTTTTATAACCTAAGTTGCAACAGCGATTACATACGCCGCTATCGAATTAAAAAAGACGTAAAATGGGTTACCACCACAGAATATGGTGATTTAGATATAACAATCAACCTTTCAAAGCCCGAAAAGGATCCCAAAGCCATTGCGGCAGCTAAAAATGCTCCTCAGGCAGGTTATCCTAAATGCTTACTTTGCAAGGAATGTGAAGGCTATGCAGGAAGGCTCAACTTCCCCGCTCGCCAAAATCATAGAATTATCCCCATTAAGATAAACAATAGCGATTGGTTTTTCCAATATTCACCCTATGTTTATTACAACGAGCATTGTATCGTTTTTAACGGCAGTCATTCGCCTATGTCCATTAACCACGATACCTTCCGCAAGCTGCTTGATTTTGTTAAACTTTTCCCTCACTATTTCGTTGGTTCAAATGCCGACCTGCCAATCGTTGGCGGTTCCATTCTTTCACACGATCATTTCCAAGGCGGCAACTACACCTTTGCAATGGCAAAAGCACCAATTGAGCATAAGCTCAACATAAACGGTTTTAGTGATGTTGAAGCCGGAATCGTTAAATGGCCTATGTCGGTTATTAGAACACGCAGTGCAAACCCCGACCGCTTAATTGAGCTTGCCTGCAAAATTTTAGATACTTGGCGCGGCTATACCGATGAAGCTGCCTTTATTTTCGCCGAAACCGATGGCGAGCCTCATAACACCATCACTCCGATAGCCAGAATTTCTGATGGACTTTTTGAGCTCGATTTAGTTTTGCGAAACAACATAACAACCCCCGAGCACCCAATGGGCGTTTTTCATCCTCACGCCGAGCTTCATAACATCAAAAAAGAAAATATCGGTCTTATAGAGGTTATGGGGCTTGCGGTTCTTCCCGCAAGGCTCAAAAGCGAAATGGCATTACTAAAAGAGGCTATCTTAAATGATGAGGATATAAATGCAAACGAAGTCCTTTCAAAGCACGCTGCTTGGACACAAAAAATTCTAAATAAATATCCCGTAATCGATAAAGATAATATTGACTCTATCATTGAAACCGAAATCGGAATTGTTTTTGCAAAAGTATTAGAGGATGCAGGTGTTTATAAGCACACCGAACAAGGTCTCAAAGCCTTTTTAAGATTTATAGAAAGCGTGAAATAATGGATTTCTTTTTTAATGTTTTAACCCAGGTTATAATTTTACTTTTACTCGTTTTATTAGGTGTTATACTAACAAAAACAAAGCTTTTAACCGAAAGCGGCGTTAAAAGTATGACCGATGTTGTTCTCTATATCGTCACTCCCTGCGTAATCATCAAATCTTTTATGCGAGAGTTCGACCATTCACTTGTTAAGAATCTTTTACTCAGTTTTCTCATAGCAATTTTAGCCCATATTTTATTTATTGTTTTAAGCATCCTGCTATTGCGCTCAAAGGATATTAAAAAGCAAACGGTTTTGCGTTTCGGCTCTGTTTTTTCTAACTGCGGATTTATGTCTATTCCACTACAACAAGCAATTCTCGGTGATATGGGTGTTTTCTATGGTTCCTCATATATCGCAATTTTCAACCTCTTTATTTGGAGCTACGGAATTTTACTTATGAGCGGTGATAAAAAATATCTCACCCCAAAAAAGCTCATCTTGAACCCGGGAATTATAGGTGTTGCGATAGGTATTATTATATTCTTCTTTTCGATTCCCGTTCCAACCGTGTTAAACCAAACCGTTTCTTATATGGCGTCACTCAACACGCCTGTGCCAATGATAATAATAGGTTACCACCTTGCAAATAGCAATTTACTTCAAGGTTTAAAGGATTTAAAATGCCTTTGGTCTATTTTTGCAAGGCTTTTCCTCTTCCCTGTTGCTGCACTCGTTATTATGTACCTCTGCAAAATAAAAGGAATCATTTTAATATCATCAGTTATCGCTTGCAGTGCCCCCGTTGCCGCTATAACAACTATGTTCTCGTCAAAATTTGAGCAGGATACCGCCCTATCGGTTAATATGGTATCCATCAGCACCGTACTGTCGCTTATAAGTATGCCGATTTTGATAACTATTGCACAATATCTTGCATAAATTTAACACCTCAGGCAAAACTATGCCTGAGGTGATTTTTATGCAATTAACGCAAAAAGAAACAACATTATTAACCGATTTAAAGTCACAGGAAAAGCTTTGCACCGAGAAATACACTAAATATGCCTCGGCCGCTCTTGACCCACAATTAAAAGAGCTTTTTACATCAATAGCAAATGTAGAACAGCAGCATCTTAATACCCTTTCTCAAATAGAAAACGGAACAGCACCCGCAACACAAAGTGGCAGTTCCCAAACCGTTAAAACAAGCTTCACTTCTAACTACGGTATGGGTGACACACCCGATAAGCAGGCAGACTGTTATTTATGCTCCGACCTTCTTGCAGATGAAAAACACGTTTCGAGCCTTTACAATACCTGCATTTTCGAGTTTAAGGATGTCACTATTAGAGACACCTTAAATCATATTCAAAAGGAAGAGCAAGAGCACGGCAAAGCAATCTACGACTATATGTCAGCCAATAATATGTATTCTTAAAAAGCCAAAGGAGAGATTTAATCTCTCCTTTTTGTTGACATATTTTAAAAAGAAATATAAAATTATAATATATAAAACAGTAATTAAAGAGGTGTTAAAATGCCCTTATGCGAAAATCCTCAATATATCCACGAACCAACCGAGCTTCAATGCGGGCAAGCAGTTCTTGCAATGCTAAGCGGTAAAAGTGTTTGTGAAATCTGCAAAATAGTTGGAACCGAAAGAGAAACCACCTTAAAGCAAATGTTCTATGCTCTAAAATATTGCGGTATAAAATTTAATCCAAATCGAATTGAGGTTTCTTGCAAAGAGGAGCTTCCACCAATTTGCATTTTAAGTCTTGAAACGCCTCGGTGTTGGCATTGGTCCTTATATTATAAAGGCAAGTTTTTAGACCCCGAACATAATATTTTAGATGATTTTCCAATATCAAATCGAAAATATTACTGGGAAATACTGTCCTAATATTGCAAATACTGAGAGCTTACATATCCAACAACCCCGTTGTACCCAACCAATGACCATTCAGGAAGCGTTGCATAAACCACAACCTCTGAGCCGTTAGGTATTTGCCCTACAATATTGCCCGCCAATGAGGGTATATATCTAACATTAAGATTTGAGCCTCTTGTTGCAATGCTTGCAGTATAAATAGGTGATGGAACATTAAAGGGAATCCCAAAATATTCGGTGAGTGAGTATACAACATTTGAGGCTATAACCTCGATGTTATTTCTAATCCATTCGGCATCTAAGGCATTGTCGTGATAGGCAAATTCAATAAGCACCGAGGGTGCTCTAACCCTTCTAACCTCTCCCAAAGCGGTTGTTGGCACCGTTTTCACCTTTGATGGAATAGGATAGATAAGCTGCAAATTTCTCGCAATAATATCAGCAAGCCTTTTGCCCTTTTCACTTGTCGGATAATAATAAACCTCGCTTCCCCTTGTTGAACCGGGTTGTGAGCCCGAAGCATTTGAATGGAGTGCCAAATGCAAATCATAGCTTCCCGCATTTGAGGCAGCAATAGAGGTTGCGGCGGTCATATCAGGTGTGTTTCTAACAAACTGAATTCCGCTTGCTGCAAGATAAGGCTCCATTGCATCAGCTATTAGATTCATATAATATTCCTCATTACCTCCACCATTATAAGGGTTAAACTCTTGTGTTGAAGGGCTAAGATAAATAATAGGCATAAAAAAATCCTTCCTGTAAAATAGTTTATATAACTATTCTATGATACAGGAAGGATTAGTTATGTTATTTAAAGTTTAATACAAAAGGCTAATTAATGTTTCTTTTCTTTGCGGCTTGCTTAACCACCGATAAAAACCAACAGTAAAGCGCCTCACCAAGCTCTTGATAAATAGGGTCACCGTCATGCGAGCAAAGCATGGCAAAGGTTTGTCCCATTCTTCTATCAACCTCGTTACCTCTTCTAAATGCCAAATAATAAAATGAGTAAGCACCGGTATCGCTTAAAGTGTCATAAAGCTTTGCATCGGTAGTTCTAACTGTGTCAATAAAGCTTTTTTGAGCAATACCGCTTATAGCATCGTTATCACTCAACTGCTCAAAGCCAACCGTTGCAGTAAAAGAAAGCAAGGTTCTGCGATGAATAAACATTTCCCCATTAAGCTCTTCATTTATATCCTGCTCAGAATTTTTAGTGTCCTCAATAAATTTAAGAGCAACCTCTTTTCCCCACTCTATTGCGGCATCTATTTGAGCCTTGGTTAAGCCTTGCTCGATTTCGGCCTTTATTTTGTTTCGTTCAATATCTCTCGAAGGCTTATCGCCTGCGATTTTAATATCATTATCAGACCACATTTTTTATTCTCCGAAGAATTATTTTTTCTTATATTCCTTTAAGGCGGAGGCCAACTGGTCAGGACAAGAGGTGCTTTTAAAGCCACACCTTATTCCTTCCAAGCGAGCAATAACCTCATCAACGCTCATTCCCTCAACCAATTTAGAAATTCCTGTTGTGTTGCCGTTACAGCCGCCCTCAAATCTCACACTTTTAACAATATCGTCTTCGATTTCTATTTGTATACCTCTTGCACAAACGCCACTTGTTCTATATAAAATTTGCATATTAACTTTCCCTTTACATTAAAATTATCTATCCTTAAACCTATTGCTTCTAACAGGATGGCGAAGCTTTCTAAGTGCCTTTGCCTCTATCTGACGGATACGCTCACGGGTTACATTAAATTCGGTTCCAACCTCCTCTAAGGTATGGCATCTGCCGTCCTTTAATCCAAAGCGAAGTCTAATAACCGATTCTTCTCTTGGGGTTAAGGTTTTTAGAACACCGTCAATATCCTCATTGGTAATGGTTTTAAGAGCAGCCTCATCAGGAGCCAATGCATCCTCATCCCTAATAAAGTCCATAAGGCGAGAGTCCTCCTCAGGACCTATCGGTGTTTCCATTGAAACAGGCTCTTGGGCAACACGCATAATCTCACGAACCCTCTCAACCGGCATATCCATCTTATCCGCTATCATTTCCTCGCTCGGCTCGAAACCGTTTTCGTGCAGTAACTGACTTTGAACCTTTTTAAGTCGATTAATGGTTTCAACCATATGAACAGGAATTCTAATAGTTCTTGCTTGGTCAGCAATAGCACGGGTTATAGCCTGTCTTATCCACCAAGTAGCATAGGTTGAAAACTTAAATCCCTTTGTGTAATCAAACTTATCAACCGCTTTTATAAGACCAACATTTCCCTCTTGAATAAGGTCAAGGAAATACATTCCTCTTCCAACATATTTTTTAGCAATACTAACAACAAGTCGCAAATTTGCCTCGGTTAGCCTTTGCTTTGCATATTGATTCCCCTCGGTTATTTTAACCGCTAATTCAATTTCTTCCTCAGAAGAAAGCAACGGAACACGTCCTATTTCTCTTAAATAAACCTTAACCGGGTCATCAAGTGAAATATTATCAAAGGAGATATCCTCCTCGCTGAGCTTATCAACATCCATTTCTTCAAGTTTAAGCTCATCATCGGTAGGCTCTTCGTCAAAATCAAGGTCTAATGCCTCAGGCTCCGAAATCAACTCGTCGGGGTCATCGGGCGCACACTCTATCTCATCGATAGATATATCTCTTTCCTCTGCCTCTAACATTTGTTCTGTTTGATTAATTTTTTTGTTTTCATCCTTAATTTTATTTTCCATAACTCTTTAATTCCCCTTTGATTTTTTATCTATCATATTTTTAAGGCTTTGGGCCCAATCCTCCACAGATGCCTCTTTATTTTCGGTTGTATTAAGGATTATTCCTTCTTCTAATATTACCTCAATGCAATCTTTTAATACAGTTTTTGCGTTTTTTTCAGCTTTATTGCCATTTTGCAACGCAACTAAATATCCAAGCTCTGCGGGAATGAGCCTATCAGAAAATGCCGAAATATCTAAGCTTCTTCCACTATCATAAATCTCCAAAATCCCCTCATAAATTCTCTTGTTAAGAGGAGTTATCATCTTATCGGCGGCTAAATTTTCCTTCGCATACCCTAAAAGGTCAGGATGCTTCATAAGTACTGCAATAAGATTTTCCTCTGCGGCTGTCCCCTTGGGTGAACGCCGCTTTTCAGGATTGAGGTCACCTCTTGTGTATTTAGGCTCGATTATCTCGTTTATTTCCTTTTTCTGCTTATAACGGGTATTTTTCTTGCGAATTTCCTCAATTTTAGCATTCAAAGCAGTTCTCGAAACCCCATATTTATCACATAGCCTTCCAATATAAATATCTCGGGTTAGTGCATCAGGCTCATTTGCTATAATTTCAGCCGCCGCAGATAAGTATTTCAGTCTACCGTCATCAGTATGAACATCAATACCCGAAACCGCCATTAAAAGCTTATATTCAATATCGCTCACAGCGCCTTCAAGCAAGGCTTTAAATCTTTCAGCCCCGTTTTTCTTTATAAATTCATCGGGGTCCTTGCCATCGGGTATAACAACAACTCTAACCGAAAGCCCTGTGTTTTCAAGCATTTGCGATGCCTTCATTAGTGCCTTTTGACCTGCGGCGTCGGCATCAAGCATTAAAACAATTTCCTTTGTGTATCTCGCAAGAAGATTAACCTGTTCCGAGGTAAAAGCAGTGCCCAAAGGAGCCACAACATTTGTAAATCCCGCCTGATGAAGAGAAATAACGTCCATATTTCCTTCAACCAAAATAATTCTCTGGTCGCAATTATTCTTTGCAAAATTTATGCCAAAAAGGTTAAGGCTCTTTTTGAAAACGGGCGTGTCCGAGGTGTTAACATATTTGCCCTTTTCCTTTTCCTCTGATGGTATTGCTCGTCCGCTGAAAGCAACAACATTTCCCCTTATGTTTATAATTGGGAACATATATCTCTTTCTGAAACGGTCATAATAGCTTCCCTTTTGACTTTTGCCAACAACATTTGCGGCATACATATCTTCAAGGCTAAAGCCCTTTGCTTTAAGATGATTTATAAGTGAGTCCCAGCTATCAGGTGCGGCACCTAAACCAAAATGCTTAACGGTAGAGAGGGTTAATCCTCTACCTAAGAAATAGTCAAGTGCCCATTTCCCCTCGGGTGACATTAAATAATTATGAAAAAACCTTGCCGCTTCCCTGTTGATATCATAAATAGTGTTTTTTAGCCGAGTCATAGAATCGTCGTAGCTGTTATCCTGAGGCAAGGCAACTCCTGAGCGTTCAGCCAATAGCTTAACCGATTCTATGTAATCAAGGTTTTCCATAAGACCTGTAAATGTAAAAACATCTCCACCGACGTGGCAACCATAGCAATAAAAGGATGCCGATTCAGGATAAACCGTAAACGAAGGGGTTTTTTCGCTATGGAATGGACAAAGTCCCACAAGATTTTTGCCTCTACGCTTTAAATTGACATATTGCGAAATGGTAGCTTCAATTTCGTTTCTATATTTAATTTCATTAATAATATCCTCGGGTATTGCCATAAAACCGCCTCCTCTACCATATACTTGTACTAATTATGGTACATTAAACCGTCCAAAATTTTGGTATAAAAATATTCGAATAAAGCGTGGTAGCGTAATGGTCGGTCATTCCGGCAATATAATCTGCAACCGCCCGCTCGCAGCCCTCTTGCTCTCTAATCTTTAAACATTCGCCCGAAAGCTTGTCAGGATTTTTAGTGTAATATTCGAAAAGTGCCTCAACCAGTCCCTTAACCTTTTGCTCTTCTTGCTTGGCCTTTGGATTTTTATAAACTGCCTCGAACAAAAAACTATGTAGTGCATTATAATATTTATCCGTTTCACAGTCCATACGAACATCATCGGTACTATTATTAACAAGCGAATTAACTAAGGTTGTTATTCGCTCGCTTTTGCTTTTACCTAAGTATTGGGTTATATCGCTCGGAAGCTCGCTTTCATCGATTATGCCCGCTCTCAAAGCATCATCAATATCGTGATTTATGTAGGCTATTCTATCCGAAAATCTAACAATTTTCCCCTCAAAGGTATCTGCCCATTCATCACGGGTGTGCCTATCAATACCGTTAAGCACTTCAAGGGTTAGATTCAGTCCCTTTCCACCCTTTTCAAGCTTCTCACAAACCCTAACACTTTGCTCATAATGCCTAAATTCAAAGGTGGTCAATTCATTTATTGCCCTTTCCCCTGCATGTCCAAAGGGGGTATGTCCCAAATCGTGTCCCAAAGCGATAGCCTCGGTTAAATCCTCATTAAGCCTTAACGCTCTTGCAATGGTTCTTGCTATTTGAGCAACCTCTAATGTGTGGGTTAAGCGGGTTCTGTAATGATCAGATTCAGGAGATAAAAATACCTGCGTTTTATGCTTCAATCTCCTAAAAGCTCTGCAATGAATTATTCTATCCCTATCACGCTGAAAGCAGGTTCTAAGCTCGCAAGGCTCTTCAAACACCTTTCTGCCCTTGCTATTTGCTGAGAGCACCGCCTTATCAGATAAGATAAGCCCCTCATTTTTCTCGGTGATTTCTCTTGCATTCATTACATTCACCCCTTCACATTATATATTAGCTAAAAATTCTAAAATTCCTTTTTTATTTTACAATTTTTTTAAATCTTGAAAGCAACTGTTTTTTTACAAAGCGCATCGGCTTTTAGCCTTGCAGAAAAGCTTTCGGATAATTTAAGCAAAAAAGCTTCCGCCTCGCTATCCTTAAAGGCGTATTTAACCTCAACCTTATCGGTAAAAGCGATATCCTCAATTACCCCATTCGACTTTTCAATTAAAGAAACCAGCCTTTGATGGTCAGTATATTCACATTCGGTGACAAAAACCGTGCAGGATATCATTTCGGCAATTTTAGCGGCATCAAAAACATCTCTTGCGGCTTGCGAATATGCTCTTACCAAACCGCCCGTTCCCAAAAGTATTCCACCAAAATAGCGAGTAACAACTATCGCAACATCAGTCAAGCCGCTCCCCGATAAAACATCAAAAATCGGTTTGCCTGCGGTCCCATGAGGCTCGCCATCATCCGAAAATCTTGAAACTCTGCCACTCTCAACCGAAAAAGCAAAAACATTATGCTTAGCATCCCAATATTTAGAACGAATTTGCTCAATAAACGAAACCGCTTCCTGCTCGGTTTCACAATGTTTAAGTGTTGCAATAAATCGTGAACGTTTTTCGGTGAATTCAGCCGAAACATCTTCCAAAACAGTTAAATATCTACTCATAAAAGCACCTTCTTTACAAAGCTTTTAAATAGAAAATCGCAGCCGCCTGCAAGGCGACTGCGGATAAAGGCTTATTCGTCAATATTGAAACGCTTTTTAAATCTGTCAACACGACCGCCGGTGTCTACCAGCTTTTGTTTACCTGTAAAAAACGGATGACATTTAGAGCAAATATCCAAACGGATATCGTTTTTAGTTGAGCGTGTCTCGAATTCCGCACCGCAAGCGCATTTAACGGTCACCTTTTCATACTGCGGATGAATACCTTCTTTCATTATTGTCACCTCTTTCTTTTTCAATAACGAAAATAAAAAACAAACAGAGCATAAAACCCTTTTTAACTTTTTATCATCAATATAACATACGAATGATAACATACTTTTCACAAAAAAGCAAGTGTTTTTTTATCTCTTTAAAAACTTTTTTATATTTTCATAAATTTCAACCGTTTTAAAGCGCATAACATACCTTTGCGGATTCTCGGCAATGCTCGAAGCCTCGGACGAAACCGTATCACAAAGTGAAGCTTTTTCGGCGGCGGCAGAAACACACATCTGCGGGAAAATAACGCACCACCAATTCTTACCCTCACCCTTTCCAACAGTTATTAAAAGGGACTCATATTCCCCCGCAGGCAAGGTGAAATCGTCATATTGCCTCGTTTCAAAATATGTCGGTCCAATTTCAGCCTTCGCCTTATAATCAAATCCGTTTTCGGCTATAACCTCATTTGCTATTTTGGTGAAGATAGACAGTCTTTCTTTTGCTACCGAAACCGCCTCATTTATATCCTCATCACCGCTAAATATATCCGAGCTTTCCTCTAAAATTTTATCTCTTATTTTTAATTTTAGCTGTTGGTCACACTCATCGTCAGAATTTGCGATGATATGTAGCCTTAAAACATTATTTCTTATATTCTCGCAATTAGCATCAAAATCAGCAAGACAAATAAAAACTGCACATAAAAGACCACAAAAAAGTGAAAGATTGAATAACCTATTTGAAAATTTTATTTTGCTCAAAATCAACATCTCCTTTTTCAAGGTGAATATTGACCTATTTTTTTCATATTATTCAATTATAATCGAATTTTTAGTTGTTTTTGTTAAATAGCAGTTTATTTTTTGCTTTTTTAAGCTTGCTAATGCCCTTTTAGCAGCCTTCCGGCTTTCGAAAATTCCAAAACATGTGGGTCCGCTTCCTGAAAGTGAAACCGCATTGGCACCGAGCTTCTTTAATTTTATGGCCAAATCATCTTGTTCCCAACAAATCTCAAAGGAATTTTCAAGCAAGCCATATATTTCCTCTAAACCACTTTGGGCATTTATTTTTTCAACCAAGGTATCTATATTTATTGGAGTCAAGGGCATATTATCAAGTGTTTGATACATTTGCTTAGTTGATTTCTTTTGCTGCGTTTTTGCCAAAACAATGTAAACCTTTTTAAGATCAGTTAATTTTGTAAGTATTTCACCTATTCCTTCTGCTCTTGCCGTTCCGCCCTCAATAAAGAAAGGAACATCTGCACCAAGCATAAGCGCCCACTCACAAAGCGTTTGGTTTGAAAGTGCGGTATTATATATTTTGTTAAGTGCAATTAGAACCGCCGCCGCATCTGCGCTACCGCCTCCGAGCCCTGCCGCATCGGGTATTTTTTTGTTAATATATATCTTTGCGCCGCCTAAAATTCCCGTTTTCTCAAAAAACAATGTTGCAGCTTTAAAGGCAATATTCTCTTGCTCGGGGAGTCCTTTAATATTACAAATAACCCTGATTTTTTTAGAATAACTAACCTTTATCTTATCAGCAAGGCAAATAGACTGCATAACCGTATCAATAAGATGGTAGCCATCCTCCCTCTTGCCCTTTATCGCAAGCGCTAAATTTATTTTGGCATTAGCCTTAACAGTTACAGACTTTCTGTTAAGAATCATAACCGAGCCCAAAACAAGAATAATTCCAACCACCGTGTTAATTGTTAATGCCTCATTAAAAACTATTGCTCCTATAACAGTAGCAACAACCGGCTCAACCGTTGCAATAACGGGTGCTGCCGAAGGTTCAACCCCTTTTAAGCCCGTTGTGTAAAAAAGATAAGGTAATACTGTGTTAATAAGCGCCATTAAAGCAACCGTTATAAGTCCGCTCGGGGCAGATAAAACCAACTCGGCAGTTTTGCTTATATTAATAAACGGAAGGGTAAATATTGCCGCAAAAAAGAAAACATAAAATGTTATGGTAAGCGTTTTATAGCCTTTTTTTATAAGTATTTCAGAAAATATAGTGTAAAGCGCATAACCAAAGCCTGTCAGCAAACCATAATAAAGTGCCTTAGCGCTTATTCGTTGGGCTGAATCAAAAAGTCCCGAAACAAAGCAACAACCCAAAAATGCAACCATTAAAGCCAAAAATTTATTGTTAGTTATCTTTTCGCCAAACAAAAATCTCGAAATAATAACAACAAAAAAGGGTGCAGTGTAAAGCAAAACTGCCGCAACCGATAAGGACGTCATTGTCATAGTTTTATAATAAGAATAATTGAAAAGAACTATACTCATAAGACCCGCTAAGGCAAAAATCCAAATATCCTTTAAATTAATCTTAAACAATTTTATATCTTTCAAAACTATAATTAAACCAAGAATAAAAGAAGATATAAACGCCCTGCCTAAAACAAGCTGCATTTCATCAAAGCTTAAATTCTTTGCAGTTCTAACAAACAAACCCGCTGTGCCCCACAAAGAAGCCGCAAGTAAAACAAAAATAAAATAAATATTCGTCTTGCTTTTCATCACTTTTTTCCCTTCAAAAGAGTGTAAAACAATTTTACAATTATAAAATCAATATGTCAAGCAATAGCAAGCAACATATTACAAAATATTACAAATTAGGCTTTTTATCTTGCTAAAAGCCCTTACTGATGGTATAATGAATTCGTATTTTAATACACTGGAGGTTTCTATTTATGGAACAAAAAATCGTTATAACAAGTGATAGCACAACCGATTTGAGCACCGAGCTTAAAGAACGGTATAATATTTCTACTCTTCCCTTGGGCGTTACCTTGGGAGAAAAAACATTTCTTGATGGAGTTGATATCACACCTGACGATATCTATGCACATCATGCAAAAACAGGCGAGCTGCCTAAAACCTCAGCTGCAAACCTTGGCGATTGTATTGACTTTTTCAAGCCCTTTGCTGATGCAAATAAAGCGGTTATTCATTTCACCATTAGCTCTGAAATGTCTTCAACCTATAATAATGCAAGAATGGCGGCACAAGAGTTTGAAAATATTTATGTTATCGACACGAGAAACCTTTCAACCGGCGGTGGTTTATTAGTTATTGCTGCTGCTGAAATGGCTTCAAAGGGACTTCCCGCAGAAGAAATTGTAAACAAAATTGAAGAGCTTAAATCTTGTGTTGATGCTTCCTTTATTATTGATAGTCTCGATTATTTACACAAGGGCGGTCGTTGCTCGGCTCTTGCAGTATTGGGTGCAAATCTCCTCAAGCTCAAGCCCTGCATTGAAGTTAAAAACGGAACTATGGGTGTTGGCAAAAAATATAGAGGTAGATTTTCCGATGTTCTTAAAGTCTACGTTGAAGAACGCATTGGTGACGGTAGCGATATCGACCTTGACCGTGTTTTTGTTACCCACGCAGGTTGTGATATGGATATCGTTAACTCCGTTGTTGAGCAGGTTAAAGAGGCAGCCCCCTTCAAAGAAATTTTCTTAACAAGGGCAGGCTGTACCATCTCCTCGCATTGCGGTGCAAACACCTTAGGTGTGCTCTTTATTCGCAAAAATCCTATCGAATAATTTTCACAACTCCCTACTTATACGCATAATATAAGTCAGGGGATTGCAAGGGATATCCCGCATTTATCGGCGGTAGACAGTTGCCTATCTTTAAATTACCGATTTCCCCTTTAATATAAAGAGGCTGCCGCATAAGTGGCAGCCTTGTGTTTTTAATATTTAAAACAGGAGATTTTTATGAACAAGGAATTAAAAATTTTTAGCTTTGCTTTTGCGATATTAATGCTCTTTTCGGTTTGCGCTTGTAAAAAGGATAAAGAACCTCTTTCAACCGACCGACCAACCCAATCCCAAACCGATTTGATTGAAAAGCCAACTGACGAAACACCCGAAGAACCACCTGCTCCCGAAAACCCTGCACCCGAGCCACAAATTCCAAACGTGCCCACTCCAACACCAAATCCACCCGCTCCGGAAAACGCTACTGTTGGGCCATATACCATTACCGACCCCAATAACGCAAGAGGTCTTTCCAACCAAAGCTTCGGTTTTTCCTATGGTATTGCTAAAGACGGACAGCCGCATAGCACATCGGTTAATAACCAAAAAAAGTTCGATTCTTATACCAATATTGAAGCACTTGCTCTTGATACTGTTTCAAATGATAAATGTATGTATCTAACCTTTGACTGCGGCTACGAATATCAAAACCTTACTCTATTAATCCTTGATACATTGAAAGCCAAAAATGTCAAGGCTGCATTTTTCTGCACACTCGATTACATTAAAAAGAATCCTCAAATCGTAAGAAGAATGATAGACGAAGGACATATTGTAGGCAACCACAGCGCATCCCACCCCTCCTTCCCGAAGCTGACAAGAATAAATATGGCAAAGGAAATTTATGAGGTTGAAAAATATTTAAAAGATAATTTCAATTATTTCTCGCCATATTTCCGTTTTCCCTCGGGAGAACATTCCGAAAACGCACTTGAACTTGTTTCATCTATGGGATATAAATCAATATTCTGGTCAGCAGCTCATAAGGACTGGGAAACCGCTAACCAGCCAACAACACAAGCTGCGGTCGAAACAGTCACAAGCCGATATCATAACGGTGCGGTAATCCTTTTGCACGCAGTATCAAAAGCTAATACCGATGGACTCGCCCAAATGATAGATATCGCCGCCCAACAAGGCTACACCTTCAAAAGCTTGGACGAATACTACAACACCACTCAATAAGCAATTAAAATTTGCCCTCCTTGTATGAAGGAGGGCTCTATATTTTTTTAAGATTTTATTTTATCAAGTGCTCCCTTTTCAAGCCTTGAAACTTGGGCTTGACTTATTCCTATTTCCCTTGAAACCTCCATTTGTGTTTTGCCCTGCATAAAGCGGAGCGAAAGAATATGCTTTTCCCTCTCATTCAAATCCTTTATTGCCTGTTTGAGCGCTATTTCATCAAGCCAATTGTTATCGTCATTATTGTCTCCAACCTGGTCTAAAACAAAAATTGTGTCCCCGCCATCCGAATAAACAGGGTCATAAAGTGACATCGGATTCACAGTGCTTTCAAGCGCAATAACCACCTCGGCGGTTGGAAGCCCCAATTCCTTTGCAATTTGAGAAACGGTTGGCTCGGTTTGTTTTTCAGCCATTATTTTCTCTTTAACCTGCATTGCCTTATAGGCGGTATCCTTTATTGAGCGGCTAACACGAATGGCATTATTATCCCTCAAATAACGCCTAATTTCTCCGATAATCATTGGTACCGCATAGGTCGAAAAGCGTACATTTTGAGTTATATCGAAATTATCAATAGATTTTATAAGTCCAATGCAGCCAACCTGAAATAAATCATCAAGATTTTCACCACGACCCGTAAAACGCTTAATAACACTAAG
>JAZSLI010000059.1:0-28974 GCA_045535295.1 Acutalibacteraceae bacterium | reverse complement strand
ATTTGACGAAGGAACATATTTATGAAAATTAAAACCATAAAAATTTCGAAATACTCGTTATTTGCCATAATTCCAATAATTTCCGTGGTTTTATGTTTAATATTTAATATTGCACAAGGCGAAAAGAATGAAGAAATTGTTGTTGGTGTTTTGTTAGGAATTGTATTAGATTTCATTTATTCCATATACCTTTTGATAACAAATAAAATCTCAAATACCAAAAAAACGAGTAAAATAATAGTATCTGTGATTTTCTCTTTAATCGTTGTTATCATTGTTGGACTTGTTTTTTTGCCCTTTGATACTGCATTTGGAGAACACACCTATCAATCTGCGAAAGACCTTTCAGAATCTTTTTTGAAACATAATTAAGGAGAATTAGAAAACATTGCACAAGAAACATTAAAGACAAAGCAACCCTCTATGAATGAATATAAAAAAGCATACGAAATTAAATATGATGAAAATGAAGAAGCGGTTAATTTTGAAATTGGTTCACAAGGTATGCTCGGTGGTCAATATTGGAGATTAGTTTATACAGAGAAAGGGAATTACCGAGGAGAAACAGAAAAATACACTTATTATGAAGAGGGTGGAAATAATATCGCCTTTGCTGAGAAGCTAAATGAAAATTGGTACTTTTATTGGATTGATTATGATGGCAGAGAAGATTTGAGTAATATTTTGAGTAATATTAAGTAATTTTTAAAATTCCAATTTGAGAAAGGAATGTGATTGTATGATATGGGTAATCGGTATAATTAGTGTTCTTGGCATTGCTACAGCGATATACTCTCTTGCAAAAATAGGCAAGGTCAAAGGAATTGCAGAGTTGTTGTTGGCAATAATCTGCCCAACCATAGCAATTCTGTTTGGCTCTCTCCAAAGTAGACGTGCCTTTGGAGGAACGAAATTGGAGTTCTTCATCCATTCGGCAACCGTTGACGGAGATATATGGCCTTGGATTTTATTTGTTCTGCTTATAGCAGAGATTATCTGCATTGTGAGAACGGTTTGTGTTTTCGCAAAAGAAAAGAAGTAACACAATTCCAATTCATTCGCAAAAAGGTGTTTATATGAAAAAAGCAAAAAGTATCATAGCAATTCTGATAGGATTATTTCTAATATTAACTTTTTTATTTTTAAATCCGTCATTGGAAAAGAAAACAGAGTGGAATAAAATATCCGAAGATTATGATATAATCGCTGATGTTGCGTTTGATTATTATAAAGAATATATCAATGAAAGAAATACTAATAATGGCACTATGTTCCTTGATGTATCAGAAAATGGAGAATCTCTAACACAAACAATCTATTCGACCGACAAAGAAGATACAGTTTATTATGTCAATTTAACTGAGAAGCAAAAAGTCGCTCTTAAAAATATATCAAAGTATTACACTGGTCCTCAACGACAAGAGACAATAATGATAAAAAGTGTAGAATATTTGGAAATCACCGATGATGATGCAGTAGGTGCGTTCGCTATTATTAAGTCAAAAGAAAAACCTGCAAACTGGGGAAATCATAGAATATATAATTTAGGAAACGATTGGTGGCAGGTTGAATCTACAGCAAGGTAATATAAAGTAAAAATCACTTTTAAATATTGCGTACACAGAGAAACTTAATGTGATAAAAAGGAGCAACTATGGAATATACTGCAAACGGAAAAAGATATGATACTATGGAATATAGAAAATGTGGCGAAAGCGGATTAAAGCTTCCCGCAATCTCACTTGGCTTGTGGCATAATTTTGGAGATAATGCTGATTTTGAAAATATGTGCAAAATGTGCTTCACCGCCTTTGACAACGGAATCACGCATTTTGACCTTGCAAATAATTACGGTCCGATGGCGGGTAGCGCAGAAACTAATTTTGGAAAAATACTTCATAAGTATATGAAGTGTTACCGTGATGAAATGATTATAAGCACAAAAGCAGGTTATTATATGTGGCCCGGTCCTTACGGGGACTTTGGCAGCAAGAAATACTTAACTGCCAGTCTTGACCAAAGCCTTAAAAGAATGAAGCTTGATTATGTTGATATTTTTTATCATCACAGAATGGATCCCGATACGCCCCTTTATGAAACTATGTGGGCGCTTGCCGGTATTGTCAAGAGTGGCAAGGCTTTATATGTTGGACTTTCTAATTATGATGGCAAAACAATGAAAGAAGCCGCCGACATATTAAACGAGCTTCATTGTCCGTTTATTATAAATCAAAATTCGTATTCGATTTTCAATAGAACCGTCGAGAAAAACGGAATTTTAGATAGTGCGATTTCGGCTAAAAAGGGAATGATAATTTTTAGTCCGCTTGCACAAGGGCTTTTAACTGACAGATATTTAAAGGGAATTCCTGAGGATAGCCGTGTAAAAACTGACGGTAGATTTTTAAATGAGCGCTCAATTTCATCCGAAAGGCTAATAAAAATAGAAAAGCTAAACGAGATAGCAAAACGCAGGGGGCAAACCTTGGCACAAATGGCACTTGCTTGGTTATATAGGAAAAAGGGAATAACAAGCGTTTTAATCGGTGCCTCAAAGCCTGAGCAAATAACCGAAAACATCAGAATGACCGATAATCTTGATTTTACCGAGCAAGAGCTCAAAGAAATTGATTCAATTGGACTTTAATAATATCAAGTAGGGGTGTTGGTATAAAAACGGATTTTTTGGTAAAAAATAATTAACTTTCCCTTGAAAGTTTTAATATAATCAAGTATAATTATATTGGTTTTTATAAAACAAAAATCATTAAAACAAATGATTTTAAAAATCCTTGATGCGGAGGTAGTAAAAATGAAAAAAGTTCATATTGTCACCTATACCCATTGGGATAGGGAGTTTCGTTGGGAATTTGAACGCACAAGAATGAGATTGGTTGACCTTTTTGATAATCTCTTTGAGATTATGGAGGCCAAACCTGACTATCGTTCTTTTCTTTGTGACGGTCAATTAACCCTTATTGAAGATTATCTCGAAATTCGTCCCGAAATGAAGGATAAGGTTAAAGAGTATGTTAAAGCCGGAAGGTTTGAAATAGGACCTTGGTTTACCTTGCCTGACTGCGCGCCTATTCAGGGTGAAAGCGTTGTAAGAAATTTGCAGTATGGCGTTAAAAAGAGCAAGGAATATGGTGAACCATTAAAATGCGGTTACAATGTATTCTCCTTTGGTCAAATAGGTCAGTTGCCTCAAATATATAAGGATTTCGACATTGATTCCATTATTTTCTATAAGTATATGGATCCTAAAAAGTCTAAATATCACGAGTTTATTTGGGAATCGCCCGATGGCACAAAGGCGTTAGCCTCTCATTTAGGACCGGAGGCTCGTTGGAATTTCTTCTTTGCAGGTCATATTCCGATTGTTTATGATAAGGATGCCTGGCATAAGGATTGGCAATACACCTGGGGAGATTTTGGTAAGATTTTCCATACCGCAAACCCTGACGATTATTCTTGGTTTTATGATGTTCTTGACCCCGAAACCTCTTATCATCCCGAAAATTTAAGAAAGGGTATGGAAAGAGCTCTCAAAACGGTTGAGGGAACAGCAGCGCCTGACTGTGTTCTTATGTTCGAGGGTACCGATTTTACAGAACCACATCCGCTTACTCCTGAAATCATAAAAGCACTTCAAAAGGAATATGAAGGCGAGCTGGAAATAGTTCATTCAACCCTTACCGATTACTTAAATGAATTAAAAGAAAAGCTAACCGAAGTTAAGGATTTAGACACCGTTAAGGGACCTATGAGAGATGGCCCCGTTGGAAGCATACATACCGATGTGTTTTCAACACACCCTGAGGTTATGATTGAAAATTCTCATTCGGAAAATACTCTTATCAGATACGCAGAGCCTCTTTCAACAATTGCTTGGAAGTATGCTATTTCGAGATATCCTGATACATATTTTGATAAGGCATGGAAGCTTCTTTTCCAGAGTCACGCTCACGATTCAATGCACGGATTAGGACCAAAAACTCTTGCTGACAGTGAGGTTGCAAGACTTGAACAGGCAGGTATTATTGCTAAGGGTATTGAGAGAAAGGGACTTGAAAACATTACAAAGGAAATTAACACCTCCAAGGTTGAGGATACTGAATATTTCCTTGCGGTTCACAACCCTTCCTCTTTTGCAAGAAGCGAAATTGTTGAAGCTTATGTTGATATTCCACGTGATGTAATCCTTAAATATGTTATTATTGAGGATATGAACGGAAATCCTGTTAAGGTTCAAGAGGTTGAACGCCAATCAAACGTTAGAGCAGGTATTTATCATCCGAGAAGCCGCAATATGCCCTTCTATTGTAACAAAATTCACCTTTATTTTGAGGCAAAGGATATCCCTGCTTTCGGTTATAAAACCTTCAAAATTAAATGGGCTGAAAAGAATGTTTATCCTTATCCGCATGAGGACTGGGATGCACCCAGAATTCTTAGCCATAATATGCTTTGCGGCACTAATGAGGCACAAAATGAATTTATTCGTGTTAAGGTTAATCCCGATGGCACGGTAAATATCACAGATAAGAGTACTGGAAAGGTTTATGAGAACCTTAACTATTTACTCGATATGGGTGATAGAGGGAATATGTGGTCTTATGATAATATTCCTTGCGACAGAATCATTTCAAGCCTTGGTGCAAATGCAATAGTTGCAACTACTGTTAACGGACCTCTTGCAGTTAAGTTTACGGTTGATTACAAAATGAAACTTCCAAAGGAATATGATTTTGCAAAGCAGCTTAGAAGCGAAAATTATGTTGAAATGCCCGTTCATATTGAAATGACCTTGAAAAAGGGCGCTAAGTATTTAGAGGTTGTTACAAATATTGAGAACAAGGCTAAGGACCATTATCTTAAAGTTTGTGTGCCAACCGGCTTAAATGCCGAAAAGACTTGGGCAGAGGGCTCGTTTATGGTTGCTGAGTATCCTGTAAGACCTTCTGTTGACGGTGATGTTAGAGGCAATGAGCTTGCGCGCCATCCGTTCCAGTTATGGTGCGATTTAGCAGACGACAAAAACGGTTTTGCAATACTTAGTGACGCTACTAAGGATTATGAAATTTTAGAGGATAGCGAAAATCAGACTATTGCTATGGGCTTAGTGAGAGGCACACGCCTTAGAATTGCTTGCGATAATCGTTTATGGATGGAATATCCAGGTGATGAAAGCTCGCAGTCTTTACGTGAGTTTACATACAGATACGCCTTTATGCCACATACAAATAAGTGGGATAAAGCAGGTCTTTACGACGAGGCGTTGGCATTTAACACACCCCTTAAAGTTTGCGAATTTGGTAAGCAAGAGGGTATGTTTGATTTTGAAAAGAGCTTTGTTGAAATCAAGGGAGATAATCTCGTTTTAAGCTCCATTACAAAGTCAGAAAATGATACTATGCTTATTAGAGTTTATAATCCAACTGAAAAAGCTGTAAAGGCAGAAATGAAGCTCGGTTTTGACATTTCTGAGGCATATCATTCCTTGTTGGATGGTAGAAGAGCTGAAAAGCTGGATATTAAGGGTAATACTATTAAGCTTGATGTTGCAAAGGGCAAGATTTATACAGTTGAGGTATTATAATGCTTGAAATTACAAAAAGTGATTTTTTCAAAGTGGGTGAGCAGGGGGTAAAGAGAATTCTTACCCCTGAGGATAAAAAAATTGACATTGTTGAGTTTGATGATAAGAAGCTTTGCTATGTTAAAAGTGCACTGGGCTACCCTGCTATTTATCCTATGTATGAAACCTCTTTTGAACCTAAGGCTGAAGCTATTTTAATGGATCTTGACGGCACGAGTGTTCATTCTGAAAGTTTTTGGATGTGGGTTATTGAACAAACTACCGCAAGACTTTTGGGTAATAGCGCATTTAAGCGTGAGGCTGAGGATGAACCCTTTATTTCGGGACACAGCGTTTCGGAGCATTTGCAGTATATGATAGATAAATATGCTAAGGATGCAAGTCTTGAACTTGCTAGACAGTATTATTTTGAAATTGTGAACTTTGAGATGAACGAAATAATGAAGGGGAGAGGAAAGCAGGATGCTTTTACTCCTGCACCGTACCTCAAAGAATTTCTTTACACGGTTAAAGAGGAAGGAATAAAAATCGGTCTTGTCACGAGCGGACTTTATGAAAAGGCAATGCCTGAAATAATTTCTGCTTTCAGGCAGCTTGATATGGGCGACCCTGTTGATTTTTATGATTCGATTATAACTGCGGGTCAGGCACTGAGAAAAGGTCAAACAGGAACTCTCGGAGAACTAGCGCCAAAACCACATCCTTGGCTATATGCCGAAACCGCAAGGGTTGGACTTGGAATTCCCGCCTCAAATCGCCATAAGGTTATAGGCATTGAGGATAGCTCGGCAGGTGTTGTTTCAATTAAGCTTGCAGGATTTTCTTGTATTGGCATATCGGGAGGCAACATTGAGCAGTCAGGTGTTGGCGATTTATGTGACTACAAGGTAAAAGGATTAAAGGAAATTCTAAATATCATATTAAAATAGCAAAAAACGCCCTCTTATGAGGGCGTTTTTAATATGTCGGTGAATGGCTACCTTTAAGTATTATATATTAAAATGCAATTCTATATTAAAAAGGTACAGTTAAAGTTCGGTGGAAAGGAAAAATAATGCTTAATATTAATATAACAAACGATAACCGACTTATTGCTAATCAGTTAACGATTGCCAATAGCGTTAATTATGAAAGGGTTAAGTTCCATTTTCCTGATTTTTGGGACGGGTATTCCAAAACAGCGGTTTTTAGTTATGAAGGGCAAACTCCTATAAATGTGGTTTTAGAAGAGGAAAATGAGTTGGTAGTAGCAGAGAATGAGTGCTTAATTCCTTTTGAGGTTATTAAATCACCATGCTTTAATATTTCGGTTTTTGGCGTTAAAGGGGATAGCCGCATCACCACAACAATGCAAAGTATTGAGGTGTTGGAAAGCGGATATTATCCGAACGGTGAGGCTCCCTTAGAACCTACCCCCAGTGAATATGAGCAAATCATAAATATAATGAGCGAAACAAAAACAACCGCCGAATCGGTAAGAGCCGATGCTAATGCGGGATTATTTAAAGGCGATAAGGGAGAAAAAGGAGACAAGGGTGATAAAGGAGATAAAGGTGATAAAGGCATTCAAGGAGAAAAGGGTGAAAAGGGCGAGCCAGGCGAGGTAACCTTAGAATATGCCAACAACAATTTGGCTCCCGCTCTTAAAGTTATTAAAAGCGGAGAAAATGTTGTTTCTGTAACTGATGTTTCACCGCTTGAACACAGTTTAGATGTAAAGGTTGAAAGCAAAACTGAAACTGTGACAAGAACGGTAATAGAGCCTTATGGTGAAAATTTTTTAACAAAGGAAATCATTTCCGCAGGTGAACTTATTGGCGATTATGATAATACTTTGTTAAGCGTATCTTATGATGCCGAACAAGGAGCAGTAGTCATAAATGGAACATTAGAGAAAGATAAATATTTTGTTTGGAATATGGAAAATAGCGGTATTTCAAATATAAAGATAACTAACAGTGTTGTTAGTTATGGTTTGCCTGAAAATACAATAGAGGGGTTAACGTTTAGCTTGGTGTGTTGGGACGAAACAAACGAAAACTCAATGATAGTAAACTTCGTTGGTGATTTAAATGTTAATGATTCAGGTACGACATACATTCCAACAGTGTTTTCAATTTATGGAAACGCTTTTGACACAGACGTTGTATATGACAACGTAGTTATTAAGCCTGAGTTATATCATTGTGAATATTATGATGTAACCGAAGATGTTACTTTTGTTCCTGATTTAACAAAGGTGACGGTTAGTAGATTAGGGAAAAATTTGATTAATCCCGCAAAGGTTGTTGAAAATTCACAAGCAGGAAGTTTAAACACAACTTGGCTTGGAGAAGAATGTTTTATGTATAATGTATTTCGTAAAGACTCAGCAACCAATAATGTATTATCGGGAGTTTTTAAAGAAAACACACAATATACACTTAGCGCAGAGGTTAGCGGAACGTATAAAAACAATCCTTCAAACGAACTTGTTATATTACGGGTGAGGTATACCGACGGTACATCTAATGATATTCCTGCAACTGTTTATCCAAACAAGTTCCAAAAGATAACCTTTACAACAAAAGCCAATAAAACAATATCACGATTATTTATTGCTGCTTTTGCATCAAACGCATATTTATATGCTAAAAATATGCAATTTGAGGAAGGTGCAACTGCAACTGAATACCAACCTTATTCCGAGCCAACGGTTTATCCCGTAAATGCTGATGGAACGGTTGAGGGTGTTGTGAGTATTGCGTCGAGTATGACCTTTGTATCTGATACGGAAGGTGTTATAATTAAAGTAGGGTATAATGCAGATACAAAGCTCTATATTGACAATTTAATTGCCGAAAAGCTTAACGGATAGTTCTTCGCAAGCAAGTTTCACCGCATCAAAATCCATATTTTTTATATAATAGCTTTCTAATTGGTCGTGAACCGATTTTGCATCATTTAGAAGCGCACAGCCTTCTTTTGTTATCTCGAAAAATGTCTTTTTGTTTTGTTTTATGCGCTTTTTATAAGTTTCAAAACAGCTTTCGTTTATAAACCTCTTGAAATGGATTTTTCTTTCGGTATTTTCAAAATCGGTAAAATCGTTTTGTCTTAAAAAAGAAAGAGAAAGCTCAGGAATAATTATTCCGTCAATAATAAGCGAGGGCAAATAACAATTTTTAATTGTTATTATTTCATATCCTGATTCTAAAAGGATTTGCCTTAATTTTTGCATAATGATATTAACTACTGCGCCGCAGGGGTCATCAAAAATAACGGTGTTTTTTGTTTCGGCCAAGGCGGTTTTTGAAAACGAAATAATGCCTTTTGGTGTTACCGAACCAAGATATCTTACCCATTCATAGCCCTTGCCTTCTTTTAAAGGAATATGTTTTTTGCAAAGGTAGTCGGCAAAATGCAAGGCTTTTTGCTTATTAAGACAGGAAAGGCCAATAAAATAATTGTCCTTTAAAAACTGACCTGCGGCTAAAAAAAGCCGACTCGCCGCTTGGTGAAGACCTTTGTTTTGATTTGTAGTTTCTATTATTTTATGGGCGTTGGCATAAAGCTCGATTGAATTCCAAAATGCGCCTAAATTTATAATTTCCTCGCAAGCGCCTGGGTAACGAGGTTCAACTGTGTGGGGAGAGGTGCCATCCATAATTATGGTTTTAATAGAGGGGAAAATAACTGCATCAAGAGAATCGGGGTCGCTGCTACAAGGGCAAATAACGGCTTCTATATTTTTGGCTTGCGCTTTTTCAAGTAGCGATTTCATGAAAGAGGATTTGCCCGTTCCTGCTCCACCCTTGATTATAAAGGCGCGCCAATTTTGGAAGGGGTCATAGTTATCGCCAAAGGATGAAACGAAGCCCTCGCAGGAATTTGCTGCTAAAAAATATGTTTTTGTTACTTTATTCATAATAAGTGCCTCCAAACAATACATTTTATTCTAAAATAATTGTTTTGACACAATCAAGGTTATGTGATAAAATAACGACAGAGTCGGTCAGACGGTTGCGGACAGAAATGTCTGAGGAAAGTCCGAGCCCCACAGGGCAGAATAGCGGCTAACGGCCGCCGAGGGTGACCTTAGGGAAAGTGCAACAGAGATATACCGCCGCAATTTTGCGGTAAGGGTGGAAAGGCGAGGTAAGAGCTCACCGGTCTCACGGGAACGTAGAGATCCTGTAAACCCTATTCGGAGCAACGCTGAGGGTGGCTATACATTTGCCCGATGTGCCACGAAAAGCGGCTTGAGCGGTTGGAGCAATCCTCCGCCCAGATAGATAACCGTCCACGACAGAACTCGGCTTATCGACCGACTCGTTTTAGCTATATTAAAAATGCAGAAGCAATTTTTTGTTGCTTCTGCATTTATATTTTTGTGCTTATTTCGCCCGAACAAAGATATTCTCTTTGCCCGTTTTCATATTCAACAAGCAAGCGGCATTGGTTATCAATATCTAAGGCTTTGGCAGATAGAGCTTCCGTGGGCTTAATAACGGTTATTTGTTTTCCTATAACTGCGCTTTTTTGGCGGTAGGGCTCTAAAAAGATTTTTTCAGAAAAAAATTCATAATATTTATAAAATTGGTTTAAGATTTCGGCGCAAAGCTCGCTTCTGGCAGTTTGGGATTTATCCTTAAAAACTGCACCCGCTATATCCTTTATTTCCGGCTCAAAATCATTTTCTGGGGCAAAAACATTAACTCCAATACCCACTATTGCCCATTCAAGCCTATTGGTTTTTGGTAAAACTGAGCCCTCGGTTAAAATTCCGCAAACCTTTTTTTTATTTATTAATATATCGTTAACCCATTTGATTTCGGGTTTCTCATTGGATAGTGCTTCTATTGCCTCACATACTGAAACTGCGGCAGCGGCAGTTATATTAACTGATTCTTTGGCAGTAAAGTTAGGTCTTATTAAAATGCTCATATATATGCCGCCTTGTTCAATGCTATGAAAGTGGCGGTCAAAACGACCTCGGCCTTTTGTTTGGTTGTTTGCTATAACAACGGTTAAGTCGCAAGCTGCGTTAGAAGCAAGGCTTTTGAGGTAGGTATTTGTTGATTCGGTTTGGTTTAGAAAAATAATATTAAATTTGTATTTAAGGTGTTGCTCGATGCTTTGTTTGGAAAAATCATCCATAAAGGGCAAACTCATTTTATCACCACCCGATAATATTTTATAATATAGCCGACTTCAAATCAAGAAAATTAATAAAAAATTAAAGAAAATCCTCAAAATCGGGTAAAATCGGCCGAAATCGAGGGAAAATCGTTGACAAAGCAATATTTGGTTTGTTATAATAGATTGAATAATATGGGTTTTATTTTTTTTAAATTAAAGCCTTTTTTGGAAGTGAAATAAATGCTCAAAAGTATGACTGGATTTGGCAGAGCCGATTTGTTTTCAAACGGAATTGAGGTTACGGTTGAAATAAAGGCGGTTAATCATAGATTTTTCGAATTTTATTGCCGAATTCCAAGGGCTTATCAATTTTTAGAGGAAAAGCTTAAAGGGCTTTGTCAGCAAAGTATTACAAGAGGAAAAATTGAGCTTTCGGTTTTTATTGACGATAATTCGGACGATGCCTATGAGGTTGAGGTTAATCATTCTTATGCTAAGGCGTATATTGATGCGATTAAGCTTTTCTCAAAGGAATATGGGATTAAAAATGATATCAAGGCATCTGCGTTTATTTCCAATCCCGAAATATTTAAGCTAAGAAGAAAAGAGATTGATGAATCGGTTATTACCGAGGCAGTCTTAACTGCTACATCGCAAGCGATTGAAAGCTTTATTAAAATGCGAGAAACCGAGGGTGAAAGGCTTAAAGCGGATATTAAGAGTAAGGCAAAGGAAATCTTAAATAAGGTTGAATTTGTTGAAAAGGAATCACCCGAAACGGTAAAGGCTTATAGAGAAAGAATTGAGCAAAAGGTTAAAGAACTTTTAGGTGATACCACAATTGACCAGCAACGCATTATAACCGAAACTGCCATTTTTGCCGATAAGGTTGCGGTTGATGAAGAAACGGTTAGATTAAGAAGTCACATAAAGCAGCTTGATGATTTATTAGAGCAGCAAGAGCCGGTTGGCAAAAAGCTTGATTTTATTGTTCAAGAGATGAACAGGGAAGCAAATACAATTGGTTCAAAATCGCAAAACCTGGAAATAGCACATACTGTTGTTGAAATTAAGGCGGCAATTGAAAAAATAAGAGAGCAAATACAAAATATAGAATAAAAGGCGCATTCACACATTTTTAGAAGGAGAAGGAAGTCTTTATGAAATTAGTGAATATCGGATTTGGAAATCTTATCTCGGCCAACAGAATAATAACTGTTGTTAGTCCAGAATCGGCACCCATTAAGAGAATAATCCAAGAAGCAAAGGAAAAAGGAAATTTAGTTGATGCCACCCATGGTAGAAGAACAAGAGCGGTTATTATTACTGATAGTGACCATGTTGTTTTAACCTATTTACAGGCTGAAACTCTTTCAAACCGTTTAGCAGATGTAAGCATTGAGGACGAAACTGATGCGGATGATGAATAAGGGTGGAATTTTTATTGTTTCTGGACCTTCGGGTTCAGGCAAGGATACTATATTGGTAGAGCTTTTTAAAAAATGCCCTGAGTTAGCCTTTTCGATTTCCTCGATAACACGTCCTATGCGAGAGGGCGAGGTTGAGGGGCAAAAATATAATTTCATTTCAAGAGAAGCTTTCGAAGAAATGATAGCAACCGATAATTTGTTAGAATATAACGTGTTTGTGGGCAATTATTACGGAACACCAAGGGCTCCTGTTATAAGTGCAGTTGAAAGCGGCCAGGATATCGTGATAGAGGTTGATGTTAACGGAGCCGCAAAAATAAGGGAAAAGCTACCTGAGGTTATAAGTGTTTTTATAATGCCGCCAAGCCTTAAAGAACTTAAAAGAAGGCTTGTTGGTAGAGGAACAGAGGATAAAGAGCTTGTTGAAAAAAGGCTCGAAGCTGCCTTAGAGGAAATAAGCCGAGCAGTAGAATATGATTATATTGTTGTTAACGATCATCTTGATGAGGCGGTTAACGATTTGATAACAATTATAAATGCCTCGAAATTAGAAACAAAGAGGCATAAAAATATTATTAATGAGGTGACAGCAAAATGTTAAATCCAAACATTGGAAAGCTGATAGGAGATTATAACAACAGATACCGTTTGGTAATTGATGTTGCTCATGAGGCAAGACAAATTTCTGCACAAGCAGAAGAGAATGGCGAAATTAAGGTTGAAAAGCCGGTAAGTGTTGCTATTGATAAATTGGCTTCGGAAATAAAGTAAGAAGATGGTTTGAATTTAGTTTCGGGAGGTATGGATATGTTAGGGCTTGTGGCAAAAATTGCGCTTGAAGGTGCGCAGCTTTCCTACGATAAGCTTTACACATATATAGTACCTCCCGAATTACATTCTGCAATAGAAAAGGGCAAAAGAGTGCTTGTTCCTTTTGGAAAAGGAAATACAAAAAAGCAAGGCTTGGTTTTTTCTCTCGAAACGGGGGAGCTTAAAGGTCTTAAAAATCTTTTATCGGTAATAGATGATAAGCCTCTCTTAACTGAGGAGATGCTTTTGTTATGTGAATATATGAAAGAGGGACTTTTTTGCACCTATTATGATGTGATAAGAACCATGCTCCCCACAGGGTTAGGGCTAAAATTAGTTAATTACTATTCAGCTAACGAGGATTTTGTTCCAACCCTTTTAAGCGAAACCGAAAAAGAGGTTTATGATTATCTTTATTTAAAAGGTGAAAAAGAGCAAGGCGCTTTAATCGCCGATTTAGGAATAACGGCCGAGCTTTTAGAAGAGCTTGTCAAAAAGCAAGCTCTTATTAAAAATTGCGATGCAAAGCAAAAGGTTTCAGATGCCACACAAAAATGGGTTAAGCTGTGTGATGAGGAAATATATGCAAAGCTTACTCAAAAGCAGTCGGCGGTTATTGATTTGTTAAAGGGTGTTGGGAGCGCATCGGTTAAGGAAATATGTTATTTCACGGGCGTTACCTCGGCAGTTGTTGAAGGGCTTATAAAAAAGGAAATTCTAATACCCTTTCAAAAAAAGGTTTTCAGAAAGCCAACTAATTCTCTGAAAACTGCCGTAAGGGATAAGGTTTCACTAAGTAGTGAGCAAAATGAGGCCTTTCTCGGACTGATGAACAAATATAACGAGCAAAAGGGTGCAGTTGCTCTGCTTCACGGGGTTACAGGCTCAGGCAAAACGCAGGTTTACCTTAAACTTGCCGAGCAAATCTCAGCCGATGGGCGAGGGGTTATTGTTATGGTGCCCGAAATTGCCTTAACTGCGCAGCTTATTTCAATTTTCACACAAAAATTCGGAGAAAAAATTGCGGTTTTTCATAGCGCAATGTCATTAGGACAACGTATGGATGAATGGCAAAGAATAAAAGAGGGTAAGGCGCTAATTGCGGTTGGAACGAGGAGTGCAGTTTTTGCTCCGTTTAGGGATTTAGGACTTATCATTATCGATGAGGAGCAGGAGCATACCTATAAATCCGAAAAATCACCCCGCTTTAATGCAAGAGACATAGCAAAATTCAGAGCAGCATATCATAAGGGCTTGCTTTGCTTAGCCTCGGCAACCCCCTCGCTTGAAAGCTATACTTCGGCGTTAAACGGGAAATATTCACTTTTTACCTTGATGGAAAGATATGGAAACGCAACTCTGCCACAGGTTGAAACTGTTGATATGAATAAGGAAATGCAAAGGGGAAACAAAGGGGTTATAAGCATTACTCTTTATGAGGCGATAAAGCAAACTCTCCAAGAGAAAAAACAGGCTATTATTTTACTTAATCGCAGAGGACACAACACCTATATCTCTTGCTCGGCTTGTGGTTATGTTGAGGCTTGCCCTAATTGCAGCGTTTCATTAACCTATCATTCCGCAAACGATAGGCTTATGTGCCATTATTGCGGTTATTCGAAAAGTGCCGAGAAGGCCTGTCCTCAGTGCCAAAATGAGCACATGCATTTTATGGGGCTCGGCACCCAAAAGGCCGAAGAAGAAATAAAATTATTGTTTCCAAATGCCAAGGTTCTGCGGCTTGATGCTGATAGCATAACTGCAAGGGATTCTCACGCAGTTTATTTAAATGATTTCGCTAATGGGGACTATGATATTCTTTTGGGCACACAAATGGTTGCAAAGGGACTGGATTTTCCGAATGTTACTTTAGTAGGTGTTTTAGGTGCTGATAGTGCAATGTATAGCGAGGATTTTAAAAGCTTTGAACGCACCTTTTCACTTTTAACTCAGGTTGTTGGTAGAGCGGGAAGGGGAAATATCTCTGGCAGAGCAATTATTCAAACCCAAGGTCCCGACAACGATTTAATAGAGCTTGCAAAAAATCAGGATTACAAGGGTTTTTATAATAGCGAAATTCTTAACCGAAAGCTTATGATATACCCACCCTATTGCGATATTTGTGTGGTTAGTGTTCAGTCGGTCTTTGAGCAGAAGGCTAAGTCGGTTATACAAGAAATTTTTGAAAATATCAAGCAGGGAGCAAATAGCAGTGAGCCTAAAATAAAGGTGATTATTTTAGGCCCTTCGCCCGCTTCGGTTGCAAAGATTAATAATCGTTATAGATTTAGAATGATTATAAAATGTAAAAACAATAAACAGTTTAGAAAAATGTTAAACGAGGCTATAATGGTAAAAACCAATGCTGATGTTAATGTTTCGGTTGATATTAATCCCGAAAGCGTTATTTAATAAGGAGATAAAAAATGGCTATTAGAAATATAGTTAAAATGGGCGATGATGTTTTAAGAAAGGTTTGCCGAACACAGCTTAATTTTGATGAAAAGTTGGCAACCGTGCTTGACGATATGGCCGAAACTATGTATGCAGCGGATGGAGTTGGTCTTGCAGCCCCGCAGGTTGGAATTTTAAGAAGATACTGTGTTGTTGACGTTGGAGACGGATTAATCGAACTTATTAATCCCGTTATTATTGAACAAAGTGGAAGCCAAATAGGTAATGAGGGTTGTCTTTCGGTGCCTGAGCGATTTGAAGAGGTTGAAAGACCTATGAATGTAACGGTTAGAGCACAGGATAGAAACGGTAAAAGCTTTGAAATCAAGGCGGAGGGCTTTAAGGCAAGAGCTTTTTGCCACGAAATAGACCATCTCAACGGAATATTATATATAGATAAAATCAAGAAATAGGTGCAATATGAGAATAGTTTTTATGGGAACACCCGATTATGCGGTTAATACTCTCCAAGCATTAATTGCAAAGGGACATTCGGTTGAGGCAGTTTTCGCTCAACCCGATAAGCCGGTAGGTAGAAAGCATATTTTAACCGCTCCGCCCGTTAAGGTTTGTGCTATTCAAAATAATATTAAGGTTTATCAGCCACAAACTCTTAGAGATGGCGAGGCAGAGACAATTATAAAAGAGATTAATCCTGATGTTATTGTTGTTATTGCTTATGGGAAAATATTGCCAAAATCCATTTTGGAAATCGCTAAATACGGTTGCGTTAATGCACACGCCTCGCTTTTGCCTAAATATAGGGGCGCTGCTCCTATTCAGTGGGCAATAATTAATGGCGAAACCGAAACCGGCGTTACGACAATGCTTATGGACGAGGGAGTAGATACAGGAGATATTTTAGAGCAAGCAACAGTTAAAATAGGTGAGGATGAAACCGCCGAGCAGCTTTTTGAACGGTTATCAAGAGTGAGCGCCGAGCTTATACTTTCAACTCTTGAAAAATTAGAAAAGGACGAAATAAAGCCCACAAAGCAGGAAGAAAACGAAGCTTGCTATGCTCCCATTATAAAAAAAGAAATGGCCAAGCTTGATTTCAAAAATCAAACTGCAAAGCAAATCGCTGATGCGGTAAGAGGTTATTATTCTTGGCCCTGCGCCTTCTTTTTTCTTGACACGAAGCGTATAAAGGTTATAAGGGCGAAGGTTTTAGAGGAAAAAACCTTGCTTTTGCCTTCAAGTGTTGTTTCAAGCGAAAATGAAATTGTTATCGCTTGCAAGGATGGTGGAATGATTTCGCTTCTTGAAATACAGCCTGAGGGCTCAAAACCGATGACCGCCAAGCAATTTTTATGCGGCAATACATTAGAAGCAGGAAGGATTTTGGGTGAATAAAAATGTCTAACCCCAGGAGAATAGCGGTTCTCACTCTTCTTAAAATTGATAATGAGGGTGCATATTCAAATATAACCATAAACCATATTTTAAATGAGAATGAGCTTGATAATAAGGATAGAGCCTTTATTTGTGCTTTGGTTTACGGTGTTCTTGACCGAAGAATAACCCTTGATTATATAATCGCAAAATATGTGCGCATACCACTAAAAAAAATGGCTCCGTTTACTCTTAATGTTTTAAGAACTGCACTTTATCAGCTAATGTTTATGGATAAGATACCGCAAAGCGCCGCAGTTAATGAAGCGGTAAAGATAATAAAAAGCTCAAAGGAAAACCGAAATTCAGGCTTTGTTAATGCAGTTTTGAGAAACTTTCTAAGAGATAAGGATATATTACCCGAGGGTGATGGTGTTGAAGATATAAGTATAAGATATTCTTGTCCTTCTTGGATGGTGGAGAGTTTCATAGAGGATTACGGAAAGAAAAATGCAATTTTTCTTTTAGAGGAAGGAATAAAAATTCCTCCCGTTACAGTTAGGGTTAATAATATTAAAAGTGACAACGTTACCGTGAAGGCCGAGCTTTATAAGCAGGGTATAAAGGTTTCGGATGGGCCTATTGAAAATTCACTTATTCTCAAAAAGGGCCTCGATATTGCGAACCTTGAACTCTATAAACAGGGTGCATTTTATGCACAGGATATAGCGTCTCAAAAGGCAATATCGGTTTTAGCACCCAAGGCGGGTGAGAGGGTACTCGATATGTGCGCTGCTCCCGGTGGCAAAAGCTTTACAATGGCCTGCTTAATGGGTAACGAGGGCGAAATTGTTGCTTGTGATATACATTCGCATAGAGTAAAATTAATTGACGAGGGAGCAAAAAGATTAGGTCACAGCATTATAAAAGCAACCTTATCGGACGCAACGCATTTTAACAGTGAATTAGGGAAATTTGACTGCGTGCTTTGTGATGTCCCTTGCTCTGGGCTTGGCGTTATAAGACGAAAACCGGATATAAAATATAAGCCAAAAAGTGATTTGGGGGAGCTTTGCGAGCTACAATATAGGATACTTTGCAATGCAGTTAAATATCTTAAACCCAACGGAAGAATACTTTATTCAACCTGCACACTAAGGCGTGAGGAGAACGAAAAACTTGTAATTCGTTTTCAAAAGGAGTATAATAACTTCTGCAAGGTGGAGGAAGCCACACTTATGCCGCATATTGATGGGACGGATGGTTTTTATTACGCCCTATTAAAGCAGGAATAATAAGGAGGTGCCCACACTTGAACAAAATCGATATAAAATCTATGACCGTATCCGAGCTTGAAGAATTTTTATCGGAATCAGAACAACCTTCATTTAGAGCAAAACAACTTTTTAAATGGTTGCAGTCGGGTGTGGAGAGCTTTGATGAGATGACAAATTTGCCGGCTGAGTTAAGGCAAAGTCTCAAAGAAAAATGTTATATCGCCAATGTGGAAATTGCAAAAAGGTTATGCTCGCAGCTTGACGGAACGGTTAAGTATTTATATAAGCTTTATGATGGCGAATATATAGAATCGGTTTTTATGAAATATGAACACGGGTACACTGTTTGTATCTCGACTCAGGTGGGCTGCCGAATGGGTTGCAGCTTTTGTGCTTCGGGACTTTTGGGACTCAAAAGAAATTTGAGTGCATCCGAAATGCTTTCTCAAATTATGATGGCTGCAAAGGATAACGGCGTTAGAATATCCAATGTTGTTATGATGGGCATGGGCGAGCCATTAGATAATTTTGAAAACTCTATAAGGTTTTTGGAGCTTGTGTCGAGTAGTGACGGTTTAGGGATAGGGCTCAGGCATATATCTCTTTCAACCTCAGGTGTTGTTACCGGTATAAAAAGGCTTGGGGAGTATAATTTTCCAATAACTCTTTCGATTTCACTGCACGCACCGAATGATGAAATCAGAAGCTCAATGATGAGGGTTAATAAAAAATGGAACATAAAAGAGCTGCTTGATGCTTGCAGAGAATATCAAAAAATAACAACCAGAAGAATTTCTTTTGAATATGCGCTTATTGAGGGAGTTAACGATAGCGTAGAATGTGCTGACCAGTTGGCAAGGATATTAAAGGGCATCATGTGCCACATAAATTTAATTCCCGCAAATCCCGTTAAGGAAAACACATTTAAAAAACCAAATAAAAATAAAATTCTCGAATTTCAAAAGCAGTTAACTAAAAGAGGGCTTAATGCAACTGTTAGAAGAACGCTAGGTGCCGATATAGAGGCCTCTTGCGGACAATTAAGACAAAGAAAGGGATGAGGTAGTGAAGATTTTGACTAAAACCGATATAGGCAAGCAAAGAAGCAGTAATCAGGATGCGTTTTTTGCGGTAGAGCTTGGAAAGAATACAAGCCTTGCTATTGTTTGCGACGGTATGGGCGGAGCAAACGCAGGGAATATTGCGAGTCAAACCGCAGTTAAGGTAATTTCCGATTACGTTATGAATTCGTTTAGTCAAAAAATGGATAGCGAGAGTATTGAAAAAATGCTGAGTTATGCCATTGAAAGTGCTAACCTTCAAATTTACGATATGTCTTTAAAGAATGAGGCTTTAAAGGGTATGGGCACAACGGTTGTTGTGGCTGTGCTTAAAGGAAACACTGCGATTATTTCTCATGTTGGAGACAGTAGAGCTTATAAAATTGGTGAGACTGCCGAGCAGCTAACAAGAGACCATTCGGTAGTTCAGTCCTTGCTTGAAAGCGGAAAAATAACTCCGGCCGATGCAAAGAGCCACCCAAAGAAAAATGTCATAACAAGGGCATTAGGGGTTGAGCAGGATATCGTTGCTGATACGCTTATAACCACTTTGGACGAAGGGGAAAGCTTGTTGCTTTGTACTGATGGGTTGACGGGATACGTTGATATAGCTCAAATATTAAAGATTATAAAAAGCAAAAAACAGGAAAACGTGGCGCAAGAGCTTATAGACTGTGCGAATAACGCCGGCGGCGGCGATAACATAACCGTTGCACTGTTATTTAGGTAGAAAGGATATTGCTATGGATAGATTTGTAGGCAAAAGACTTGATGGCAGATATGAAATAAGGGAAATTATAGGCGTTGGCGGAATGGCTGTTGTTTATAAGGCCTTTGATAATCAGGAAAACCGTATTGTTGCTATTAAGATTCTAAAAGAAGAATTTATTTCCAATGAGGAATTTTTAAGACGTTTCAAGAACGAATCAAAGGCTATTGCTATGCTTTCGCATCCTAACATTGTTAATGTTTATGATGTTAGTTTTGGCGACCTTATTCAGTATATTGTTATGGAATATATTGAGGGAATAACCCTTAAAGAGTATATTGAACAAGAGGGCAGTCTTCGTTGGAAGGATGCAGTACATTTTACAATTCAAATTTTAAAGGGTCTTCAACATGCACATGATAAGGGTATAGTTCACAGAGATGTTAAACCTCAAAATATTATGGTTTTGCAGGATGGAACTATTAAGGTTACCGATTTTGGCATTGCTCGTTTTGCAAGGAGCGACCAAAGAACTATTACTGATAAGGCAATAGGCTCGGTGCATTATATAAGCCCTGAGCAAGCAAGAGGTGAAAAAACCGATGAAAAGGCAGATATTTATTCGGTTGGTGTTATGCTTTATGAAATGCTGACAGGGAAACTTCCTTTCCAAGCTGACAGTGCGGTTTCGGTTGCTATTATGCAGTTACAGCGTGACCCGCAGCTGCCAACAGAAATAAATGGTTCGATTCCCGAGGGGCTTGAACAAATCACAATGCACGCAATGCAAAAGACTCCCGAGAGAAGATATCAATCGGCAGCTGAAATGCTTTGCGATTTGGATAGCTTCAGGAAGGACCCTGCGGTTAAATTTGCATATCCTTATTTTGTTGATAATTCACCAACAAAGTTTGTTGGTAATATAAACACAAAAGCCGAGAGTGAGATTGCTCTCCCCGAGAGTGAGGACGAAGCAGGTCAAAAGAACACAATTATTCCTATATTAGCGGGTATAGCGGTCACCTTGCTTATTGCACTTGGCGTTTTGGCGGTTATTTTTGTGCCAAGGCTTTTTTCGGGAACAGGTGCCGAGATTGTTTGTCCCGATTTTGTTGGCAAGGAATATAGCGAGGTATACGAAAGCAAGGAATACAAGGATAAATTTGTTTTCGATGTTGAGTGGGAAGCTAACGATGAATATGATTTCGGACGTATTTATGAGCAGTCTCAAACGGCTGGCGAAAAGCTTAAAAAGGGTGCAAAAATCACGCTTTATGTAAGTATGGGTAAATCAACGAAAAAGGTCCCCGATGTTTACGGAAAAACAGAATCGGCTGCGGTTTCGGAGCTAAGGTCAAATGGCTTTACGGTTGTTATTTCCGAAATTTCGAGCGAGGATGTTGAAGAAGGCTTAGTTATTAAAACTGACCCTCAAAGAACAGAGGTTGTGGCAGAAAATGCTAAAATAACGGTTTATATAAGCACAGGCAAGCCCACTAAAAATGTTGATGTTCCCGATGTTGTAAAGTTAGAGCAGGAAACTGCCGAAAAGAAAATCAAAGCGGCTGGACTTGTTTCAAAGGTTGAATATATAACCCTTAGCTTCTCGGATAAGTATTACCCGATTGGGTATGTTACCAAGCAGGAGGTTTTAGCTGAAAGCCAAACAAATTCTGAGCAGGTGCCCGAGGGCTCAACTGTTGTTATTTATGTTTGTAAGGGATATAAGGCCGATATAAAACTCCAAGGCTCTGATTTACCTAAGGATTACAAGACCTCAACCTATTATCTTTCTCTTTGGAAGGACGGAAAGCTAATAGATAAGGGTGACAAGATTAATTCTAAGGAAATAACCTCATACACATTTGACGGTATTGAAAGCACAAGTGAAACCGCTAAATATACTGTTAAGATTTCGAGTGATGGTAATAATGAGCAAAATCTTTATGATATAACGGTTAATAATAAGGACCATACCGTTAAAATAACAACAAAATATTCTTACAACGGTTAAGGAAAATTTATGACAGGAATTATTGTTAAAGCTCTTTCGGGATTTTATTATGTTCATTCCGAAGGCGCAACCTATGAATGTAAAGCAAGGGGGAGCTTCCGCAAGAGCGGAACCTCCCCTTTGGTTGGAGATAAGGTTGAGTTTGAAAAAACGGGACTTGAAGCGGGTATTGTTAATAGGATTATCGAAAGAAAGAACTATATTTTAAGACCGCCTGTTGCAAACATTGATAAGCTTTTTATCGTTTCGGCCTTTTCTTCACCCGAGCCCAACACATTTTTAATAGATAAGATGACGGTTATTGCCCGCCATAACGGAATTGAGCCCATAATAGTTTTCAATAAATGCGATATGGGAGATTTTTCGCAGTTAGAGAAAATTTATAAAAATTCAGGCTTCAAGGTTTATACCGTTTCTGCCTTTGAGGGTGACGGAATGGATGAATTAAAGCGGGAATTAGAAGGCTCTTTAAGTGCATTTACGGGTAACTCGGGGGTTGGCAAATCGAGTATTCTTAATTTTCTTTTGGGTAGCAATTTAATTTCAACCGGCGAGGTAAGCCAGAGACTTGGACGAGGTAGGCACACCACAAGACATACCGAGCTTTATACCTTGGATTTTGGAGGATATGTTGCTGATACGCCGGGCTTTTCTTGGTTGGAACCCCAAAAATCCGATTATAGCTTAAAGGAAAATTTGAAAGATTTATTTTTCGATTTTAGTGAGTTTGAGGGGAGTTGTAAATTTACGGGTTGCACCCACACTGCAGAAAAGGGTTGTGCTATTTTAGAGGCACTTAAAAGGGGCGAAATAGAGAAAACAAGGCACGAGTCTTATTTACAGCTTTTTTCAGAAATGAAGGATTTCAAGCCTTGGGAGGCTAAAAAAAGAAAATAAAGGAACCTTTTTGAAAGTTTTTTATATAATGTTAATAAAGAGCATCAAGGGGGCAAACAAATGCATAAGCCGAGGCATAGCAAAAAAGGGATTTTAGCATTAACCTTTGCGTGTGGATTGCTCATTTCCTGTTTTTGCCCACCAAAACTTTTGATTGCTGTATTAGCAATATGGGTTATAATACTTGCACTTTCTTGCTCTTAATTTTAGTGTTACAGCATTTGAACCTGTCACACGAATAAAGGAGAAGCTTTTATGAAGGTTGTTTTGATTAAAAGTCCTAAATTTTTAAAAGGTTTTTTGAGGCTGATTTTTGGAATTAAGGCAGAAGCAAATTAAATACATAGTTTAAATTTAAGCACCGTGCAGTTTTGCACGGTGCTTTTTCTATAATGGTTATAGTATATCGAAATAGTGAGAAATCTCACTATTTCGATACCAAATCTTTGATTTGACAACAAATTCTCACTGAAAATTTGTCTATACCCATTGCAATGAATGTAGAGCGCAATTAAAATTTAAAAAATTCAATTGCGCGCAAGCCGATGTAATCGGCTTGTCGGAACGCTTTTAGCGTTTCTATATTCTATAATCATTATAATTGATAGGTTTTTGAAAATGCTTGAAAAAGGAAAATATTTGTAGTAAAATCAAAATGGTTATTTTGTTGGAATCCTGTCGAATTAAGGGCAATAGCGTGAAAAATCACGCTATTCAAATATAGAGACGCGTATTTCTCGCCGATTACTTGGCAACCGAAATACATGCGTTATAATAATCACCATATCTATGATTTTATATCGCATTTTGTGTCTCGGAAAGATATGGTAATTATTATGTTTAAAAAAGAGCGGATTTTGAATCCGGTGAAAAGATTAATGGGGGGCACTTTTTTACCGCATTTAAAGGAAAGTGCCGAAATTGAGACAATTATAATGCCGCCACCGAGCGAGGTTAAAATCCCGTTGCAGCAGCATATCGGTACGCCTGCGGTTCCTGTTGTTAAAAAAGGGGATAAGGTTTTTGTTGGAACTCTTATTGCCGAGACGGGCGGTTATGTGAGTGCTGCGGTTCATTCAAGTGTTTCGGGAACGGTTAAGGAAATTGCCGAGGTTAAGGGTAGCGGAAAATGTATTATTATTGAGTCAGATGGAGAAATGCAAAACTCTCCTGATTTAAAGCCCTTTGAGGTTAAGAATAAAGAGGATATCGTTAATGCCGCTATTGCCTGCGGTTTGGTTGGCTTGGGCGGTGCGGGTTTTCCTACTGCGGTTAAGCTTGATATTAAGGATAATACCGAAATTGATACCCTCATAATAAATGCCGCAGAATGTGAGCCTTATATAACAAGCGATTATAGGGAGTGTATTGAGAATTATGATGATGTTGTTGAGGGAGTTTATCTTTTAAAGGATATTCTTAAAATTAAAAATGTTATTATAGCTATCGAGTCAAACAAGAAAAAGGCAATAGAAAGGCTTTATGAAATAGCAACCGATAAGCGAGATGGTGAGGATGCGGTCAAACTGATGCGGCTGCCAACGCTTTATCCGCAAGGTGCAGAGAAGGTGATTCTCTATTCTGCAACGGGTAGAAGGGTGCCCGCCGGCAAGCTGCCGAGCGATGTTGGCTGCATTGTTATGAATGTTACAAGCGTCTCCACCCTTTATAGATTTATTAAAACAGGTATGCCTTTGGTTTCCAAGAGATTGACTGTTGACGGCACTGCTGTTAAAGAGCCTAAAAATGTTATTGCCCCGATTGGAACACCTATTAAAGACCTTTTAGGTTTTGTTGGAATAGCCAAAGAGGAGTTTTGCGAAATCATAATGGGCGGACCAATGATGGGTGTGGATGTTTGCTCCGAAGAATCGGTTATTGAAAAGAGAAATAACGCTATAACTGTGATGAAGGAGGCACCAAAGCCCACCGAGCATACCGCTTGTATCCGTTGCGGAAGATGTGCAGCCACTTGCCCGATGAATTTGTATCCCGCAGCGGTTGAGGTGGCTATGGAGTTTTCTAATTTCGATAAATTAAAGCAGCTTAATCTTAATTACTGTATAGAATGTGGTTGTTGTTCTTTTGTTTGTCCTGCTGGGCATCCGCTCACACAGATTATGAGACAAGCAAAGGCACAGCTTAAGAAGGAGGCGGCAAAATGATTGATATATTAAAGGTTTCTTCTCCGTATATAAAGCATACCGATACAACAAGCGGAATAATGCTGGATGTTATAATTGCATTGGCTCCTGCCGCTGTTTTTGGTTGTATATTATTTGGGATAAGCGCATTTTTAGTTTTGCTTACCTGTATTGCTGTGGCTATTTTAAGTGAATTTTTATGGAATTTTCTTTTAAAGAAGAAAAACACTGTCAAGGATTTATCCGCAGTTGTTACGGGCTTGTTGCTTGGAATGTCTTTGCCTTCAAAAACACCTCTTTGGATGGCGGCAATAGGAAGCTTTGTTGCAATTATTGTTATTAAGCAGATGTTTGGTGGATTGGGTTGCAATTTTGCAAATCCCGCAATAACTGCAAGAATAGTTTTGCTGGTTTCTTTTCCTTCGGCTTTAACAAAATATTTTGAGCCGGTTGTTGATACCGTTTCATCGGCAACACCGCTTATGTATTTTGCTGATAAGTCGGTAGAATTGCCAAGCCTTAAAAATTTGTTTTTTGGATTACATAGCGGTTCAATAGGTGAAACCTCTGCCTTTTTGCTTTTGGTAGGCGGAGTTTATCTGGTAATCAGAAGAATTATTAACCCTGTAACACCGGTTTGCATTATAGGCTCGGTTGCAATTCTTTCTCTTATCGGAGGCGATAAGCTTTCTCTTGCTATCTTTGGAGGAGGACTAATGTTAGGTGCAATATTTATGGCAACCGATTACACAACAAGTCCAACAACAATTTTCGGCAAAGCAATTTTTGGTTTAGGCTGTGGAATTTTAACCTATATAATAAGAAAATTTGCTTCCTTGCCCGAAGGCATTTCTTATGCAATTCTTATTATGAATATATTGGTGCCTTATATTAACAAGCTAACCCTTAAAAAGCCTTTCGGCTATGTAAAGCCTAAAAGGGAGGAAAAGACCGATGAAAAGTAATAAATATTTTGGTTATTTTACAAACGGTCTTATAAAAGAAAACCCTGTTTTAAGACTCGTTTTGGCAACTTGTCCAACCCTTGCGGTTACAACTGCGGCAATAAACGGAGTTGTAATGGGAATTTCGGCAACAATTGTTTTGGTTTGTTCAAACCTTGTAATTTCATTGCTTAGAAATGTTATTTCGGATAAGTATCGAATTCCGGTGCTTATAACCATTATAGCCGGCTTTGTTAGCGTTGTTCAAATGATAGTCAAGGCATTTTTGCCTGACATTGATACTGCACTCGGAATTTATTTGCCTTTATTGGTTGTTAACTCTATGATTCTTTCGAGAACTGAAAATTTTGCTTCTAAAAACTCGGTTTTGCCGAGTGTGCTTGATGGTTTAGGTATGGGAATTGGGTTTACTGCGGTTTTAACTCTTATGGGTGTTATAAGAGAATTATTAGGTGCAGGAAGCTTGTTTTCATTAACTGTTACCGCAAGGTTTATTGAGCCAATGATTATCTTTTTATTGCCACCCGGAGCCTTCTTTGTTTTCGGTATGCTGATTGCTTTATCTAATTACCTTGTAAAGAAAATGGGCCGAAAAGAAAATTGCAATGCAAAGGAGGAAAAGGCAGATGAATAGCACAACAACTATTGTTTCAATAATCCTTGCAGGACTCTTCACAAATAACATAGTGCTTTCAAAATTTTTGGGAATTTCTTCATTCTTGGAAGTTTCTAAAAAGACAAGAACTATCTTTTTGATGAGTGCTACTATAACCTTAATTATGGTTATAGCAACTGCTATTACCTGGCCTATCTATCAGTATATTTTGCATCCTAATTTTGCTTATCTTGAAACAATTGTTTTTGTTTTGGTTATAGTAGGAATAGTTGAGTTAATAAAATTTCTTCTTGCAAGGTTTTTAAAACCTGTTTATGATGCGATTGGAGCTTATTTGTCGCTTGCAATCACTAACTGTGCGGTGTTGGGCGTGACAATTCTTAACACAACAAGCGGGTTTAATTTTATTGAATCCTTGGTTAATGCTTTTTCGGCGGGACTTGGATTTATGCTCGCATTGTTTTTGTTTGCGGGAGTTAGACAAAGAATGGAAATAGCAAAAGTGCCTGAGGGCTTAAAGGGACTCCCCATAACTCTTGTCGCCGCTGCGATTATTTCACTTGCCTTTTTTGGATTTGTCGGATTATTTGCTGTAACCTAAATTATGAATATTTGCTACCTGTTATTGTAGTTGGTATTAGATTTGTAGTGGTTGTCATTGATAAAAAGAAAGAAAAATATTAAAGGCATTGTTGGCTAAAAATAAAATACAAACTAAAAGGCGGTGCGATGTGAATTCACATCGCACCCCCTTTTTATGTTTTAAAATAAATCTTAAACTATTAGTTTGGTTGGTCAAATTGTGGAAGTAATACGGGATAGCTACCGTCAAACCAGTTAAATTCAACCTTTTCGCCATTAATGAGCCAGTATTCAGGATTCATATTTTCCTGCCAATCAAGCGGAACAAGCTTATCCTTTTGAACGGCATTAATTGCAAAGTATTTTTTAAGGTCGCGTTTAATCTCATCGGTTGCCATATCAGGCTGGCAGGATACAAAAAGCGGCGAGCCACTATATGCGAGCAATCTTGTCCATTGTTCGTTGAGATTCCATGGAATCATATTGTTTTTAATTCCAACGCAGTCGGCATCTATTGTGTAGAATTTGCCGTTTTGAGGAAGCCTGAAAGCAAGAGTGTTAACGCCGAGCGACCTTGTTCTGCTCCAAGTTTTACCGCTTGTGTCATCACCAACACGGTTAATCTCAACAAGACCTGCACTAAGGTGGGAAATAGTGTTACAACCCATAACGAGCATATTGCCAGCAGCTTCTCTAATGGTTCTATAAAAATCAAGGGTGATTTCGGCGGTTGTTTTTGTTCTGTCATAGAAGGTCCAAGAACCATCTCCCGTAATCATACCGTTACGGTGGGGGCCGAAGGAAGCATAAATATCACCGCAAGAATAATCATGTTTAAGAAGCTCATAGCCCCAACCTCTAATGCGGGATACGGTTTCCTTAATATATTCTTTAACAGTAGGATGTGATGGGTCAAGTCGACTAACGGGTGATTCGGTATGGAATAAGCATTCAGGATGCTCAGCTTCAAACTCAGGGTCTTTTAAGAGTCTTACCCATATACCTGCTCTAACGCCCATTTTGTTGAAATCCTCGGCAATCTTTTTCATATCGCCAAAATTCTCGTTTGGCATCCAAGGCCCTTTGGTCATTTCTTTGGTCCAACAGTCATCAATAACCATAAAGGGACGATTTTCAATGCCCTCGCAAAGCTCTGCAACAAGTGCGGCATCGGTTCTTACCTGTTCGCCGGTACTTCTGCCATAGGCATAATACCAGTTGTTGAAGCCGTAAACAGGCTTTTTGGGGAAGATAGGGTCTTCGCACATAACACCGCAGAATTCACAAGCTGCCTCAAAGGGTGTTATGTCTTTATATTTTTTGCAAACAATTGTGCCAATAAGAAGCTCTCTGCCGCCAAGCTGAACACCTTTTGTACCGCAGCGAATATCGAACCAAGCAGAAACACCTCTCGAATCACATTCAAAGCTAACAAAACTGTTTGGTCTAACCATTACGCCGCAGCCAACTGTTTCATCGCCAAAATCGGCAAGGAAATACCAAGGCATAAATCTATCGGGAGCAATACTTCTCCAACACATATTTGCATAAGCACGCTCCCAGGTATCACCCATAATCTTAACCGGCTTTGTAATATGCTGATTCCAACGAAGCATCACAAATTTCGGGAAGCTTTTATCGGCAGTTAGCCAAACTTGAAGCTTATCATTAATAAGCTCGAATCTAACCTTAGCATCGATATTTTGGCCACCCTCACATATAATTTTTACATCATTTTCACAAGGGATTTTTAGAATGTCTATCATATTATCAACCTCCTACTTGTGATTATATTTCAAAAGGCACCTGTCTTCAAGTGTTATATGTCTTTTAAATTTGTCAAAATGTCTCTTTTGAGTATAAAAATAGAAAGATAATATTAGGTGTTGCGTGATGATATATCATTGCTTTTGCAATGGATAAAAAAATCGACTTGTGAAAACAAGTCGATTTTTTG
>JAZSLI010000018.1:0-13638 GCA_045535295.1 Acutalibacteraceae bacterium | reverse complement strand
TTCTTCCTTTAATTCTCTTTTCCCACATTCCAAAGGGTTTTTAAGCGTTGAGTTGCGCTTGCCCGCAGGCAGTTCAAGTACCTCTTCAAAATAGGGGTATCTAAATTGCTTAACAAACAAAAGCTCATCTTTTTCGTTTAGCCAAAGCATTTAAACCCGAACCAGCCTTAAAGGGCGGTTTTTAGATGTCTTTTAGCTCATTCGCACACATAGGCGTTAGCCTTATGTGCTTGTCTTCGCCAAAATCCAAACAAAAAACCACACCTTTAAGGTCGCAGAATTTTGTAAATAAAGGATTTTTTGATGTGCGAGGCACAAAACACAGTAAATCCTAACGGATTTACGAGTATTTTAACAAAGCAAAGCAAAAAATACTTGTTTCAAAATCTGATTCGAGTTTAAATGCTTTGGCTAAGGAGAACAAATGGAAAACACATTATCTTATAAGCTTGAAGGTTTTGAGGGTCCGCTTGACCTGCTTTTGCAGTTAATTGCCCGAAACAAGCTTAATATTTATGATATTGAACTAACCGTTCTTATTGACCAATATTTAGAGCAAATCAAACTGTTCGAGCAGGACGAGATGGAGCTTAGCAGTGAATTTCTTGAAATGGCTTCACGGCTTATTTATATAAAAACGGTTAGTCTTTTACCCCGACACGATGAAATAGTGAAGCTAAAAGAGGAATTAACGGGCGAGCTTTTGGAATATATGGTTTGTCAGCAGGTGGCAAAGCAACTCTCAACTATGCAGGATGGCTTTGATTTATATGTTCGAACCCCCACTGAATATGATTTTCCAAAAACCTATGAGCTTGTTCACGAAAAGGATATTTTATATATTTCTTATATGGCGGCGGTAGGAAGGGGAAAGAGAAGACTTCCTCCCTCAACTGCACCATTCACCAAAATTGTTGCAAAAAAGATAGTTGCAGTTTCAACCAAAATAGTTTTTGTTATAAGAAATCTAATGTTTGGCAAAAAAAAGCTCAATTCACTTTATAAAACTGCGGGTAGTCGTTCGGAATTAGTGGCAACCTTCTTAGCGGTGCTTGAGCTTTGCAAGGCAAACCGAGTTAGGATAGACGGTGACGGTGAAAAACAAGAAATAACACTTATTAAGGGGCATAAAAACAGATGAAAACAAGAGAATTGATAACAGCGTTTGAGGCTGTGCTTTTTGCGGGCGGAGAGCCAATGAGCATTGAACGTTTTTCGCAGGTGTTTGAAATATCTCCCGAAGATGTTGTTAAAACGATGGAGCTTTTAAAGAATAAAATGGAGAAAAACGAGAGCGGCTTACAGCTCGTTAGAATGGAAAATACTTATCAGCTTGCAACCAAGCAAAAATATGCTGATTACATTAAAAAGGCATTTGATTTACGCCGAAGAACACCGCTTTCACCTGCCGCACTTGAAGTTTTGGCGGTTGTGGCTTATAACCAACCTGTTACTAAGTCCTTTATAGAGCAGGTAAGAGGGGTTGACTGTTCAAGTGTTGTAACAACCCTTATTGAAAAGGGTCTTGTTGAGGAAAGGGGAAGATTAGAGCTTCCCGGAAAGCCTTTACTTTATGGAACAACCAAGAACTTTTTGCGTTGTTTCGGGTTGAGTGATTTAAGTGAGCTTCCCGAGCTTCCAAAAACGGGTAATGAGGTTAGTGATGTTGGCGAGCAGTTAGAAATAACAGAGCAGGCCGATACCTAATTATTTCGATAAAAAGCAATAATTTTCATATAATATACTCTGAAAATAAAATATAAAGAGGGAAAAATAATGAGCGAAAACAATATTAAGGGCTTAATGGATGTTACAATGGAAAAGCTAAGAGCAATGGTTGATGCCGACATTATAACCGGAACACCCAAAGAAATCGGCGGCATTACTCTTATTCCTGTTTCAAAGGTTGCGTTTGGCTTGGCAACTGGCGGCAGCGATTTTCCAACAAAAATGAATAAAGAGCTTTTTGGCGGTGGCGGTGGTGCAGGTGTCACCGTTTCACCTATTGCTTTTATTGTTATATCGGGCGGGGATGTTAAAATGCTTCCCGTTTATAACGAACTAACAACGGTTGAAAAGGCCATTTCAATGGCACCCGAAATAATTGATAAGGCAAAAGAGCTTTTTCCTAAAAAGGAAGAAAACAAGTAATAGATTTAAGCCCAGCTTAATAAAATTAAGGTGGGGTGGTCTTTTTGAAAAGGTTAATTTGTGTTGTTTTGGTGTTAATACTTTTAATGCCTGTTAATGTGTCAGCTTTAGCGGATTCTGCTAAGGCTGCAATTATAATTAATGCCGATACATTAGAGGTTATTTATTCGCATAATCAGGAAACAAAGCTTCCAATGGCCAGCACAACAAAAATTATGACTGCCTTGCTTTTATGTGAACACGGTGATTTCGAGCGTGAAATAACCGTAACCGCTGAGATGCTTCGTGTTGAGGGTTCATCAATGGGACTTTTAGCGGGAGATAAGGTAACCTTGCACGATTTGCTTTACGGGTTGCTTTTGGCATCGGGTAATGATGCAGCGAATGTTGTTGCCTTCACCCTTGGCAAAACGATTAATGGTTTTGTTAAAATGATGAATCAAAGGGCAAAAGAATTAGGCCTTGAAAACACTAATTTTGTAACCCCATCAGGTCTTGATGCAGAAGGTCATTACACTACGGCCTACGATTTAGCAAGGCTTGCGGCGACTGCTATAAAAAATGAAGCTTTTGCGGCGGCTGCGGCCTCTAAAACTGCAACACTTAATTATGGCAACCCGCCATATAGAAGAACCTTAACTAATCATAATAAGCTTTTGAATAGCTTTGATGGTGCAATAGGTGTTAAAACAGGGTTTACAAAGAAATCAGGTAGATGTCTTGTTTCGGCAGCAAAAAGAGACGGTAAAACTGTTATTGCTGTAACACTTAACGACCCGAATGATTGGCAAAGCCATAAGCAAATGCTTGAATATGGGTTTTCGGTTTTAAAGGAAAATATTTTTGGTGTAGATGAATCATATATTGTGCCGGTTATAAGCGGCACGTCTGATATTTTAAAGGTTAATATAGAGCCATTTTCGGTTTATTCGCTTGATGCTGAGGGCTACGAGACCGAGATTAACCTGCCACATTTTGTTTATGCGCCTATAAAGAAAAATCAAAAAATAGGTAGCGTGATTTATAAAAAGAGCGGGCAAATCATAGGAAAGGCTGATATATGCGCTAAAACTGATATTAAAGTCAAGACTGCTAAACTAAGCTTTTTTGATTCTATAAAGAAAAATATACTATATATATTTAGAGGTATGTGGGAGAAGTAAATGAAGGATAATAAAATAAGATTGCAAAAATTTCTTTCGGAATGTTCTGTGGCATCACGCAGAAAATCTGAGGAGCTTATTGCGGCGGGGAAGGTAAAAATTAACGGTCGTGTAGCAACCATAGGCAGCAAGGTTGACCCAAAAAGAGATAAGGTAACCGTTTCGGGCAAGACAGTTGTTGCAAGCAGTGAAAAAATGTATATAATGCTTCATAAGCCGAGAGGCTTCGTAACAACAACCAAGGATGAGCTTGACCGCAAGTGTGTTACCGATTTGGTTAAGGATGCACCGGTTAAGCTTTTCCCTGTGGGAAGGCTTGATAAAAATTCCGAAGGTCTGCTTATTATGACTAACGATGGCGGATTTTGCAATAACTTAACACATCCATCGGCTCATGTTAATAAAACCTACCGAGTTACAGTTGAGGGCGAGGTAAGTGACGAGAAGCTGATAAAATTAAGAGAGGGAATCGAGCTTGACGGTAGCAAAACCCTGCCGTGCGATGTTTTTATTGCCGAGAAAAAGGCTGATAGAACGGTTTTGATTTTTATAATCCACGAGGGTAGAAACCGCCAAATAAGAAGAATGTGCGAGGCAGTTAATTTAAAGGTTTTAAGGCTTAAAAGAACCGAAATTGCAGGGGTTAAGCTTGGTATGCTTCCCCAAGGTAAATGGCGCCCCTTAAATGAAAGGGAAATGCGCCGCTTAACAAATATAAGTACAAATCAAAAGGAAAGTTAAAATGATTAGTTTATCCCCGATTGGCGAAAAGCAACAAATTAAAGAATATTTTTGTAATGTTGGCCTTGCTTTTAATGAAAATTGCGGTTGTCTTACTGCGGTTTCAAATGATGAGGTTTTAGGTTTTTGTTTATATGAGTTAACCGTTGACAAAATAGAGATATTATATATACATCCCGAAAATGATATTGCTTTGGCGGACGGTATTTTAAGAAGCACCCTGCATATCGCAGCTCAAAGAAGTATAATGAAGGCTTATTATGCAGAGAAGGTTTCAAAAAAATTTCTCAAAATAACTGATTTTATTAAAAACGAGCAGAATAGGGAGCTTGATATTGATAAGCTTTTTAAAAGTTGTAAAAGCTGTCAAAAAAGCATTGACAAATGAAAAAAATGGTACTATAATAAAATTAGAGATTTAGAGTATAGCAAAAGAATGCGAATTTGTGTTCTTTTGCTATTATTTTTTTAAAAGAAAAGAGAAGCGTTATGGTGAATAAACAAGCAATTTACGATTCTTTGAAAAGTTGTCCTGTAATAGCCTCGGTGCATGATAAGTTGTTTAATGAAGCTCTAAATTCGCCCGTTGAGGTTATATTTTTGCTTGGAGCAAATATTTTAACCCTTAGTGAAAGAATAGAGGCGGCGCATAAAAGCGGTAAATATATCTTTGTGCATATGGATTTAACCGAAGGCTTGGGAAAGGATAAATCAGGCATAGAATATCTTGCACAGTGTGGAGCAGATGGCCTTGTAACCACTAAGGCAATGTTAATTAGAATGGCAAAGGATTCAGGGCTTTTAACTGTTCAGAGATTTTTTGCTTATGATACGCAAGGAATAGAGAGTATAAGCGATATGCTAAACAATAGCTCACCTGATATTATCGAAATAATGCCCGGTGTTATAGGTAAGATTATTCAAAGGTTTTCCAAGGCATCGGTGCCTCTCATTTCGGGAGGACTTATTGAAACAAAGGCAGAGGTTGTTGAAGCCTTAAATCAAGGTGCTATTGCAGTTTCAACAGGAGTTAGCACACTTTGGTATTCATAATATAACTTTTTTAAATAAAATTCAGTAACTGGTAGAGAATAAGAGAACAGGATAAAAGCAGAATTATATCTGCTTTTTCGTCCTGTTCTATTTTTTGGAGGTGTGTTTATGAATTTTGCAGTACAAGTGGTAATAAGAGCCTTAGTAGCTGTAATTGTGGGAGCTATTATTGGAAGCGAAAGAGCACATCACGGTAGAGCAGCTGGCATGAGAACTCATATTCTTGTTTGTCTTGGCTCAACACTAACATCAATGATAGGCTTATATGCCCATCAAACTCTTGCAAATAACGGTGATATTTTGCGACTTTCTGCTCAGGTTGTTTCGGGTGTTGGCTTTTTAGGCGCCGGAATGATAATTTTAAAGAACAACAATGTAATAATGGGCCTCACAACAGCCGCTGGTATGTGGACAACGAGTGTTATTGGAATTGCAATCGGATGCGGATTTTATTGGGGTGCAGCGGTTGTGGCATTGTTATATTTTATTGCTATTATTCTTCTCGGCAAATTTGAGAAGAATAAAAAGGTAAACGGAAGTGTTTACCTTGAAATAGATAATATGTATAAAACTAATCAAATAATAGATGAAATCAAAAGTAAAACTCAAAAAGTGGTAGATTTTCATATTTTGCCGCCAAAAAGCAACTATTCGGGGAATTTGGGAATTTATCTGACTATTGATACCAAACAAACGTTTGACATAACTATTCTTTTAGAGATGGAAAATGTTGTTTACGCAGAGTTTGAATAGGAAATTTAAAATTGTTTTTATAATATACAATTAATTGTTGTTGAATTATAGTATATTATTTGATAAAATAACCTTTGGAGGAGAAAAAATGAAAACAAATATCGTAGACTGGAAAACAATAACAAATTTTGTAATTGATGCTTTTGTTGGTTACGGAATTCCGAGAAAGGATGCTGAGATTTGCGCTGATGTTCTTCTTGAATCTGATAAAAGAGGAATAGAATCTCACGGTGTTAACCGCTTCAAGCCTATTTATCTTGATAGAATTAAGGCGGGAATTCAAAATCCGGTTACGGAAATTGAAATTATTAAGGAAACACCGACAACCGCAGTGCTTGATGGCCATAACGGAATGGGACAGGTAATCGGGTTTAAGGCTATGAGTATGGCTATTGAAAAGGCCAAGGAATTTGGTATGGGAATGGTTGTTGTTAGAAATTCCTGCCATTACGGAATAGCAGGTTATTATAGCTCAATGGCAACCAAAAGGGGTTGTATCGGTATGACCGGAACTAATGCAAGGCCTTCGGTTGCTCCAACCCATGGTGTTGAAGGAATGTTTGGAACAAATCCTTTTACAATAGGCGTTCCAACCGATGAGGAATTTGATTTTAACTTTGACTGCGCAACCTCAATTACCCAAAACGGTAAAGTTGAGTATTATGAGAGAATTGGTCACGAGGTTAACCCAGGAACAATAATTGCTGATGATGGCTCTGCTGTTGAGGGTGATGCAGGCGTTGCGCTTAAAAAAATTCGCGGTGGAACAGCAGCACTCACAACTCTTGGTGGAATTGGTGAGGATTTGGGCGGTTATAAGGGTTATGGCTTTGCCTTGGCGGTTGAATTTTTTTCTTCAATTTTGCAGGACGGTGCATACGGTAAAGCACTTGATGGCAAGGATGAAAACGGAAATATCCGCCCTTATGGGCTCGGTCATTGGTTTATAGCCATAGATACCGACCATTTCTTAGGTGAGGAGCTTGCAAGAAAAAAAGCAGGCGAAATTTCAAGAAGCATGAGAGCTTCTAAAAAAGCGCCTGGTGCCGAGAGGATTTACACCGCAGGCGAGAAAGAATATGAGATAAGACTTGCCCGAAAGGACGGAGTGCCGATAAACGAATCGGTTCAAAAAGAGATTATAGAGGTTAGAGACCAATTAGGGCTTACACAGTATAAATTCCCTTGGGAGGATTAATAAATGGATATTAGGCAGGAATCTTTGAAAAAGCACTACGAATGGAAGGGAAAAATCGAGGTTGTTTCGAGAGCGAGCATTAACACAAGGGAAGACCTTTCGCTTGCTTATACACCCGGTGTTGCTGAGCCTTGCTTAGAGATAAACAAGGATATAAATAAATCCTATGAGTTGACCCGTCGCTCAAATTTAGTTGCAGTTGTTACCGATGGCACTGCTGTTTTAGGCTTGGGCGATATTGGTCCTGAGGCGGGAATGCCCGTAATGGAGGGAAAATGCGCACTATTTAAGGAATTCGCTGATGTTGATGCTTTCCCGATTTGCGTAAAAAGCAAGGAAGTTGATGAAATAGTTCGTACCATTTATCTTATTTCGGGCAGCTTTGGCGGAATTAATTTAGAAGATATTTCGGCACCGAGATGCTTTGAAATTGAGAAAAAGCTTAAAGAAATTTGCGATATTCCGATTTTTCACGATGACCAACATGGCACAGCAATAGTTGTTGCGGCAGCACTTATTAATGCCCTTAAACTTGTTAAAAAGGAAATTGATAAGGTTAAGGTTGTTATTAACGGTGCAGGCTCTGCCGGCATTGCCATAGGCAAGCATCTTATGAATATTGGCGTTAAGAATATTGTGTTTTGTGACCGCTTTGGCATTATTTGCGAGGGCGATGAAAATAACAATGCAGCCCAAGAGGAAATCGCAAGGGTTACAAATTTAGAACATAAAAAGGGTAACTTAGCCGATGCCTTGGTTGGAGCAGATGTTTTTATTGGCGTTTCGGCTCCTAACCTTGTTAATGAGCAAATGGTAAAATCAATGGCTCACGATTCTATTTTGTTCCCAATGGCTAACCCAACTCCTGAAATTATGCCTGATTTGGCAAAAAAAGCGGGCGCAAGAGTTGTTGGAACAGGTCGCTCTGATTTCCCAAATCAAATCAACAATGTTCTTGCTTTTCCCGGAATTTTCCGTGGCGCATTAGATAGTAGAGCCACATGCATAAACGAAGAAATGAAGGTTGCAACCTCTTATGCGTTAGCTTCGCTTATCCCCGATGATGAAATAACTGAGGAAAACATTATTGTCTCGGCTCTTGATAAGAGGGTAGCGCAGGTTGTTGCTGACGCAGTAGCACGGGTTGCAAAGCAAACCGGCGTTGCAAGGATATAAAAATGAAAAATAAAATTAAAGATATAAAGCTTTTTCTCTTTGATATGGATGGTACGCTCTATTTAGGCAATAGGCTTTTTGATTTTACCTGTGAGCTTCTTGAAACTATAAAGAAGCAGGGCAAGAAATATTTGTTTATGACTAATAATTCCTCAAAAAGCGTTACCGATTATATAAAAAAGCTCGAAAAGCTTGGTATTAAAAGTGAATATAACGATTTTATAACCTCATCTCAAGCAACTGCATATTATTTGAGAAATAATTATCCAAATGCAAGGCTTTATGTTTGCGGAACCGAGTCGCTAAAAGAGGAACTGCGAAAGGAAGGCTTTTTGATTACCGAAAGCACTGAGGATACCGAATGTATAGTAATGGGTTATGATACCGAGCTTACCTATCAAAAGCTTTATGATGTTTGCTATATGTTAACCATAAAGGAGCTTCCCTTTATCGCAACTAATCCCGATTATGTTTGCCCAACCGAGTTTGGCTTCGTTCCTGATTGCGGAAGCGTTTGCGATATGGTTTTTAATGCAACAGGTAAAAGACCAATTGTTATAGGAAAGCCCGATGCCTTAATGGCAAAGCTTGCAATGCAAAAGGAAAAAGTTTCTCCTTGCGAGACCGCAGTTGTGGGTGATAGAATTTATACCGATATAAAAAGCGGTATTAATGCAGGCTGTGTGACCATACTTGTTATGAGTGGGGAAACAACCTATAAGATATTAGAAAGCTCTAATGAAAAGCCTCAAATGGTTTTAAACAGCGCAAAGGAAATATTAGAGGTCTTAAAGTAAAAAAATAACGGATACGCTCTCTTATGGACTGCCCCAATTTGTGCGGACAGTACAAAAACAGACCCTATGGTAGATAAAATTAAATTTTAAGCAGCATACTGACATCGCTTTTCAAGTGGTGTCAGTTTTGTTTTTAGTTGTATTCTTTGGTTGTTGTAGAAATGTATATATTCATCTATGAGGAGGCGAGCCTCCTCATAGGTCTGAAGTTTTGTTCGGTAAACGCACTCTGTTTTGAGAATTGAAAAGAAATTTTCTGCTAAAGCATTGTCGTAAGGATTACCACGTCTTGACATTGATGGCGTAATGCCGTATGATTGTGTTAGCTTGAAGTACGCTTGTGAGGTATACTGAAAGCCTTGGTCACTGTGGAGCTGCAACTCTGCGGTGACCTTTTCCTTTTTCTTTGCTGCTCTGATTGTGCTTAATACAAGATTTATGTTTTACTCAGTACCGGTCTTGAATGCGACAATACTATTGTCATACAAATCTCGGATGATGGATAAGTACAAAACGCCCTGTTTTGTGTGTATGTATGAAATGTCAGTAACCCATTTTTGATTCGGTCTTTCAGCAGAAAAATCTCTATTAAGCAAGTTGGGATATTTGTGCAAATAATCTCCGTAATTGCGGTATTTCTTTCTTCTAACTACCGAGAGTAATCCATATTTCTGCATAACCCTTAGCACTGTCTTAGGATTACGATAAATACCTTGTCTTTCGAGCCATATATGTACTCTGCGGTATCCGTATGTCTTGCCACACTCGTTTTGACATTCTTGTATTTTTTCTGCCAACGGTAAATCCCATGCAGGTATATACATTCTTTTAATATAGTCATAATACCCACTTCTTGATACTTTGAAGAACCGACACATTTCACTAATTGAATATTTATCTTTGTGACGGTAGATTACCATATATTTTACGCTTGTCCTCACTTCCTTTCGGTGAACGAGAGAAAATCCCGCATCAATTCGTTTTCCATTTCTAATCGCTTTATGTGACGTTTTTTCATAGCTAATTCGTATTGCAATTGTGTAAGTTTACTTAATTGCTGTATTGATGGCGGTAATGCTGTTCCGTCTTTTCTCGGTCTGCCTTTTGGTTTTGACATTATTCCTGCTGTTCGTTTGCGTTGCTTTGCATTATATCTTGTAATGAAGTTGTGCATTTGTTTGTATGTGAAACCAAACTTTTCCCCGATAGCACGTAGTGTGTAACCTTGTGATTTTAATTCCAATATTTCTTTTTCATAATTTTCAATATGGTTATATTCTCTTGGCATACAAAATCCCCCTATGGTAGTTTCTTTTATTCTACCATAGGGGGCTCTTTTTTTCTATTGTCCGTTTTTACTGGACTTGTTCATTTTTACAGGTCGCTTTTTGCTATTTGAAATTAGAATAGCTCAATCAAAGAACAGTCCAACATATCAGTCCCTATGTTAATTTTTTTAAATTTTAAGTATATAAATGTGACTTCGCAGGTAAAAAAACGTACTGTATAATTGAAGGGGGTATGTGATTATGAAAAAAACAACAAAATTGTTAATCTTGGCTTTGATTTTTTTACTTACATCATGTGAGCAACAACCAAAAAATTACCCATCAACTTTAGAATCGGATATGGTAGTTGCAGAACAAGAAGATAAATCACAAGCAAATGATGTATTCATACAGCCGGAAGAACAGATTGATGTTTTGTCGCAAGAGAATAAAGCCGTAATGTCCGAGATAGCTAAATATGTTGAAACATCTGTAGAATTTAAATTAAATAAACAAGAATTAATAAAAGATAAATCCTACAGTCTTACTTTTTCTGAGGTGGATTCTACAGCAGATTATAAAAGAATAATATATAAAAATTCTATTGGAGATGAGTTTGCGTACAATACCGATAACGGTAAATTAAGATATGCAGTTATGGATTCTGCCGTTACCGAAAAAACCGTTGCAAGTATTGATAAAACAACGGCACAAAAAATAGCCGCGGAATATGTTGCAACAAAATGCAATATAGAAGAGTATACTATGGATTTTTCCAAAGAAAGTGATAAAGGTTATTATTTTTGTTTTACTAGGTATATTGGTGGCTATCCATCTAGCGATATATACGGAATTAAAGTGGGTTACGCTGGAGATATTGTTTATTTAAGCGACAATACGCATATATTTGATAATAAAAATATAGATTTTGATAAAAACTATATGGACGCTAAAATAAAAGAACATTCAGACGAAACAAAAGTTGATTGGGATAGCGTAGAAGTACGCATTGAAGATGGTAAATTAGCAGTAATATATACCATTTCCGAGCAACACGCAATAGCGATATTGCCTCTTGAATAGTCTTCAGCTTCACCGTGAATAACACACAATATAGTTTCTAAATTTCTATAAAAAAATCGACGGGCTTAATTGTCCGTCGATTTTTTGCGTTTTATTAACAATACTATAAACCAAATTAAAACCGTTGCACAGCATATTGGGAAAATCACGTCGCCTGTTTTTGTGTATAAGGTTTGATTATCTTTTAAATAAACCGTATCGGTTATAACACCTTGTTCGTTTACATCAAGCTGAGATTTAATTCGTCCCTTGTCGTCAATCACCGCCGAAATGCCCGAATTGGCGCTACGCACAAGGTATCGACCGTTTTCGATGCTGCGAAAAACGCCATGCGCCAAATGCTGTTTTATTGCGGGCGAATCCTCAAGCCACGAATCATTTGTAAGTTCAACCAGCATCTGCGCCCCGTCAAGAACGCTTTGCCTTGCGAGGTGAGGATAAATGCTTTCAAAACATATTATGCTGCCGATTTTCCCACCGTTTACTTGCATAATTGCGGTGCTGTTGCCCGATACGTAATCATCCTCTATTATATTCAGGTCGTCTAAATACGGAAAAAGCCGTGACAAAACCGCTTTGTACGGCATATATTCGCCAAACGGCACTAATTGCCTTTTTGCATAGTTGGTAATATTACCATTTTGGTCGATAAGCACGGCGCTGTTTGTGTTGGGGCTGCCATTTTTTAACAGCACGCCCGCAAGTACGGGTACGTCTAATTCTTGTGAGAGTTGTTTATACGTTTTAAGCTTTGATAGCGAACTATATACGACAGGCACTGCGCTTTCGGGCCATATAATTAAATCAGTGTTTTCGGTTATATTTTCCTTTGTAAGAGCGGTATACACCTCAAAACAAATTTTATCTCCGTCACCCGACCATTTTTGTTGTTTATCAACACTACCTTGCACAGTAGTTATATTTAATGGTTTTGTTTCTTCATTTTTATTAAGTTGTATTATACCAAAACCTAAATTAGCGCAAAAAATCGCCGACGCCACACCTAAAGCAAAAATTCTTTTTTTACCCCAAGAAAGTACACCTACCGTAAGCAAAGCATTGAACACCAAAATTAATATATCTACCCCGTCTATACCAAATATTGATGCCGACTGTATCAGCGCGGTAGCCTTGTATTGCCCAAGCGCTATTCTCACCCAAGGAAAAGACAGCTCGCCGAGTTGTGTAAGTTTTTGCGCAATCATTATACCAACGATTACCGTAGCAAAACAAAATACGCGGCTGTTTGTTATTCTTTTTGCAAAAAAACCTAATATAAACGGTATGCACCAAAGCGCACCGTGTACGATACTAATCCCCAATACAGCAAGACACACTACCGCTATTGAGGTTTTGTTTGTAAAATCCACATACTCCAGCGGATAAAACCACGCGAACCAATAATACACACATACGTGATACACAAATCCAAATACAACACCTTGTAGTGCGGTTCGAATAAACGTGATATTTTTATTGTTGGCGATAACATAAAAAAGCGGTAAAAACGATACCCAAGAAATTAAAAATAAATTTTCAAAAGTAAATGATACGGCGGACAAAACGGCGCTTAAAACCAATAGTATTATAGGACTTTTTAAAAGACCTTTTACCTTCAAATTATCGCCTCCCTTTGCTAACATTTAATATATTATATCACACTGTTTTATTATTTTCTATACATTTTGTTTTTAGCCGATTTTTAATTGACTTTTTGTATACCGTATATTATATTTAAATTAAATAAACTACCTTTTGGGAGGTTTAATTATTATGAATTTTTACGATAAACAAACTGCAAATTATCCTCGCCTTGACACCGATAAATTTTTCGATGTAATCAAGGATAGAAAATTTGACGGTTGGCTTGATGAAAGCTTAAATATTATTACCGATATGCAGCTTCGAGATGCGCAAATGTGGAAATTGTTTGTACAACAATTCCGCACAAACCCTGATGTTGCGGATGCCGGTTGGCGTGGCGAATTTTGGGGTAAAATGATGCGCGGCGCGTGTTTTGTATATTCCTGTACCCGGGACAGCAAGCTGTATGATGCCCTGACCGAAACAGTTCGTGACATGTTGACGGCCGTCGATGATCTGGGCCGGATCTCCTCCTATACGGTAGAGGCAGAATTCCATGGATGGGATCTTTGGTGCCGCAAATATGTATTGCTTGGCCTACAATATTTCATGGAGATCTGCACAGATCCGAAATTGAATACGCAAATAATTGACTCCATGAAAAAACAGGT
>JAZSLI010000024.1:0-9903 GCA_045535295.1 Acutalibacteraceae bacterium | reverse complement strand
ATCTGCTCAGGCTCTTTGTGGTTTGCTTTTTCCACCGTGATAACCGGATAAGCCGTACCCTCGCTCTGCTGCGCCGCAGCCACATAATCCGCAAGGGATGTGCAGGACAAAATTACCGTACTCATAGCCTCTCCTTAAACTTTTGATATGCATAGAATACTTTATTTTGCCACTATGTGTCAATGATGAAAACAGGTCTGATGATAATACATCAGACCTGTTTTAACAAACTAATTATTTACTTGTTTATAGCCTCATTTACGGCAACTGCCACGGCGACGGATGCGCCGACCATGGGGTTATTACCCATACCCAAAAAGCCCATCATCTCAACGTGGGCAGGTACGGAAGAACTGCCTGCAAACTGAGCATCGGAGTGCATTCTGCCCATGGTATCGGTCATACCGTAGGAAGCGGGGCCTGCTGCCATATTGTCGGGGTGGAGAGTACGTCCTGTACCGCCGCCCGATGCTACTGAGAAGTACTTCTTGCCCTGTTCGATACACTCTTTCTTATAAGTACCTGCAACGGGGTGCTGGAAGCGGGTGGGGTTGGTGGAGTTACCTGTAATAGAAACGTCAACACCCTCCTTATGCATTATAGCAACGCCTTCACGAACATCGTCCGCACCGTAGCAACGAACCTTTGCACGCTCACCATCGGAATAAGCGATTTCTTCAACAATACTTAATTCGCCTGTGAAATAATCAAACTTGGTTTGAACATAGGTGAAACCGTTGATTCTTGAAATAATCTTAGCAGCATCCTTTCCGAGACCGTTAAGGATAACTCTAAGGGGTTCTTTACGAGCCTTGTTAGCGCTCTTTGCAAGACCAATAGCACCCTCTGCTGCTGCAAAGGATTCGTGACCTGCTAAGAAGGCAAAGCACTTTGTTTCGTCACGTAAAAGCATTGCACCGAGGTTACCGTGGCCAAGACCAACCTTACGGTCATCAGCAACGGAGCCGGGAATGCAGAAGGATTGAAGTCCAAGGCCGATTTTCTCGGCTGCTTCTGCGGCAGACTTAACCTCATCCTTAATTGCTATTGCGCAACCAACGATGTAAGCCCAGCAAGCATTTTCAAAGCAAATGGGCTGTGTATCTTTAACGATTTTATAAGCATCAACACCTGCTTTATCGCAGATTTCTTTTGCTTCTTCAATGGAAGAAATGCCGTGCTTTGCGAGTTCCGCATTGATTTGGTCAATTCTTCTCTCATAACTTTCAAATAAAGCCATTATTCATTTCCTCCTTATTATTCTTCACGGGGGTCGATAAGCTTAGCAGCGTCATCAACACGTCCGTACTGGCCGCTGGCTTTTTGTAAAGCCTCGTTAGCGTCCATACCTTTTTTAATCATATCCATCATTTTGCCTAAGTGAACAAACTTATAACCGGTAATAGCGCCGTCCTTATCAACAGCAATTTTGGTTATATAGCCTTCGGCAAGCTCGAGATAACGGGGACCTTTGAGCTTTGTTGCATAGGTGGTTCCTGTTTGAGAACGAAGACCTTTACCTAAATCTTCAAGACCTGCGCCGATAGGCAAACCGTTTTCAGAGAAAGCAGTTTGAGTACGTCCGTAAACAATTTGTAAAAAGAGCTCACGCATAGCGGTGTTAATAGCATCGCAAACAAGGTCAGTATTTAAAGCCTCTAAAAGAGTTTTACCAACCAAAATTTCGGAAGCCATTGCTGCCGAGTGGGTCATACCCGAGCAACCAAGGGTTTCAACGAGAGCTTCTTCGATAATACCTTCTTTAACATTAAGTGTAAGCTTGCAAGCACCCTGCTGGGGAGCGCACCAACCCACACCGTGAGTAAGGCCGGAAATATCCTTAACCTCTTTAACCTGAACCCATTTTCCTTCCTCGGGGATGGGAGCAGGGCCGTGATATGCGCCCTTAGCGAGTGGACACATATTTTCAACTTCTCTTGAATAGTTCATATATGTACTCCTTTCAAATTTGCTGACATTCTTGTCACACATAAAATATTATATCAAATAACACCTAAAAAAACAATAGAAAAATGTGAAAAAAATAACAAATTTCAGTCTTTTTGTGCCATTACGCTAAGGAAATAATCCTCGGTTGCCTTTTGCTCGTCAAGAATGGCGACCTTTTTCATATCAAAGGACATTTCGCTCATCACAATATTAAGAATTTCTGCCTTAGCAACCTCGGTTCTGCCGAGGATAAGGTTAACGAGCTCTTTATTATCGGTAGGCTTTGAGTCACAGGTGAGGGCATTGCAATGCTCGGTTGACTTCACGATGATTTTGCCTATGATTTCGGCTGCAAATTCGGTATCGGAGGGCAAAGAAATTTGAGAGATAACCTTTTGTTCTAAATTTTTCAAAGGCTCGGTTTTTGTTTCAACTACTTTTAATCTTTCAATTTCCGATTTTGCTTCTTCAAGTTCTTTTTTTAATTGCTCATTTTCTTTCTTTGCCTTTTCCAAAGAAAGAAGGCTATTTTCGTTTCGTTTGAAAAGCTCTTCATTAAGTTCAATGAGTTTCTTTTTTCTCATACCATTGACCCCTTTATTAGTTTTATTGTTTTTTGCCAAAAGTACTATTATAGTAAGAATGAATATTGCCAAAGCCGAACCGCATAAATCAATTAAAACATCTCTGATTTCACCGCTTCGGCCGGGAATTAAGGTTTGATGATATTCATCACTTACCGCATAGGCAAGGCATATAAGGGTTGAAAGAAATATTTTGAGGGCAAATTTAGGTTTTTTATATGTTGCAAGGCTTGCAAAGGATAATGCACCCAAAATGAAATATGCGCCAAAGTGTGCACTTTTTCTAATGATAAACTGATATCTTGAAACAATTTCTTTTTGCTCTGATTTTGGCAAATCATCAAAATCACTATCTAAAATCCTTAATACCGAAACGATAACAGAACCGCTTGTTTTAGAGGATTCTGATGCATTTTGCGAGGATAGGCTAAATATAAAAACCATCCATAAAATAAGCGCAAAAACTGTTAATATTCTAAATACTTTTAACATTTTTTCTCCAAAAATTTAAGCCGCCACCGTCAAAGCCGGAGACGGCTTAATTAAATTTAGCTATAATAATCCATTGGGTCAACATATTTACCGTTAACTGCGATACCAAAGTGAAGATGGAAACCGGTTGACCAACCTGTCGAACCAACAGTACCGATTAACTGACCCTTTTTGACTCTTGCACCAAGCGAGGTGTTAATAGTTTGCAGGTGACCGTATATACTGAGGTATGTTGAACCGTGGTTAACTCTTACATAGTTACCAAAGTTACCGTTACATCCGCATCCGCTTGACTTTGGATAGTTATGCGGGCAACCGCCTTTGCAGATATCAACAGTACCGTCCGCAATGGCATAGACGGGTGCACCCTGAATTTGACCTCTATAAGAGCCGATAATATCAATACCATCGTGCTTGCCATTATGAACTGAGTCATTACTCTTAAAGCCTGCCGAAATTCTATAAAAGGTGGTTGGCCATAAGAACGCACCGCCTGTATATATACCGCCCGAGTTTCCTGGGTTTGTTAAGGATGCCAAAGTATCACGGTAGTTTTTGATTTGTGTTTCAATATTCTTATTAGTTGATTCAAGAGCGGATTGGTCCTTGTCAATACTGTTAATAATGCCTTGAATTTTGTTACTTTCTGTAAGAAGCTCTTGCTGTTTGGCGGCAACAACCTTTTTAACTTCAATTTGCTCTTGCAAAAGAACATTGTTTTCTTCTTGCTTCTTCTCTAATTTTTTTATAGATTCAACAAGGCCTTCCATAAGCTTCTTATCTCTTGCGGACATAGTAGCGGTAAACTCTGAAAGCTGGAGAAATTCTGAAAAATCCTCAGCTCCTAAAATCATTTGCAGGCTACTGCCTGTATTACTCATATAAATGGCTCTTAAACGCTTTTGAAAAGCAAATTTATCTTGCCTTATTTGTTCGTTTGTTTTCTCAATTTCAGCCTTGTTTTTTGCAATTGAAGCGTTGATGTTTGAAATTTGAGTATTGCAAAGGTTAATTTGCTGCTGAACAATAGCAATTTTTTTCTCAACAGCCTTTTTAAGAGCAGCTTGCTCATTAATTTGACCTTGCAAACGGTTAATTTCCTTTTCAAGTGCGGCCGACTGTTGTTCAAGGTCTTTAATATTGTTTTGAATTTCACTCTCGGTAAGAGCGGAGCTGCTTATAGGTAAAGCGGTGAAAAACAAAACAACTGCAATCAAAATGGAAAAAAGCTTAAATAAATGTTTTCGCATTTATAGTCTCCTTTTAAATTAGATAGCGGCAAATTCACTGCCTTCACGTTTTAAATATTTGCTGATTATAATGACACTTCCGATAACACCGGCTAAAACACCGATAGCAATGAATACTAACTGTAAAACCCAGAACATTGAAGAATAGGGAACAATATCGGTTGTGAAGGAGGAAATAAGCGCCTCGGTAGCCACACGGTAGCAGAAATAGAGAAGTATTAGGGCTATATCGGCTGAAATTAGTCCGATAACAACACCTTCAACAACAAAGGGCAGTCTCACAAAGGAATCGGTTGCACCAACCGCCTTCATAATGCTGATTTCAAGCTTGCGGCTATACATTGTAACCCTAATGGTATTTGAAACAATAACCAAAGAAATTATCATAAGAATTGCGATAATCCAAACGCTCGCAACCGCTAAACCGTTTTTAATTGAGGTAATTTTCTCAGCAAGGTCGCTATAAGAAAGAATATGGTCAACACCCTTTAATTTGACGATTTTTTCAATGGTTTCATCAAATTTAGACATATCTTCCATTTTGATTTTTGCGGCGGTAGGCATGGGGTTACCGTGCTCCTCTTTAAGAAAATCAAAATACTCTTCTTGACCTTCAAGCATAGACTGCGTAACCGAAGCCAGACCTTCTTCACTTGTAACGAGCGTTACCTCTGCAACATTATCTATTTTTTCAATTTCTTTACAAAGTGCTTCGGCTTCTTTTTGGTTATGGATAATATAGTCGCTATCCTTAATTCCAAACTCGTCAGCCTTTTCCTCATTCTCGGTTTCATCCGAATCGGTATCCTCTTGGCTCTGCTCGGTGTCAGGAGTGGGGGGAGCATCATTTTGTCCGTAAAGAGCCCAAGTATAGTCCTTCATATAGGCCATAACAACGTTTTGTTGCTCTAAATTTCCAATAGCCCTTGAAACATTTTCAGAAATGAGAATGGCAAGACCTATTATTATCATACAAGCGACCAACACACCAACAGATGCTAATGACATAAGGCGGTTTATCCATATATTTTTAAGGCCTTCACCGGTCAGGTATTTAATACTGCTAAATTTCATTCCATGGCACCTCCGGCATTATCAGCAACAATTCTTCCGCTATCAAGCATTATAACTCTATGCCTGAAATCACGAACAAGGTTATGGTCGTGTGTTACCATTAAAATGGTTGTTCCTTTTTTATTGATTTCGGTTAAAAGCGAAACGATTTCGTAAGACATATTTGGGTCAACGTTTCCGGTGGGCTCGTCCGCAATGATAAGGTCGGGGGAGTTAACAAGCGCACGGGCAAGGCCTACTCGTTGCTGCTCACCGCCTGAAAGCTGATTCGGCATAGAGCGTGCCTTATGACCAAGGTTAACCTTGCTGAGAGCCTTGGAAACCTCACGCCTTATATCCTTACTTGAAGCGCCGACAACGTGCATAGCGAATGCAACATTGTCAAACACGGTCATATTAGGAATCAGGCGGAAATCCTGAAAAACAATGCCCATTGTTCTTCTGAGCATGGGAACATCCTTACGTTTCATATCAGTAAGGTTAAAACCGTTAACCATAATCTTTCCTGTGTTGGCTTTTTCCTCACGCATAATAAGCTTCATAAATGTACTTTTTCCTGCTCCCGAGGAACCAACAACAAAGACAAACTCACCGCTATTAATGGTGATGTTAACATCCTCTAATGCGTGGGTGCCGGTTGCGTAGGTTTTGGAAACGCCGCGAAACTCAATAATTGGCTTTGCGGGTGTTAATATTTCGTTTTCGTTGATTAATTGGTCCATTTAAGTAATCTCTTTCTTAATATTTAATGGGGTTACTTTTTAAATATTTGTTAACCATAAGAGCTATTTTGAAAATAATAGCGTGGTCAAATTCTCTAAGGTCAAGACCGGTGATCTTTTTGATTTTGTCAAGTCTGTAAACAAGGGTGTTTCTATGAACAAAAAGCCTTCTTGATGTTTCGGAAACATTGAGGTTGTTTTCAAAGAAACGCTGAATGGTGAATAAGGTTTCTTGGTCTAAGCTTTCAATTGAGCCCATTTTGAAAACCTCTTTTAAGAAGGTTTCGCAAAGAGTGGTTGGGAGCTGATAAATAAGGCGGGCAATACCGAGATTATCATAAGAAATGATGGTTTTCTCAGTATCAAACACCTTGCCAACCTCTAATGTTGTCTGAGCCTCTTTAAAGGAACGAGCTAAATCTTTGAGATTATCAACCGTTGTACCGATACCAATGTTAACGTGAACATAAAATTCTCCCGAAATGGTATCTGCTATGGTTGAAGCTAAGCTTTCAATAGTTTTAGTATCGATTCCAGGCTTGGTTTCTTTAACAAGGGCAATATCGGTTTCGTTAATGCTTATGATAAAGTCCTTCGATTTATCGGGGAAGAGATTTTGAAGAATATCATAAACCGAAATATCGTGCTGATTTTCGGCACGGATTAATATTACCGTTCTCATAACATCGCTGTTAAAATAAAGTTCTCTCGCTTTAAGGTAAATATCGCCAGGCAGAATATTATCAAGGATTATGTTTTTAATGAAATTGCCACGGTCATACTTTTCGTCATAATAAAACTTTATGTTGGCGAAAGAAACCGAAATAACCGAAGCGTATTTTGATGCGAGAAGGTCATCACCCTCAACAAAGACAACATAATTTGTGCCTTGGGTTGCACCTAAGCCTTTAAAAGAATAACCGTTGTTAATGGTGAATTCGTTACCGATAATATTGAAGCTCTCCATAACCTCGCCGATTCTGCCTAATTCACTGCAAGCGATAATGGTAAAGTTCTCATCAATAACACCAAAGGTTCTTTCAATGGAATCTTTCATTTGGTGAATAACACCTTGGAAAAGATGGTTTGACATAGATAAAATACACATCCTTTAATATACAAATATACTATAATAATTTATACATAACCATTTTACACAATTTTTGTGCATTTTGCAAGAGAAAATAACAAAATAATTAAAAAAAGTTACAAAACGGTAACAATTTCTAAAAAATAAAAAATGCCTGAGGAAAATTCCTCAGGCATTGGCTTGCAATTAATCGTTTACATAAGGAAGTAAAGCCATTTGACGAGCACGCTTAATAGCGGTTGTCAATGCACGCTGATGAGCAGCGCAGGTGCCGGTTGCACGGCGGGGGAGAATCTTAGCACGTTCAGAAATGAACTTGCGAAGACGGGCTACATCCTTATAATCAATGCTTTCAACACGATCAACGCAGAAATGACAAACCTTTTTACGAGGTTTTTTATGCATAGGTCTTTCGTTTCTCTCGTTATCCATTTTAAAAGCCTCCTTAAATTAAAATTTGTTTACGGATTAAAACGGTAGGTCTGAATCCGCAGAATCATCAACAGCTGTAAAGTCATCAATATCAGCATTGCTGAAAGAAGCGGGTTCGCCCTCAGAAACGGGGGCATTATCCCTTTTAGATTCAACAAACTGAACATTGTTAACAACAACCTCAAAAGCAACACGGTTGTTACCGTTTTTATCTTGATATCTTCTGGTTTGAATTGAACCTTCAATACCGATGAGATTGCCCTTTTTGAAGTATTTTGTAATAAATTCCGCAGTTTGACGCCAAGCAACGATGTTGATGAAATCGGTTTGGCGTTCCTCTCCGGAACGATAGCGGCGGTCAACAGCAATGGAGAATGTTGTGACTGATAAGCCATTTGCAGTGGTCTTAAGCTCGGGGTCTGCTGTTAAGCGGCCTGTTAAAACTACCAAATTGAACATTTTAAAATTCCTCCATTACTTTTTGATTACCATAACACGTAAAACACCGTCAGTAATCTTTACGATACGTTCAAGCTCAGCAGGGAAGCTGGGTTCACTTTCAAAATTATAGAAAACATAGTAACCTTCAGCCTCATCATTGATAAGATAAGCAAGACGACGCTTGCCCCAATCATCAACGCTTTCAATTGTACCGTTCTTTGCGATAAGGTCATTAATCTTTTCCTTTAAAGCTGCGGTTGTTTCTTCACCGTTTGCTACTGAAAAGATAACGCCTGCTTCATATTTACCGGTCATTTTTTGCACCTCCCTTTGGACTTTTGGCTTCGCTCACAGTCGAAGCAAGGAGCTAACGGAAAACATAATATTCCATTAAGCAAATAGCATTATAGCAACTTTTGAAAGCATTGTCAACAAAATTCTTGATTTTTGCAACAAAAGATATATAATATATTGGAAAGAGTATTGTTAAGGAGGGCTTATGATGCTGCTAACAGTTGATATTGGCAACACTAATATAACCTTAGGTGCTTATGATGGGGATGTTCTTGAATTTACTGCAAGACTTGCTACCGAGCAAACCAAAACTGCTGACCAATATGCGGTTGAAATTAAAAATTTGCTTTCTTTATATGAAATAGGCAGCGAAGAGGTTGAGGACTGTATTATCGCATCGGTTGTGCCAACTGTTGCAAGAAGTGTTAGTAATGCGGTTTCTAAGCTTTGTCATATTGTGCCGCTAATGTTAGGACCTGGCGTTAAAACGGGTCTTGATATTAAAATAGATAATCCCGCTCAGCTTGGTGCTGACCTTGTTGCAGGTGCGGTTGGAGCAATTGCCTCTTATACAATGCCCTGTGTAATTATTGATATGGGAACTGCATCAACAGTTAGCGTGTTAGATAAAAACGGTGCATTTTTAGGCGGTGCTATTGCGGCGGGAGTTAGGCTAACCTTAAAGGCTTTAACCGAAAATACCGCTCAGCTTACCTCAATTCCCATCGAGGCTCCTAAATCGGTTATAGGTAAGAATACTGTTGAATGTATGCAGTCGGGCTTGGTTTTGGGCACTGCCTCAATGCTTGACGGAATTCTTGAAAAAATCGAGCAGGAATTAGGCGAAACACCAACAATTATTGCAACAGGCGGTCTTTCAAAGGAAATAATAACCCATTGCAAATCAAGCATTATTTATGATGAGAATTTGCTCTTGGAGGGACTAAAAACCATATACGAGAAAAACAACTGACGAAAGTCAGATAACATATATATTATTATGAGCTGCACCATTATGGGCAGCATCGGAGGTAATTGAAATGACAAACAAAAAAGCAAATCTATTTCATCTTACATTAATAGCTTTATTTGTAGCTATAATGTTTGTGATGAACTTCACACCGTTGGGTTATATAACAACAGGCTTGTTTTCTATAACCCTTATGACTATTCCTGTGGCTCTTGGCGCTATATGTACAGGTCCATCGGGCGGCGCAATTTTAGGTATGGTTTTCGGCCTTACAAGCTTTTTGCAGGCCTTTGGAATCGGTTATATGATTGATCCGTCGGCTTCTATCCTCTTTACTGAAAATTCGTTAGCTTATACGGTTACCTGTTTTGTTCCAAGGATAATCACCGGTTTAGCGGCAGGTCTTGTGTTTGCACTTTTAAAGAAATACGGTAAAACGGGTGTTATTTCTATGGCAATTTCATCTGCAATAGTTCCTTTGCTTAACACGGCATTGTTTATGACTTTCTATATACTTCTTTATAGAGAAACAGTATTGGCAGGAAAGACGTTTATGGTAGTATTTCTTTCAGCTATTTCAGTGAATTTCTTAATCGAATTATTG